>NZ_CAJRAF010000004.1:318480-636961 GCF_907164905.1 Dyadobacter sp. CECT 9275 | reverse complement strand
ATACCCGGCTGCCAGAATTTCCACATCAGCGGATATTCCCCGGCACCGAATCCGGAGGTTGTGGGATAGGCACCGCCATACTCTGAAACATTCATGATGGCAAACTTTTTCTTACCGCCCACGTCAATTCCCTTGTCGTTCAGGTTTGTGACGGGAGTATTCCAGGGTGGGAAAAATACGACAGTATCACCTACGGCAATGTCAATTTTCAGGTTGGGATTGGATGGAATGGGCTTGAAATCTTTTACTGCTGCCAGAGCCAGCCCTGCATCCAGGAAGTTGTGATCGTAACGGCTGTCCAACTGCGGGTCAAAAAGGCGGTACATGGCTGGCGTGGTCACATGAAACGGCTGATACCGGTTATAGTCGCTGGTTCGCCCTTTGGATCCGGCATAGGAATCGGCATTACCTCCGAAGACCGAATGCAGGTTATTGCCGCCTGCCACGTCGTATGCAAAAGCCAGGTCCGTTTTATTGGTAAGCACTTCACTGCTGTATTGTACGGCAAAAACGATTTCAGGATTCTTGTCATTTTGAGCACCCGTATATTGTTTCAGCACGTTTTCATTCCGTGTCGGAAACAAAAGGTTGTAGGATGTTGCCAATGGGTAGGCATCAATCACTTTGTCGGCATACTGAAGGGCTAGGTCGAAGTCGGCAGCGGTACCGCCCAGGGAGTTTTTGAAATTCCAGCCTCTGGTCAGGTATACCCGTGAAAGCAGAAACTGTGCCGTGCCTTTGGTGATCCTTCCATAATTGGTTGCCGTGACAGGTAATTTTGCTTCGCATTCCAAAAGATCTTCAATAATCTGTTTATAGATGTCGGCCGATGCAGCTTTAACCGATTCTTTACTGCCCGATGTGATTTCTTTCAACGGCATAGGCACATCGCCCCAGTGCTGTACAAGATAAAAATAGCAAAGGGCCCGAAGAAACTTGGCTTCCGAAACGCGCGCATCTTTTAAGGCCGGGGCCATGGTAGTGATGTCTGCGGAGCGGTCAATGGCAGTATTGGTACGACCAATTTCGGCATATAACAGTTGCCAGAGACTCTGTAGTTCTGCAACTGAACTGGCATTAAAACCCGCATCATAAGTATCTAAGGACGGAGCCACCGTTACCAAAGGAGATGACCAGCCGGATGCAGATGTGAAAATATCCGTACCATTTAAAACCAGCTGCCTACTCTGGTGGATGTTCCGAAGCAATGGGTAGCAGGAACGGATCAGATCTTCAAAACCTGCTTCTGTTTTATAGTAAACGTCTGTGGTTAAGGTTGTAACAGGTTTCTCTGTGAGAAAGTCCTCGCTGCATCCGGAGGCAATCAAGCCTGTCAGCCCAACCGCTAATGTAATGGAACGTATATGTTTAAAATTTTTCATTTTTGCTCTGGTTAATATTTTAAAAACTGATGTTCACACCAACGGTATAGGCGGCAGAGGGTACGTCGTCCTGATAAATGGCGGAGTTGAACTCAGGGTCGAAGCCGGTGAACTTGCTGAAAACAAAAGGATTGGTTACCTGGCCATAGAATCGGGCATGGGTCATTTTCCATTTGCTGATCAGGCCGGAAGGTAAGGAGTAACCGAGGGTCAGATCGGAAATCCGTAGGAAACTTGCATCCTGATAATTGATAGCGTTGCGATAGGGGTTGGCTGCGGCGACACCGAAATAGGTATTGGAAGGGTTGTCGCTTCTCCAGTAATCCAGGTCAGCCAGCTTGTTGTAACGGGTTCCGCCGATTTCCCCGAAAGTTCCTGATAATGAACTGTTATAATACTGCACGCCATTGCGGTAATACACAAAGAAGGAGAAATCAAAACTTTTGTAACTAAACCTGTTGGTCACACCCAGAATCCAGTTAGGCAATGCAGAACCCAGTACGACGCGGTCGTCGATAGCATCGGTGGAAGAGATCAGGCCGTCATTGTTCTGGTCCACCACACGTACGGAACCGGGAACCTGTTTGTATTTGGAAGCCAGGTCTTTATCCGCCGTTTGCCAGATACCGTCAAATTTATAGTCGAAGTTGGAACGTAATGGTTTTCCTACGAAGAGTTTGTTGCCTTTATCTACCTGCTGGCCGTCGCCGTACAATTCAAGCAGTTTGTTTCTGTTTCTGGTGAAAGAAAATGTACTGTTCCAGCCAAACGGGCCTTTG
The DNA here is from genome assembly GCF_907164905.1 of Dyadobacter sp. CECT 9275. Classification (NCBI taxonomy): domain Bacteria; kingdom Pseudomonadati; phylum Bacteroidota; class Cytophagia; order Cytophagales; family Spirosomataceae; genus Dyadobacter; species Dyadobacter helix. The sequence goes on along the minus strand of NZ_CAJRAF010000004.1, from coordinate 634,800 downwards.
GCAATATTAACCGTGTTTAAAGTCAATTCAATACCCTTGTTTTCGATCTGACCCACGTTGGCAATTTGCTGTGCAAAGCCGTTGACAGTCGGTATTTTTTGGTTCAGGATCAGGTCAACCGTTTTCCGGTTATACAGTTCCAAAGATGCTGAAATACGGTTTTTGAAAAAACCAAAATCCACCCCTACGTTAAATTCCTTGCTTCGTTCCCATTTCAGGTTTTTATTAGCAAGATTTAAGGGCGCAAAACCGTAGGCCGCCGTTCCGTCAAAGTCGTAACCGGTATTAAGCAGATTGGCCTGGGTGCTATATGGGCTAACGGTAGAATTACCCACCTGTCCGTAGCTGAGCCGGAGCTTCAGATTGGAAAATACATTCAGGTCAGAGATAAATGCCTCGTCACCCAGCCTCCAGGCAAGTGCTACAGATGGGAAAAACGCCCATTTATTTCCCTCCGAAAGCTGTGAGGCCCCGTCGGAACGCCCGGTGACGGTCAGTAAATATTTGTCGTTGTATGAATAATTGACACGCCCCATGAAGGAAAGCAGCGAGCGCTCCACAAGCGAACTACTAATGGATGTAATGGTACCGGTGTTTAATGCGTACCAGTCCGAATTATAAGGCAGGTCTTTTACGGCAGTCATGTAAGCCTCGTTGCGCTGGTAAAACGTACTTTGTAATGCCGTTATGCCAAACTTGTGTTTTCCAAAACCTCCATTGTAGGTAATGATGTTATCCAGAGTGTAGTTACCCTGCGTCTTGTTGTCATACTGCGCGCGTGGTTTATTACCTATCTGCGATTTGGACCAGGTTCCCCGGTAATCACCTATCCTGTCGGAACCAAAGGAAGCCGATAGAGATGAACGGATGCTGAGCCCTTTCAGCGGAATGTACTCAACATAGGCATTTCCCATCACCGTCTGGCTGTTGGTCTGCAGTTTGGAGTTACTTGGATCCACATCCGCCAGGGGATTAGGTACCTGCTTGTCGTTAATACCCATCCAGATAGCCAGCCCGTTGACGTTGAGATCCTGATTTTCGGATGGATTGGCGAGGTCAGTATAGTAGGGTACTCCTGATGGGCGGGCACGATAAGCACCCCTCAATGATTCCATGGATCCGACATTCTGGCTGCTATAAGTTGCATAGGAAGTGAACCCCACCTTAAAATGCTCTCCGAGTTTGCTGTCCAGCCCTGCATTGAGGTTATATCTCTTAAAACCGGTGTAAAGTACATTTCCGTTTTCGTTCAGGTAACCAGCCGAAAAACGATAGGTTGTTTTGTCAGTTCCTCCTGAAACACTTACGTTGTGGCTCATCTGTAATGCGGGATCCGTGATGAGATCCACCCAGTCCGTCGATTTACCCGAATTAATTATCTCCATTTCGGCAGCGGTAAACGTTGCCCCCACGGCACCTTCCAGAATCCTGTCGGTATACGTGTTTTTATAAAACTGCTGGGCATTCATCAGTTTGGGTAAATGGGCCGGTACTTTATAACCCACATAAGCGTCGTAACTCACTCTTGGCTTCCCTGAAAGACCTTTTTTTGTGGTCACAATGATCACACCGTTTGCTCCCCTCGATCCGTAAATGGCGGTAGATGAGGCATCTTTCAATACGTCCATGGATTGTATGTCATTGGGGTTCAGGTTGTTAAGGTTCCCGCCCATCAGTCCGTCAATGACCACAAGAGGCTCCGTGGAGTTATTGACCGTGTTTTCCCCGCGGATGGTAATGTTATACGGTGCACCGGGTTTGTTGCTCGACTTGGTGACCGTGGCCCCTGCGATCTGCCCCTGGATCGCCTTTGTCGCCATTACCGGGTTGGCACGAGTAATATCCTGGGTTTGGATGGAAGCCACTGCGCCGGTAACATCTGTCTTTTTTATTTCGCCATAACCTACCACCACAATCTCATTCAGCGACATGTCATCAGCTTTGAGGATAATATTAAAAGAGGTACGGTTGCCGACAGGGATTTCTTGTTTTACATGTCCTATGAAGCTGAATATCAGAACACTGTTTTCGTCAGGAGCCTCAATTTGAAAATTTCCGTTTTCATCAGTCGAAGTACCGCGCTGCGTCCCTTTCACTACCACGTTTACGCCTGGAAGTTTCTCCCCCGACTCGCTGCTGACCGAACCCGTTACCTTGATGTCAGCCACTTTGCGTACTACATTTTCCGTGATCATATTGCTGAGCCGGGCGGTCAGATCTGCCGGGCGCTCCGCGGACGGGCCGCCGGAAGAACCCGCAGGCTCGACATCGTGCAGCGATGTTTTTTTCTGCAGTGCTTTTTCCGACAAGATTACAAACGTTACCTGATTCACTTTTTTCGCTTTCAGGCCAAATGGTTTTAATATCTGGGACAGGCTTTTTTCTGCATTATTGCCAAACAGGAGCGCTGTGGGAGCAACAGTGATGCCTTCCAATAGTTTTTCTTCGTATAAGATATCCAGGTCGTAGTGCTTTTTGTATTTTACAAGCGCTTCCCGCAATGTGATTTTGGACGGCTCGTACTGGGCCGAAGGATTGGTTCCCACGGGCAGGTGCGAGACACTCGCCAGCACCGAAGGGCACGGAGCTGCGAGTAGTACGGCTGCGACACTTACAGACAGTAGTGATAAACGTAACGGTTGTTTCATAATTAATGAGGGGTTAAGATTTAGTAGGTTAGGGTATATGTTTCCGGAGTTTTACCGGTGCCGGGGATGATTCTGACTCCAAGGATATCGGACATGACCTGCAAAAAGTCGTCGGCGGTCTCCGCTTTGAATGTTCCACCCAGGGTACGTTTTGACAGAGACGAATCGGCAATGATGATCCGGACTCCAAAGGTTTCATTCAACTGGTCGGCAATCTGGGAAACGGGGGTGTCCTGAAACGTAAAGTGGTGGTCTTTCCATCCTGCATGCGCCGCTACCGACTGATTGTGGCTGAGCGTAAGGCTTCCCTGTTTGGATACCGTCACCACATCTCCCGGGCTGATTACCAGTGGTTTTGTGTCCTTGTTCTTTAGTGAGCGCAGCTGTACGCTGCCTTTATTCAATACCACCTTACTTCCTCTCGCCCGGCTGTAAACCATAAACTCGGTTCCCAAAACCTGTACTTCCAACTGGTCTGGTGTGCGAACAATGAAGCGGCGGTTATTGGGCAGGTGTGTGACCGAAAACTCGGCTTCTCCGGATAATTGTACCTCACGGGATTTCTTTCCAAAGTCAAACCGGGGAACTGTGAGTGTTGAATTGGCATTTAAAACGACGCGGCTGCCATCCTGTAAAACCAAACTTTTGAGCTCACCATAAGCTGTGGTGTACTTTTTGTGTAAAATGGAATCCCTGAACAGGTATCCTGTTACCACCAGTAAAAAAGTTACGGAGGCGGCAATACCCATCAGCCAAAACCAGTTACGAGGGGTGGCGGGAGGGGTTGGGGTATGAGATTCAGGGGCTATGGATTTTCCAATAAGCCGAAAATAGGCCGGATCGGTGTCTGCAATGATCTGGGGATTTTGAAGTTCCCATTCTTCCAGCCACAAAAAATACAATTCCTGGTTTTCCGGAACCGACAGGAAATCCAGGATCATAGATTTCTGCGGAGCGGTGGCACGGCCTTCAAACAAAGCCCTGACCGTCTGTTTATATATTGTCTCATTCATCGTTGAAAATTTTAGGAATAAAAGATGCCTGACCTCAGGGTTTAGATAAGGAAAGTGCCTAGCAGCGTAGAAAGCATACCATAGTTGCGTAAGGATTGCCTTAGGAGGGCAAGCACTTTGGTAATATGGCCCTCCACCGTTTTGGTGGAAAGGTTCAGTTCCTCAGCAATTACAGGGTTTTTCTTGCCTTCAAACCGGCTCATGACAAAAACCTTTTGGCCCTGAGGAGAGGCAGAGCGGATTACCTCTTCAATCTTTACGTATAGCTCGTGGAACTGCAGCAGTTGTTGGGGGGTATCAGGCCCGGGTGTACCATTGGTTTCCACGAGAAATTCAGACGGTTTTTCCCGGCTGAATTCCGCACGCAGGTAGGCATAGGCTGCATGCCGTACCGTGGTAAAGAGGTAGGCACGGTAGGAGGTTTGAATTCCTAAATGCAGATTCTTCTGCCAGAACTGGCTAAAAATCTCCATTACAAGGTCCTCAGCAACTTCTTTGGAATAAACAAACCGCACCGCATGGCTGCAAAGCGGCTGGTAATATCGTTTGAAAAGCAACTCGTATCCCTTTTCCCGGTCTACCTCGAAGTTTTTCCGGATCAGTTTTTCCGAATCTATCATCCCCGAAGACTTCACATCCGACAGCAGATTAAGATGACTTACCTGATCTGTTGGTAGGAAATTCGATTCTTTGACGCCCATAGGTGACAGGATATTATAGAATAATTATTATATATTTTATTTAAAAAGTAAGAGAAGTTTTTTGGCTTTTACCCTTGCCATTTTTGTGATTATTTCAATAAATTTTGAAATCATAACACAAAATGTATCCTGGCTGCCGTACCACCACCTGTAATAGTACACCCGAGCCCTTCGAATTGGCCTGGTTTTGAATAGATTATTTCTTTGCTACACTTTGAATGCATCTGCCGGGCGGGTATTGCCTGGTGCCTGCTTTTGGCCAAGTATGGCAAAAGGGGAGATTAGGTGAGAAAAGTAAATCATAGCCCGAAGGCAGGGCAGGGGATGGGATGGTTGATGTACCTGTTGGGTTGAAGGAATATTCAATCCGTTGCATTCCTCCATTTCTGTGGGGTAACACCAAATTCCTGTTTGAAAATTCTGGCAAAGTATCCTGGGTCCTCATAGCCGCAATCCATGGCAACCGATGCAACACTGTTGGCTGGATCCCGTAACAACGCCTTTGCTTTTTCAAGGCGGATCATCCGGATAAATCTGTTGGGAGAACATCCTGTGAGCGCATCCAGTTTTCGATGTAGTTGGGAATGGCTCATGAAAACCAGCTTGCTGAGTTTCTCGACGGTAAAGTCCGCGTCGGTTAGGTTTTGCTCTATGGATTCCCTTACTTTTTTGACAAAACGGTCCTCCATGGCCTGACTGCCCATTTTATCTTCAGGGCCCGCTATTTCCGGGAATGTCTGATTCTGCAAGCCTGCTTTTCTGAGGTAATACTGTTGCAGGTTTTTACGCATTTCCAGCAATTTCCTGATCCTTACCCGCAGTTCTTCGGCGTTAAATGGTTTTTCCAGATATGCGTCAGCACCCTGCTGCAATCCTTCTATTTTACTGGAGACATCGGCTTTTGCCGTCAGCATGATCATGGGGATGTGGCTGGTGCTTTCGCTTTGGCGTAATTTTTGCACCAGTTCAAAGCCATCCATGAAGGGCATCATTACATCGGTGATGATCAGGTCGGGAATCATTTCCAGGGCTATTTCATAACCTTCCCGGCCGTCCTTGCCAACGGCAAGCTGGTAGTTGGGCAGGCAGGAGGCCAGGTAGGCCACCACGTCTGCATTGTCCTCCACCAGCAATATCAAAGGGACAGTGGAACTCGTTTTTGTAGTCTCAGCTAACGGGAGCTGCGGTTCAGGGTATACTTCTGAGGTACTTTGTGTTTCAAAATTGGCAGATGAATTTTCTGATGCAGTATATACTTTCTTTACCGGCAATGTTACCGCAAACTCACTCCCTTTGAGCGCACCTGCCGGTGGACTTTTAACGGTAATTTCCCCTTTCATTAATTTAACCAGCTCTTTTGTAAGCGCCAGGCCAATGCCCGTGCCTTCCATTTTGCGGGTATGGCTATTGTCCAGCTGGTAAAACCGGTCGAAAACAAACTGCAGCTGATCTTCCGGGATACCGATTCCCGTATCTTTTACTTTAATTGTTAGCAGAGAGTAGTCGTTGAATGCTGTATTTTCAGCTACACTGATATAAATGTTCCCTTTTGCTAGGGTGAATTTGATGGCATTGGAGAGCAGGTTGGAAACAATCTGTTTGATTTTTTCCTGGTCGTATTCGATAAACAGTGTATCCAGCTCTGTCAGAAAATGAAGTTGCTTTTGCTGGCTTTCCGCCAGGGAATGAAAGGATTCAACCAGGTAACGGAGAAAGTGTATTACATTGCCGTGTGATACGTGCAACTGCATTTTACCGGTTTCCAGTTTGGAGAGATCCAGCAGCTCGTTCACAAGGTTCAGCAGACTTTTGCCATTGCGTACGATCATATCCATCCGGGTTTCAAACTGTTCTCCCGGTTTTTCGATCACCTGCTGTGCTATTCCCATGATCACCGTCAACGGAGTGCGGAATTCATGGGTAATATTGGTATAAAGCCGCGTCTTGACGGTATTCAGCTCTTTCACCCTTTTAGCTTCCAGTTGCTCAAATGCTAACTGTGATTGCAGTTTGGCCTTGTTAATGTTAAATTTCAGAAATGTCCTGAAAACGAGTATCAGCAGCAAAGCATAGATCCCATAAGCCCACCAGGTTCTCCACCAGGGGGGCAGTACTTCTATTTTTAGCTCGGCGATATGATCGCTCCATATACCCTGGCTGTTGCTTCCCTGTACCATGAACACGTAATTTCCGGCTGGCAAATGCAGGTAGGTGGCCGTTCGGCGGTTACCACTCTCTACCCATTCACGATCTATGCCCACCAACTGGTACCGATATTTGTTCTGCTGCGGAGCGGTAAAATCAAGGGATGAAAGTTCAAGTGTTACCACATCCTGCAGATGACTTAGCGTAATGGATTTCGTCTGTTCAATGGTTGCTCGCAACACGCCGGTAGTATCACCGGGCATCAGGGTTTTGTTTCCGATCTGAATGCCTGTGATATAGACATGGGGTGTAAAACTGGAAGCCAGGACCTTTTTTGGGTCAAATATGTTAAGGCCGTTCACACCTCCGAATACCAGATCGCCAGTAGTTAGCTTTGCAAATGCATTGGTGTTGAATTCATCTGCCTGCAGCCCGTCGCTGGTACTGAACATCTTGATAACGGACTCACCATTACTTTTTCTCCCCTTGGCTAACATACAAAATAGTCCCCGGTTGGTACTGCCCCATATATTTCCTTCTGTATCTGCCAGCGTTCCGTATACCACATCATTAGGCAAACCCTGCCTTGTTGTGAAATGAACGAAGCTACCGGTTGATTTCTGCATGCGGTTCACGCCCCCGCCTTTGGTACTGATCCATAAATAGTCAGGGTCGGAAGGGTCGTCCATAAACCAGGAAACGTAGTTATAGTTCAGTGACCGGGCGTTTCCCGGTTCGTTTTTAAACCATTGCACATCCGGCGGAGTTACATCGTTTTTAAAGGTCAGCCGGGCAAAGCCGTGTTCGGTACCGATCCAGAAAACACCTGATTTGTCCTCGTAAAATGCGGTTGTCTGAATAGTGGTCGCACTGCCTGCCCGTGGTTGGGTATTTAATATAAACCTGGACAACCTGCCGGTGACAGGGTCAATTCTTGCCAGAGATCCATTGGCTCCACAAAGCCATATCCTACGTCTGCTGTCCTGGATCAGGGGCTGTAACTGCTCGGTAAGCGTCGGGTTCACTGGCTCCTGATAACTGGCTTTTAGTTTGAGTCCCTCGGAATATCGCTTCAATTTCAATTGCCCAGGGAAATATACCCAGTAATCCCTGTCATCAATGGCCTGCAGTAAGATGATGGGAGGATTGCTGCTCACCAGATGACCCAGGGGATTGGCACATGCGATACCGTTTGATGATACCGCAGTCTGCGAACGCCAGCCCTGCACATATACCTTGCCGTTATTTAACGTGGTAATCCGTTGTATACTCAGTTTAGGCAGGGTAGTGGTGAACCTGTTTCCGCCGAGGCGGTATTTATAAAGTCCATATCCCAGCATTCCCACCCACAACATGCCAGACCTGTCCAGCAACATGCATTTGATGGCCAGCACCCTGCCCGCCTTTGTTAAAAAGTAACCTTTCGCCTTGTCAATCGGATCGCCTGCCTTCAGGAAGCTGAAATCATAAAATGTGCTGCCCTCTGCTCCTGTTTTAAAAGTGAAACGATTGGCGATCAGCAGGTTTCCGTCTATCCCGTTGCGGATGATACCCGGGTGCATCCGGCCGGTTGAATCCTGAAGTTCGATCACGTTGAGTGGGAAAGGCTTGGAAATGAATAACTGATAAATTCGGGTGGATATGTGAGTGCCGACTCTCTCGATAAGCCCGGTGAACCTATGGCCGTCGGTCAGCATTTCGAACGACCCGGAAGATGGGGTATATATATAAATACTTCCGTCGGTACATCCCACCCATATATACCCCTTGTCATCTTTTTCCACGCCCAGTACTTCCCGGTCTCCGGGCAGCCGAAGCTGGGTTACGAATGGCTTGGAGGCCAGGTTGCTACCAAGTGAGACGATATTGAGTGGGGCACCCTGCGGGCAAATGAGTATTTGGTTATTGGGAAGTTCTATCATCGACGATACGATCCGGTTGCCGGAGAGGCAGGACTGGCTGCCGGGCTGGTGCGAGATCCGGAAGAAACGACCTGATATTTTATCGTACACATTCAGACCTGCGTCGTGTGTCCCTATCCAAAGCCTTCCCTTGCTGTCTTCCAGTAAATTGCTGACCGAATTACTGCTGATGGAACTGGAATCCTGCGGATCGGTCGTAAAGGTTTTGAATGTGTAACCGTCGTATCTGTTGAGCCCGCCCTTCGTAGCTATCCAGATAAAGCCCTCGCGGTCCTGCACCATATCATTAATAAGTCCCTGAGAGAGCCCCTGGGCAGTGGATATGAACTCATAATCAGAACCTGCCTGTCCGAAAACCAGATTTCTGAAAACGAAAAGAAGGAGTAAAAGAGTGGAATAACGGAGTTGAGTCATCCCTATAAAGATAATCTTCCGGGATAACTATATCATTACGAGCCAGGGTCTTTTTCATTAATGGCAGGCAAAAAGCTGAATTTCTCCGGATGCTGCGCAATTTGTCCGGTTTTAAAACGAGAATGTGGTAAACAATGCGGTAAATCTCCTCACAGAAGCACTGCTTTAAATGGGAACTTTGAGGTCTTGATGCACTGGTTTTATAAACTAAATTTAAAAACAACGGATATGAAAAAATTGTTACTGCTCCTTATTACCGTATCGGGTGTTACAACTGCATTTGCGCAGAAAAAGGCAAACGGAACCGTGTACATAGAGCACCCTGCTATTACCCTGGTAGACGAATTTATTAAGGCTACCGTCAGCGGGGATTCTGCCAAAATTGCGGGTTATCTGACTGACGACTTTAAATCCTACAACGGTACCACGGCAACCTATAACGATAAGGGAACTGACAAGGCGGCCTTTCTTAGCCTCGCGCTCCGTTACAAACGGGAGCTGGATTATTATGCCATTGAGCCTTATCCTGAGTCTTACCCTGACGCGGTGGAATATAAGAAAGATAATAAGGATGAGGTGGTTTGGGTGCAAACCTGGAGCGTTCTGAAAGGTGTGCATAAAAAAACGGGTGTAAAGCTGAACGCCGCAGCGCATCGCTTGTACAAACTCACCAAAGACAATAAAATCAAAACCATTATCAATTATAGCAACGGGCGTGTAATTGATGAAATAGGGGCAAGCTATGCTGAACGTACCAACGGTAAGATCTATAATCATCATGAAAATATCAATACCGTACGCAAATCGATGTACGCTTTTGAAATGGGGGATCTTGACAAAGCTTTAAGCTTCTTTAGTGACGACGCGAGTTTCACAAATATCAATAATGAACTTGGCAAGTCTGCCACCAAAGCAGAAATAAAGGGAAGCTGGCAAAAATTCCTCGATACCTATGAAATCAAAAGTATTGATCTATTCGGCTATCCCGATTATCTGGAATACGAAATGGATAACGGACGCGAGGTGCTGTCATGGTGGAAGTATAACCTGGTGCGCAGGTCAGACAAAAAGGCAATTGCGCTTCCTGTGCATATCAGCAACAGTTTTGATGAGAATGGAAAAATTACCGCCGAGATGGTTTATTATAGCGAGTTGCTGTTGACCAAATAGCATAAGGCTGGTATCTCTTTAAACTCTGAATTACGCCCGTCGCCTGGTATCCAACTTGGCACTAATTTCAGATTGCTCCGTATTTGGTGGTTCACAACCGGGTTCTGGCAGGTTCACTGCCTGGCTCGGTTGTTGCTGTGTTCCAGGTTACACAACAAAAATAGGCTGTTCAGGGAGCATTAATGACCGACGGGAATAGTGAAGGCCGGTTTGAACTACCATCCGGATGTCGTTTAGCAGCTTTTGGCTCGTAAATGAGGTAACTTCCAATGCTTCCGGTAGCTTGGTAATTTTTTTCGATTGAGGATACCACGGCAGGGCTGTAACGTGCCGCATGCATGAGTGGAGTGGTCACAATCAGGCTGAAATAACTGCTTTCAAAGAGTCGCAGGTAAGGACGCTCGTCCCAACCGTTGGCCATTGTTAAAAAGCTAAGGGTAGCTGGCTCGGCCTCTATTTTGCGGCCAGCTTTGGTGAGGAGCAGCATATTATCAGACAAAATGGGTCCTGGTGCTGCACGTATCAAATGGACCAACTGAGCCTCTTCTTTAATTTGTCTGCTGAAATCTTCAGTGACAGTTGAAATAACCCATCTGCTTGGAACAAACAAAAGGATGAGCGATGATAACAGAATGAGCCGGTAACCTTTTTTGCGGGGATGATCTGCATGCCAGGTGGCCAGCAGACGAAACAAATAGAGCGTGGCCAGCAAACAAAGCGACACGTCCCAGGCAAGAAAAAAATTGTAAATGGATCCCATCTTTCCAATGGATATGGCCAGTAAACCAGCAAGTGCCGCATTTATAGTGCCAATCAAAATGGCGCGGGAATAGGGCTTCGAGGATTTCAAAAGAATAAATTGCTTCCAACCGTTTCGTCTGATGCTTTTTGCATTGTATAAGGCGGCCAGGGAAGTTAGGGAAAGCAACAACTTGAGTGAGATGTTCAGGCGCAGATGACTGGAAAATTGTGCAAACACGATTTCCCACGAAAATGGGTTCAAATTGTAATTGAGTATATTTTTCAGAAAACCGCCATTTGTCAGCCAGTAACAAATACAAAGCCCGGCAAGCCCGAGCAGCAACGCGAAGCTGTACACACGGATTGTTGTTCGGGGATAGGCAAAAAGGCCAAAAATTAAACAGGCAAGAGGTGCACTCAGTAGGGTTTGTTTGGTGAAAACAGCCATAACAAACAAAATTGCCGAAAAATATTGTCCTGACCTTTTTTTGCCGGAGCGGATATAAACGGCCAGGCCTGCATACATCAACATTATGCCGAGCATATCTACCCGCATCAGACTGGCCCAGCCAATTACACTGGCTGTAGAAAATACCAGTGAAGTAGCTAAGCCGCCGCTGGCCAGACGCCATAATCGCGAAAATGAGCGTGGAATGCTTTGAAAAACCAGCAGTCCTATCAAGGCGGCAAGCCCGCAGGTACTTACCAGCGAAACAATACGGCCGCTAAGCAGTAAGTCACCAATCCCCAGGCTGACTATCTTTGAAGCAATCAGATATAAAGGTGGATAAGGAAAAATGACATAGGGGAGCCCGTCAAGCGGCCTGTAGGCGATGGTCAGGTTGGTGATTTGCTGCGACATCCAGAGCGTATGCCCCTCCCCGTAGTCCCGAAGTACCTCAACCCGCATTAACCGGAGCTGAATGGCAAAAAACAACAGGCTGCTCAGCAATGAGCCCGCAATAAGACAAAAACAAATAATTGACCGGAGGTCATTTAGAGGCTGCTTTTTCAATGTACAAGAATTTTTGCTGCGAGCATTCTCGCCCTGCTGATAGCCTGATCCATGTCATAATACCGGTATTCTCCCAGCCGTCCACAAATAAGTGTATCTGCTTCGCGCTCTGCCAGCTGTGCATATTGTTTGAATAAGGCCCGGTTCTCTGCATCTGGAAAGGGATATTCGTAATGATCCGGCAAGGTAGGTGTAATTGTCTTTTCTCTGGTGAGCAACGTACCGGAAATTTGTCGAGATATGTGCGATGGAAGCATGTGCTTCCATTCCAGCGTTCGGATATGGAGGCCATTGTGCAGCTGCGGATTGTTAACCTGCGGGCAGGGGTGTGCATAGTCAACATTTGGTAAATACTGGTGCGTGCGGACTTGTCCGCGGTACTGGAGCTTTCCTAGACGGAATCCAAAAAATTCATCAATGGGCCCTGTAAATACCAGCATACGTCGTGCCCGAAATACTTCTCGATTTTTCAAATAGTCTACATTTAGCTTCGTTGGTATTCCTTTCAGCATATTGGCCATCCAATTTGCGTAACCGTCTGTCGGAAGGCCCTGGTGCTTATGACGGCTAAACCGGGGGGCATCATCTGACCGCACGTCGAAACGCCTTGCAAGGTCCGCCGAAAGCAGGTGGGCCGGTACGCCCCATTGTTTTTCACTATACCCCTTTACGAATTTTTCATAGATTACCCGTGGCATCATAGCTAGTGAGGCCTCCTCAAAGTTTCGGGCGATACCCCGATGAGCCGGTTGCCAGGCCATGCCGACCGCCTTCCGGATATAGGCTTCGTCTACGGGCCATTGCTCATAAGCATTATCAACCCAGGACCTAACCTGTGCTTCAAATCTGTAGAATGATCCAAACCGATTTACGTAAGCCCAAAGTTCATCAGAATTTGTCCGAAAATAGTGGGGCCCGTAGGTATGCATAGGTATACCGCTCGGGTGTATCTCGTCGTGCACGTTGCCACCCCCGTGCGTGCGCCGGTCAATCACCATCACCTCCCGGTTGTTGTCGGCCAGATGCCGCGCAATGGTGGCTCCCGTCAGCCCTGAGCCAATGATCAGATAATCGACTTTCATTGGATGCTTTTAGCCTGGTTAGTCAGCATGGTTTGGATATTGCGGTACAATTCAATGGCCTTTCTTCCGAAAAGCGGCAGTTTTACGCTGGGCTCGCCGCCATACCGCTCTCTAAAACCGATCGGAACATAGGAATGTGTAACAGATTTGTCGCGTCGAAGCAAAACGGCGAGTGCCACATTGGCGAGATGAAAATCCTCAGGAATTCGAAGAATCGCACTTTGTATCGCTTCTGTTTGCATCAGCCGGTACGGAACATTAGCATCCGGGCAATCCACCCTGAATGCTAGCAGTAACATGAGTCGCAGCGTTTTTGTAACGATGATACGTTTCCAGCCATCGTCGCGGCTCGTCCTGACTCCTGAAATTACGAACGCCCGGTTACGGATTTGCCAGAAAGCAGGAAAATAGCGAGGATCACATTGCCAGTCGGAGTCAATCTGAAAAACAAAGCGGGCGCCTAATTTACCGGCGTAGTGATATCCTTCCAGGCAGGTTTGCCCATGCCCCCGGTTTGGACGGGTTATGATAACCAGGCGCTTTCCAAACTGCTCTTGCAACTGATATAATATTGCCAGCGAATGATCACGGGAGCCATCATCGATAGCCAGTACAACAAAATTCGAGCACCATTTTTCTAACTCCGGGATCCATTCCCCGATTACTTTCTGTATGGAATCCTGCTCATTGAAAACCGGAATTACCACCGCTAGTTCTGGTGGTGTAGGGTTTTGTTCACCAGTTTGGAAATCAAAATTCATTAAAATATCGTTCTGTTTGAGAAGGTATCTGGTGACATGCCTGGCAACTGGTATTTACGATGAAAGAAACCAGTAGTTGTGGTTTTAATTAAATATTGAAATAATTATATATTCATCCTTAACTGAGTAGTTGCTTTCAACAACGGGAACTATGAAAAACGGTTCAAAGTTCACCCTAAATATTGCGTTATTTAATGACAATACAACGTTATTGTTATTCACCGGTAGGAACCAGGTATTATACGGTGATCAAGTCGGTGCAATAGAGTACTATTAACTGGACGGATATAGTATTGGAAAAAGGCAATTTTTGCTGAATTAAAGAATTTTTGTTCTCTCCTGATCGTTCACAAAGTACCGTTAGATAAATGGGTTGTTGGAAATGCTAAAAAAATCACCTGTAAATGTAGGGGAAGGTTATCTTTACAAGTCGTTTGGGCAGACAAGCGCAATAGAACCGGCATTGTTAGTGCATCACTTAAGTGTAAAGATTTTATCAGAATGGGTATAGGGAGGGAGCGTTATTTGGGAAGAAAAAAGGAATACATTAAGAACTGGGGCTGGCTTCTGACGATCTGTTTCATAGCAATGACTTTTATTCCAAGGTCCTTTGACAACGTGTTATTCATGGATGGGCTGGCCTATGCCGCAATTGCCAGAAACATGGCTATAGGTCAGGGTACCATTTGGGAACCCCACTTTGCCGATTCGTTTTGGCTCCCTTACAATTATTGTTCTTTTTTTTGTGAGCATCCACCCTTGATGTTTTTTCTGGAATCTCTTCTATTCAGGATGTTGGGAGATACCACGGCAGTCGAAAATATCTACGATACGATTATTCTACTCGTAAGTATATGGCTGATCGTCTGCGTCTGGAGAAAGCTATTTGAACAGAACAGCCAGATCAGAGAACAAGCGTGGTGGCCAATTTTGTTGTGGTACGGTCTTAGAATGGTATGGTGGAGCATGCCAAACAATCTGTTGGATACAACAATGGCCGTTTTTTGTTTAGGAGCCTGTTATTTCCAATTACTGGCCATAACCAGTGGTAAATTCAGAGTTTTCTACTGGGTGGCTTCTGGTGTCCTGATCGTTTTTGCGTGTTTGACAAAGGGGCCCGTCGGGATTTACCCACTGGCGTTCCCGGCTATTTATTCTTTTATTTATGGCAGGAGTTTTTATAAAATTGCGTTAAAAGGTACTGTAACAGCGTTTGCGGTTTTGCTGTCCCTGATGTTCCTGCTTATGCAGTATTCACCTGCGAGTTATTTTCTTACAAACTATTTCCAGGGGCAGGTTATGGCAGCGCTCTTAAAGAAAAGGGAGAAGGTTGCTGATGACTGGACAGCGCACTTTCATCTCCTTAAGCTTTTGTTATTTAACATCATACCTCACCTTGTGATGCTTACAGCACTTTTTGCCGCAAACTTTTACCTGAGAGGTAAGCCATACATTTCTTCTCAATCGAAAAAAGTATGCTTTCTGACATTCCTGCTGACAGCTTCGGTGATCCTTCCCATGTTGATTAGTGTAAAGCAGGGAGACCATTATCTGCTGCCGGCTCTCCCTTTCGTTGGACTGTTTTTTGCAGCATGCTCGATTGAACTGCTCTTGCCAGTAGTATTAAATTTTTACGCTGGAACCCGTATATTATTTGTGATTTTGTCGGCCATATCGCTAAGCATGATGACATACAAACTCGTATACCCAGAACCGGATTCTATGTTTGACTTATCCAGAAGGCTTTCCGCATATGTGCCCACCGATTCTAAAGTTTATTTGCCAAATAAAATCTCAAATTGTCCGGAAATTCAAACCTCTTTTCAAAGATACAGCCGACTGTCTGTAGCCTATGATCCAAAAAGTACCAGATATCTGTTTTTTGATGACATTCATGACAACGTACTGGATTCCGTTAAACGAACGGGTGTCTATCAGATTGTCGATCTGGGGCTAAATGCTACCCTGGCAATTCACAAGTGATAGGGGTAAATCGCGGTTGTTTGCGACGAGGGGTTGAAAGAAGAGGAGTAACCCAATTTCCTTCGCGGGCCGTAGTCTGCGGAAAGTGTAACCAGTCTTGCAGCGGAAAGCGCCAAAACTTCCGGGCTGTTTCTTTGTTACTTCATTTTATTATGCGGAATTTTAGCGGCATCAATCAGATTGAAGAACTAAAAAAGTTGACCATCACGGTCTATGTTCGTAAAAGTGAACAGCTTTTAAATCAACCGGCTACCAAAGCGTTAATGTCCGGAACGCAACATCCTGAGAAAGAATTAAGGCGGAGAGAAAGACTATGGAAACAAATAAGGACGCAAAATCAATTGAGAATATTGAGCTGGTTTTTCTGAAACCGGAAGATTACGAGGAGATCAAAGAAATGATGATCGAGACCTATTCCAGTATGCCGGATGCCTATTGGAAAGAACATCACATCAGAACACTGACTACCATCTTTCATGAGGGGCAGGTGGGGATAAGGGTCGATAATGAACTGGCAGGCTGTGCCTTATCCATTATTGTTGACTACGAGAAAGTTGACACGAAACATACGTACAGACAAATAACTGGAAATTATAGTTTTAATACCCACACCAAGAAGGGAGATGTAT
Source organism: Dyadobacter sp. CECT 9275 (assembly GCF_907164905.1). Taxonomy (NCBI): domain Bacteria; kingdom Pseudomonadati; phylum Bacteroidota; class Cytophagia; order Cytophagales; family Spirosomataceae; genus Dyadobacter; species Dyadobacter helix. Next base: position 618,576 of record NZ_CAJRAF010000004.1, on the reverse strand, counting down.
TATATGGAATTGATGTTTTTATCAGGCCCAAGTTTCGCGGCCTGCGCCTGGGAAGGCGTTTGTATGATTACCGAAAAGAACTGTGTGAGAAACTAAATCTGAAAGGAATTATTTTTGGCGGGCGTATCCCCAATTACCATCAGTATGCTGATACGATCACCCCGAAAGAGTACATTGAAAAAGTACGGAACAAGGATATCCACGATCCTGTACTGAACTTTCAATTGTCAAATGACTTTCACCCTGCCAGAATATTGCAAGGTTATCTGGAAGGGGATAAAGATTCCAACGAATATGCGGTGCTGCTTGAATGGGATAATGTATACTATGAGAAAAGCTCTGATCGGGCCGCCTTCACAAAGTCAATCATCAGATTGGGCCTGATTCAGTGGCAGATGAGGCTATACAACGACTTTGACGAGCTCATGCAGCAGGTGGAGTATTTTGTGGATGCGGTTTCGGGGTACCGGTGTGATTTTGCGCTGTTTCCTGAGTTCTTCAATGCCCCGTTGATGTCTGATTACAATCACCTCGCAGAAGCGGAGGCGATCAGGAAGTTGGCCGAGTATACAGAGAAAATCGTGAATCGCTTTTCGGAGCTTGCCATCTCCTATAACATTAATATCATCACCGGAAGTATGCCTGAGGTTGTAGATAACAGTCTTTACAATGTAGGTTATTTATGCAAGAGAGATGGGGGAATTGAACGATTTGAGAAGTTACATGTCACACCGGACGAAGCAAAGGTATGGGGGATGCAGGGCGGCAGTACGTTAAAAACCTTCAATACAGACTGCGGAAAAATAGGTATCCTGATTTGTTACGATGTTGAATTTCCCGAATTAAGCCGCATTCTGGCCGATGAGGGAATGAATATACTATTTGTGCCCTTTCTGACCGACACCCAAAATGGTTATTCAAGAGTAAGGAACTGTGCGCAGGCGAGGGCCATTGAAAATGAATGTTATGTAGCTATCGCCGGGAGTGTGGGCAACCTGCCGAAAGTCCACAATATGGATATTCAATATGCCCAATCTATGGTTTTTACCCCATGCGATTTTTCGTTTCCCACCAATGGAATAAAAGCCGAAGCTACGCCCAATACAGAAATGATTTTAATTGCCGATGTGGACATTGACATGTTAAGGGAATTAAACCAATTTGGAAGTGTCCGGAACTTAAAAGACAGACGAACGGATATTTATTCAATAATACGTAAAACCGGGCGGAAAGATAAAATCTGACCATTGACTGGCAGCCCCGGCAGGCTGTTGATTGAAAACTTTTTACAAAAAAGCCTCCGTGCCCAAAAACGGGCGCGGAGGCTTTTTTGTCAGTATCCGGGATTTTGGACTAACGCCGGGTTAAGTAAAAGAGCAGAATTAGGAATAGGGAAAATGCGTCTGGTAACGTCACTGTTGGTTTTGTATCCCCATTTGTTTTCAAATTTTCCGTATCGGATCATATCGTTTCTGTGCCACATCTCCGAAGCAAATTCCCGCGCTCTTTCCTCGTAAATGGATTCGAGCGTCACCGCTGTGAAAGCAGTGGCCTGCCTTGCGGTTCTGATTGAGTTCACAAGAGACAAAGCAGTTGCACCCAGCGTAGGGGCGCCTCCTCTCTGAATAGCCTCTGCTTTCATCAGGATGGCGTCGGAATAACGGAAAATAGGCACATCGTTATTTTGATTTCGGTTCAAAGAAGTAGCATCCGGATGGAACTTGATATTTCTGTAACCCATGTTCCAGGCAAGTTCATCATTTCCTACATCAAAAGAGGCTACATCCTGTCTCAGCGTAACTTCCGGCGTGATATTAATCTGATAAGTGAATGGCGCCGAAGGATCAGAGCCGGAATAAAACTGGTCATATCCTTTTTTAGTGGTCGTAACCGTTACCGGTGTTCCATCGTCGTAAAACTGCAAACCGGTGAGCCATTCCTTATTCCGGATATCATTGGGATCGTTGAAATATTGATAGAATTCGGGTAAAGTGCTCACGGCGGCGTCAGGTGTAAAGGGCATTTTGTACTTCGCAACCAGCCCTCTCGGAATATCATAACGAGAATGCAGGTTGGTAGCCCTGAACGGGAAAGTGTTGGATGCCGTTGCGTCAAAAGGAATAGCGAAGATGAATTCCTTCATCTGTGGCCCGTTGTTGGGATAAAACATCTGCAGATACGAAGCCGCAGGTTCAAGGGAGAATTTTCCCGAACTGATGATCGCATCACAGGCGGCGATACAATCGGCGTAACGGGCCGTCCCCGTATATACCTCGGCGTTCAGATACATCTTTGCAAGCAAAGCCTGCGCCATATATTGGGTCGGGCGGCCGTAGGTGGTGATGTCCATCACGGTACTCAGATCGGGTAGGGCGGCTTTGATTTCCGTTTCAATAAAGGTGAAAACTTCTGCCCTTTTTACATTGGGATGAGCACTGTAATCACCATACGTGGTGATAATCGGTACGTTTCCAAAACTGTCCATCATCCAGAAATAGGCCAGCGCACGCACCATTTTCAGCTCTGCAAGGCTTTGCTTTTTGGTCGTTCCGTCCGGCATATTTGTTTCCAGGATAGAAAGAGACTGGTTTACGGTTCCGATAATGGTACTCAGCCAGGTCCAGTTTCCGGTTACTGTGCTGTGGTCTTTTGTCCAGCTGTGCAGGTGCAGATCCTTGAATTCTGCTCCGTTATACCAGTTTCCACCTTTGGCAGGGAAAATCGCTTCGTCGGTACTCAGGGTTTGCAGGTGGAAAAATTCAACTGAAATATTCCCGCGTAACGCTACATAGGCCGGTCCCGCTGCGCTGATAAACTGGGAAGCATCGGTAGGAAAAACATCGGGCGTGAGCTCCGAGGTTACCGGTACGTCCAGATCGTGACAGGAAAACAAGGTACCCATCAGAACTGCTGATAAAACTGTTTTTATATATGACTTTCTCATGATATCTAAATTTTAAAGATCAGAATGACACATTCACTCCCAAAAGGAAAGTTCTTGTTTTAGGATAAAAGTTGTTGGAATCCACGCCCGGCGCCAAGCCTCCCTGGTTGATCTCCGGATCCACACCGGTGTATTTGGTGATCACGAAAAGATTGTTCACAGAAGTGTAAATACGCAGTGTTTTGATTCCGGAACCGAGGTTTTTGAAATTATAGCCGAGGGTAGCATTGTCAAATCTCAGGTAACTACCGTTTTCCACAAAACGGGACGAATACTGGTAAGAGTTGAAATCTGCCATGGATTCATTTCCTGCATCGGCCAGGATATTGGTATACTGGGCCGTGTTCGGACGGAAAAGATCGGCCCGGGTTGCGTTGAAGATCTTATTCCCAAAGGCGCCACGCAGGAAAACGTTCAGGTCAAAATTCCGGTAACGGAAACTGTTGGACCAGCCGGCAAGTAATTTTGGCTGTGCATTTCCGATGTATTTGTAATCCACGCCAATGGAAGGCGTCGTTGTCAGCTGACCGTCGCCACCCACAAACTGAGAAACACCATCGGCATTTTTGCCTGCATATTGCAGGGAGAAAAACTGCCCGAGGGGTTTGCCCGCTTTCAGGATTTCGAGAGAGTGACTGGATTGTCCCAAGCCTTCGGGATAGGCAAGCAGTACGGAGTCACCACCGGCAAAAAGCGGGTTTGAAAGGCTGGTAACCGTATTTTTATTGTGTGCAAGATTCAGTCCCGTGGTCCAGTGAAAGGGCCCTTTGTCAAAAACCGTGGCGCTCAAACTCAGTTCCACGCCTTTGTTATTGATACTACCCCCATTGGTGGTTATTTTACCGGTTGGTACCAGTATAGGATCCACACTGTAGGAGTAAATCATACCCGTTGTGTTTTTATTGTAGAGTTCTAAAGTACCGCTCAGCTTACCGTTTAAGACAGCAAAATCAAGTCCGATATTGGTGGTTGCCGTTTTTTCCCATTTCAGATCCGCATTTGCAGCCTGTGTGGGTCCTAGAGCTGCCGTAAGTATTCCGTTGTAATAATAGGTACCCAGGCTTCCCGACAAAAACTGTGTGGTATAAGCCCCAAAACCGGTGGCGTTACCCGTTACACCATAACTCCCGCGCAGTTTCAGGTCGCTGAAGGTTTTTTGACCAGCCATGAACTCTTCCTCACTGATCCTCCAGGCAGCGCCTACAGAAGGAAAGTATCCCCACTGATTATTTTTCCCGAAAACAGAGCTGCCGTCTCTTCTGATCGATCCCTGTAACAAATATTTGTTTTTGAAATTATAATTAAAACGGGCAAAATCAGAGATCAGACGTGTTTGCTGGTATATTCCGTCGGGTCCAAAGCCGATCTGAAAACCGGAAATACCGTACGGATTGCTCAGTGCCAGGTTGTTGTAGCTGATGTTGTCAACCGGTAAATTACTTGTTGTCACCTGAAAACCCTCTCCGATGATATAATCCTGCCATGAATAGCCAGCTACCACATTCAGGGAGTGATCACCGAATTCCTTGTTCCATGTTAAAAACGTTTCAAGGATTTTGCTCGAATTGCGGTAGGAAGTTCTGTTGGCCTGGCCGTTGGCGCCGAATGACTGTTGTGAATGATAGCCCAATCCCGGCTCAGGATTGTCATACATGTTGTTATAATGATCGGTAAAATATTTGTTATAGTAGGTTCCTCCAAGAGATGTGGTGTTCAGATACGACAGGTTCAGGTTGTAAGTCAATCCAAATGGCAGTTTTAGTTCTGTCGTCAAGCTTCCTGTCAAATTATTCGTTTTTGTACTGTTTTCGCTGTTGTGGATCATCGAAACCGGGTTGTAATAATCGGTGTGGTCCAGATTTTCGAAATAACTGCCATCTGCGTTTTTAATCGGGGAAACCGGCAGGTGCAGCGCGGATTGAAGTAATACCGTGTTACGGTAGGGAATATCTTTGCCGGTACTGTTGGCATTGGTAACCGTCAGCCCGAATTTCAGCTTGTCCTTGAAAGCATATTGCTGGAGGGACAAACGGCCGATAAAACGTTGCAAAGAGCTGTTTAGCATAATACCTTCTTTCTTTACATAATTCAGGCTGGCGCTGTAGGTGGTGCGGTCGGTTCCGCCGCTGAACGACAGGTTATGGTTTGTGGAGATCGCCGTTTTTTTCTGAACAGCAGACTGCCAGTCGGTATCTGCGCCCAGGTCATCTTTGGGTGAAAGTCCTACGCCGTTTTTGTCAAGAAATTCGCGGAGCTGGGCACCGGTCATCATGTCCAGTTTGTTGGAAACTTTTTCTATTCCTACAAAACCGTTGTAATTGATTTTTGACTCCCCCCTTTTTCCTTTTTTCGTTGTAACCATGATCACCCCGTTGGCAGCCCTGTTACCATAGATGGCAGTTGCGGCAGCATCTTTCAGAATATCAATGGTGGCAATGTCGTCCGGAGCAATTGTGGCTATGTCAGCACCCGGCACGTTGTCGATCACATAAAACGGCCCTTGCGAACTGTTGATGGTAGACGCGCCACGAAGTACAACCGCGGCAGGTTTGTTGGGATCACCGTTAGCGGTGATATTCAATCCCGGTACTTTGCCCTGCAGGAGCTGGCCCACATCGGTGATCGCACCTTTGTTCATATCTTCGGATTTTACCGTACTCACAGCGCTGGTCAGGGTTTTTCTGGATTGCGTTCCATACCCGATCACCGCCACTTCGCCCAGTGTTGCATTACTTTCCGCCAGGGAAATCGTGATGCTGCTTTGCTTGCCAACCAAAACTTCCTTTGTAACAAAACCGATGTAGGAAAAAACGAGTATGTCTGTCTCCGTGGCATTGATCGTGAAATTCCCGTCAGCGTCCGTAGTTGTGCCCATTTTGCTTGCTTTCACGAGTACCGTCACACCGATCAACGGTTTGCCGTCCGGGCCCAGTACCTGGCCTTTTATCATTTCCAGGATCTGTTTTAAGGGCTCCACAGGTTTAACCTGTTTTTTGGCCTGCAGTACAACCGTCTGATCTACAATGGAATATTCAATCGGTTGATTCAGGAGGCATTTGGTCAGCGCCTCCTGGAGGCTGTTATCTTTCAGGGAAAGTGTTATCCTTTCCGATTTCTGTATCAGTTCGGTTTTGTACCAGAAGGAATAGCCGCTCTGCCTCTCAATGTCTTTTAATACTTTTTCCAGAGGAGCATTCCGTACGATCAGCGTAATTTTTTGTGCCGATGAGTGAGCGCTCACCTGCAGGCAAAAAAACACGGATAAAATAAGGATCAGTTTCATAACCAAAATGGTTCGCGTTGGAAGGAGACCGATGTGACTGTGTAGTATATACGACAGCGCCCGTCTCTTTTGGATAAAAGAGTTGTGATTCATACTTTTGTTGTTGGGTTGGTAAAAAAACGGTTTGAGCAAATTGTTTAAAAATGCTGGCTCTTTGAAGAGCGGGAGCGGTTGCAACGTTCCCGTTCTTTTTTGCATAGCTGCGAGGCAACACCAGAAAACGGAGTGATGTAAAGGTGTTTATTTCGTCATAGGCACGGTATGGTTCATGGTGTTATAATGATTGATTTTCCTTCGATCCTGTACTTTATTCCACTGAGCGACAAAATTTTCAGGACTTTTGATACATTGGTGTTTCTTGGCAGTCGTCCCGTGAAATGGTCTTTGCCCATGCTTCCTTCGTAAGTGACCTCCACGTCATACCAGCGAGATACCTGCCGCATGATACTTTCCAGGTTGTCATCTTCAAATTCAAAAAAACCTGTTTTCCAGGCTACTTCCTTGTTGATATTGATATCATCCAAAACGCGGATTGCTGGTGACAGTTCAGAAATCCGCGCCTGCTGTCCCGGTGTCAGCATTACGGATTTTCCCGCTTTGCTGACTTTTACAGATCCTTCCAGCAAAGTGGTTTTTATTGCTTTTTCGTCCGGGTAGGCCATCACATTGAAATGTGTTCCCAATACCGTTATTTCTGTTTCCAGCGTTTTTACAACGAAGGGCATTTTGGGGTTATGCGCTATTTCAAAATATACCTCGCCGGTGATGTCCACCCTGCGTTCTGTGCCGGTGAAGGCTGTCGGGAATCTAAGACTTGAGGCGGCATTCAGCCACACTTTGGAGCCATCGGGCAGAACGATGTGGTATTGGCCTCCTTTTGGCGTACTAACTGTATTATAAACTATGGCCTCCGCAGGCTTATTCCCGGCTATGTAAATCAACTCACCATTGGCTGATTTCGTAATGTTTGTATTTCCCTGACTGGCCAGACTGCCGTTTCCGGCACTGTCTAAGACAATCGTTGAACCGTCGCCAAGCGTCAGTACTGCCTTATTGCCCCCCGGAGGCAAATCGGTATCCTTTATTTCCGCCCGGCTGGCTGCTACCGGGGTTGTTGTGTTTGCCTTGCCCGACCACCACCAGTACAGGCCCACGGAGAGGAGTACCGCGGCTGCGGCAGCAATTTTTGGCCAAAACCACCTCCCGGGCCTTCTTTCTTCATCTTCCGTTACTAGTGGTCTGATTTTATGAGAAAAAACAGTTTGTAAGATACGTTCAGAAGCGCCTTCCGGCAGGGGTTGTTCATCCGTGAAAGTAAGCCAGGCATTTTCCAAGACCTCCGCAATTGCATCATCTGGATTCTGTTTCACCCACACAGCAAGTTCTTCCATTTCGTCGTCCGTGCAGGCACGTCTGAAAAACTTCTCTACCAGATCATCAATTCGGCCCGAGTGCATATTATACTGTCAGTTTCAATTTTACGTGTGTTTATTATTGGTATTATTCAAATTATAAATTCTAAAATATGCCAATTTGTAGTAAGACAAACGAGAGGAAAAAGGGGACTAGAAGAAATGTAAAAAAATATGATTTATTTTTTCATAGTTAGCAACAGGCTGATCATCAGCATAGTATCTGTGTGCTTCCGAAGTTGGGTGCGGACGGCAGACATAGCCTGCACGATATGGTTTTTAACGGTATTCGGGGATATTTTGAGCAGGTTGGCAATTTCATCATGCGTTTTGCCTTCGTCCCGGCTGAGATGATATACTGCTTTTTGCTGAGGTGTGAGCTGGTCCAGTACGCTCAGAAGCGCTTTTTCAACATCTTTGAGTACCATCAGTTCGTGGGTTTCATTATAACCTGGCAGCTTATGATGGAATATTTCGGCGACGATCAGGGTTTCATGAGCCGTGCGTTTAAAATGATTGGTAGCATCATTTTTTGCCATACGGAAAATGTACCTGTCAAAACTGTCTATACCCGCCAGAAGGTCAGGATCTTCCCAGAGCTTGAGGAAAACATTCTGGACAATATCTTCTGCCAGCATTTCCGACTCGGTCAGCCGTAAAAGATAGGTGAATAATTTGTTTTTATATCGATGGAAAAGCAGGGTAAACGCATCCTGATCGGCCTGGGAAGCAAGCCGTAGCAACTCTTTTTCTTCATAGTCCGACTGTTCGGTCAATTTCTTCACTTTAAGTTGCTTAAATCAGAGCCCTGCCAAAATATTGTTTGGCTTATTTTGTAACCGTCTAAAAAAAATCAATGCAAAGATAATATCTATTCGATTTTTATTTGGGTTATTTTTTTAATAGCTGTGATGTTCAATGCTCTGTGTCACCGAATCGAGGTAATTGGGGGCCTAAGTAGAAGTCAGCTTCCATGTCCCGCGAAGTAGGAACGGCAAGGTTGGTAGATGATACTTAATTATTATTTGGCCTTTCCGGTATATCGCACTACGTTCTTTTTTACCGTTAACTAAAAAAGGGTGAATTTCCCTGATTGTCAGTTTTTTACCCGTAAATATTTCGGAAAATATTGTTAATCTTTGGATAATATCTAAGTAAACCACTGCCACTATGAAATCAGGGCAAGTTTTGAAAAGAGCAGTTTTATGAGAAATCGTATTCAAAAAGATGGGCTGACCATCAACGCCATTGCAGGAACCTATGTGGTGTTTCTGGGCCTCGATCTTGATCAACAGAAATCCAAACAGTTTCGTGGCTTTGCCATTAAACGACTGGATCACTTGGACGGTGAAATAACCTGGCTTCGTGGAATGAAGACTTTTGAAAAAACCGAACCTCATCCGGCACCAGGCGAAACCTTCTCTTCGCTTCGGCACCCCATTCAGGGATTTCAGTGGGCAGACTACAGTGCCAAACCCGGCATCGATTATACCTATTACGTGCACTGTATGTACGGAAATCCTGAAAGTCTTGAATCAAGGATCGATGCCGAAATTTCAGTTACGACCGAAGTAGAAACCGGGCCTACACATTCTGTTTTCTTTAACCGTGGATCCGTTGCCACACAGGAATATGCACGTAGGTTCCAGAATAAAATACCCAAGATAGCAGGGCCGGGTGCTTATGAATGGCTTTCGCGCGGACTGATCGAGGCTTTGATCAAATTCATCGGACGTGCCCAATCGGGATATGCTCTTCATGGTGCCGTTTATGAATTTCAATATCCCGCAGTTCTCGATGCGATCCGGGAGGCTTCCTTGAGAGGTGCCGAGATCAGTATCCTTTTTGATGATGTAGAAGCCCATGATAAGGAAGGTAAACCAACGGGCCCGTGGGTGAGAAACAGGGAGGAGATTAAAAAAGCGGGTATCGAAGATTTATGTTCAGGAAGGAAACAGGCAAAACTGATGCACAATAAATTCTTCGTGCTCAGCAAAGGAAAAAAGAAGATCGCAGTCTGGACGGGATCAACCAACCTTACCGAGAACGGTATCTTCGGGCACTCTAACCTGGGGCATATAGTTGAAGATGAAGATGTTGCAAATTCTTTTATGCAATATTGGGAAAGACTGTCCGCTGATCCGCTTGTAGCTAAACCTTATCGGGATGAAAATATGAAGGCATCTCCCGTTCCGAAAGTTTTGAATAATGGTACGGTGACCATTTTTTCACCAAGGGGTACCGGGCTGGACTCATTAGAGTGGTATGCAAAGATCGCTGCTCAGGCAAAAAACGGACTTTTTATGACATTTGCCTTTGGCATGCATGAAAAGTTTAAGGAGGTGTTCCGCACGAAAGACGAGATGCTCCGGATGGCGTTGCTGGAAAAAGCATTTGCAAGTCCCAACGTAAAGGAACGTGACGAAAAGGATGTTCAGCAAATCCGTAATCTGCCCAATGTTGTGGTCGCGCTCGGTAACAGAATTGTGACCAACGCTTTTGATAGATGGTTAAAAGAAATGTACACAGTTGATGGCCGGGGAAAACATGTTTACTGGATACACACCAAATATATGCTGGTAGATCCTTTGGGAGATGAGCCCATCGTGGTGAGCGGGAGTGCCAATTTTAGCAAGGCAAGTACAGATACCAACGACGAAAATATGCTCATCATTATGGGGGATAAACGGATTGCCGATATCTACTTCGGAGAGTATATCAGGTTGTTTTCGCATTATAGTTTTCGGGAAGCAGTAAAGTGGGCCATGGAAAAGAAAAAACTTGGAAAGCCTGAACTTTGGACTCCGCAATTTCTTGATACTAATGATGCCTGGATGGAGGACTATTATGACCAGAAAGGCAGGCAACCGGAGCGGTATTATAGGCGTGTTTATTTTTCGGGGCCCATGGCCATTTAGGGGAATCCTTTGAGCCGGCCATAAAATGTTTTTTTAATGAAGATTGCGGGAAACGGCGATCCTTGAAAATGAATTTTGACCAACTATCAGTCACTGCTTACCCAGGCAAATTCACCCGTTTTCAGGCATTTCTGCGACAAATTGTACCGACTCAGTGTTATTGCATTCGGATACTTCCTGTTTAAAGGACAATATAAATGGAGTAGACTGCAATTTATGAACCGTTTCAATGCATTGCCAGAGGGTTTCAGCCAGAACGACCAGCTGCCGATCCGGATCGTTTCGCCTGATTTTGGTCATTTGTCCAGGCAGGCTTTGGATCAATATGGGCTTAGCCGTCGGTTGCCTTATTATTTCCTCCTTTTCGTGATGGAAGGCAGTAGTGTTCACGGTGTGGATCTGGATGAGGTAGAGGTCGGAAAGCATGAGCTGCTGTTCTTTCTGCCGCATCAGATTCAGCGGCTTCCCGCCACCGCGCATGGCAGTGATTATTACAAACTGGGGTTTGATGAAGTATGTTTGTCGAGACTGCCCAGGCAATACCCTTTTTTGCTCAATCCGCTTAACAGGCAAAAAATAAGTTTTTCGTCCGCCGCCGCAAGCAGGCTTCGCGCGGTTTTCGAGATATTAAAAGCACTGTTGAGCACATCTGATACCGCCCCAGACCTGATCCTGGCTCACCTGAACAGCCTGCTGACCGAAATTAATACAGCCTATTTTGCGGAAGAAGGAAAACCTGCGCACGACAGGATCGCCAAATTTATTGGGTTCAAGGTATTTGTTGAAAATAATCTAACGGATCATCCCACGATCCGTGTTATCGCTGAGGCCCTCGCAGTTAGCGAGGATAGCCTGTATCAGATCGTCAAACAATATTCCGGACTTTCACCAAAGGAGTTTATGACCCACCGGCTCATACTCGAGGCCAGGCGTCGTATGTATTACGGCGAACGGACTTCTGTCAAGGAACTGGCTTTCGAGCTCGGATTTAATGATCCCGACTACTTCTCTCGCCTCTTCAAAAAAGTAACCGGGAAAACCGTTGCCCGCTTTTTTCAGGATTTGTCCTGAACCCCTCGGCTTTCGTCCGGCCGTTTTAAAATCCATCTTCGGAGCTTTGTTCATCACTTTAATATATCAGATATGAACAAACAACCGGAAAAAATATTGATTACAGGTACCACAGGCCTGGTTGGCACGCGTCTGCTTCCCAGGCTGGTGCAAGCAGGATGGGATTGCAGTGCATTGGTGCGTGGCGAAAAACAGGTTCAGACAGGAGTGACGGCCGTGTTGGGCGATCTGTTTGATACAGAATCGCTTGGCGAAGCCGTAAAGGGCGTGTCCGCAGTCGTTCATCTGGCTGCTTTATTCCGCACACAGGACACTGATCTGATCTGGAAAAGCAATCTCGAGGGGACGCAGCATCTTCTGGAGGCAACGAAAAAGTATGCACCCGATGCCCGGTTCATGCTGGCCAGCACCGCCCATGTCTATCATTCTGACAGCCCACATCCCGGCCGTGAGGACGACGACCTCAGCCCGCAGCATGCCTATCCGGCGAGCAAGCTGGCGGCAGAAAAAGCGTTGCAGAACAGCGGCCTCCGGTGGTCGGTACTGAGGTTTCCATTTGTTTACGGTGATGGTGACGGCCATTTGGAAATGCTTCCACAGCATGTTTTGGGAAAATGGCATCCGGCGGCGAGAATGAGCGTCATTCATCATCTGGATATTGCCAATGCGGTAAAAATGGCTTTAGCAGGGAAATTTGATGGCCGGGTTGTTAATATTTCCGACGAAGCACCTATGTCCGTTTACGAGTTGTTGCGGCTGACAGGCACAGGCATGGAATCTTCATCGGAACCGCTGACCAATCCGTGGTACCTTCAGGTGGATAGTGCGCTGTCGCGTAGCCTGGGCTTCCAGCCCGAAGTACGGACCGTTTACCAGGCAATGCAGGAGAATTTATTGTGAGGAAATAGGGCAGGGGCAAGTTCAGTCAATATCCATCCGCGGTAGCAAATTCATTTTTATTAAAATCAAATCGTACCTCCATCCGCACTGGGTAAAGGTCTCCTTCGCTGTTGCGTTCACTCCCCCTGCTGAGTGGTGACCTGGTAAAAGCCGAGCTCATATCAATATGATTCAGTAAAAATATTGGAGGCATACATACTGCGGGCAAACCGCCGGGCGGGGCCTTTTACCGAGCTGGGACTATGGTGGTAATTGATTGCCGATAGAAAATTCTACCTTTGCGGCTGTAAATAAATAAAACAAAATGACAGAAAGTATACCTTGCCCGCAGTGCAAATCGGGCTACACCTATGAGATGGACAATTTGCTGGTATGTCCAGAGTGTGGCTTTGAATGGGATCCCAATGAAAATACCGAAAGCAATGATTCCTTCATTGTGAAGGATTGCAATGGAAATATCCTTAAAGATGGCGACGCCGTAGTAACGATAAAAAACCTGCCGGTGAAAGGGTCTTCACAAAGCATCAAGGCTGGAACAAAGGTCCGTAATATCCGCCTGGTAGACAGCGACCATAACATAGACTGCAAGATCGACGGCTTTGGCGCTATGGCACTCAAATCCGAATTTGTGAAGAAGGCGTAACCGGGAAACGCCGGGAATCGGAATAGCCAGCGGCTGAACTCTTAATTCTTTGGCGGATTCGGAACAGCGATTGCCAATGATCACTTCGATCCGTAGGGTAGAAGACCAAGGTGATTCCTGAAAATCACCTACAGTAAATAAGTTACAGAAAAGCCGGTCCCGCTTGAATGGAAGATGGGACCGGCTTTAAATATCTGGGCGTTTATACTTTCCATAAACAGGCAAGGCATCAGGCAGGTTTGGAATTAGTATTTGGTATGCCCGGAATCACAGCTAACAGATTAAATTCAGCCTTTTACCTGAAAGAACTGCTTTTGACTTTTCAAGGCCTCGTCCAGTGATTTTTGAATATAGGCAATTCCCTTCACCGCTTCCGGAGTAGAGGCTCTTCGTCCAACCTCCTCGGGTTTAGTGAAATCAATTTCCTCGATGCGTTGATTTATCCACCAAAGGTTTCCAAAAGGGTCCAGAATTCTACAAACCTTTTCTCCAAACCAAAGAGTTGTAATGTTGGTGACGGATGTAGCTCCAAGTGTTATCGCCTTTTGATATACCTGTTCAACGTCTTTCACATACAGGTTCAGGAAACTTGGAGTAGGTGCCCAGTCGTCCCTTGCATCAAAGAGCATTACCAGCGCATTGCCAATTTTAACCACTACGTGGATGATTTTACCATCCTCATTTACGATTCTGCTGTTGGGGACTTCTTCCGCATGAAAGGCAGCGTGTAAAAAAGCGATTAAGTCCGCTGACGATCGGGATATTATCCACGGCGTCACAGACGTGTAATTGTCTGGTACAACTTTAATTTTTTGTGCTTCGTGATTTTGCATGATTGTATTCTTAGATTGTGGAGCGAAGCTAAAAATGGTGTGTGACAGCCTTATGTCAGGAGTATCAAAATTTATTTTTCCTATGCATACTCTAAATATTCCTAAAGGCTGATGTTATGAGGAATGAACGTTGTGTTTCATGGAAAATGAGACCGGAAAATGCATGAACTGTACGGTCAGTAACCGCCGCGATGGATCGCATACTCAGTTTGAGGAAACCTTGTGTTGCTGTTTTCTTTGCACTGATACACGGGCTTTTGCACGGCCTCATAGCTATTGAGTCATGCAATATTTTTTTCTATTTTGCCGTGCTCAGCATGATGGCTTACATCCTTTTCATGGCGATTGGCTCTGGTGTCTACAGATGACTACCGCTTTTGGAAGTTTTCCCGCGCAATGTACCTGGCGTGAGAATGAGTAGTAGTTCACTGGCACAATTGGGTTTTAATGCCATTATCGCTTAGACATTTCTCAAACTGGTTAATGCCGTCGGAGTTGATGTGACGTAAACCAAAGAACCTTTAACTTATATTTTAAATACAATAACATGAAAAAGCTTATCCACATCATCATGCTGGTGGCACTGTGCAACTTTGTTTACGCGCAATCGGATGTGTACTATAATCCTAAAATCCAGTCAACCAAAAATTTGCAATACTGGAAGCCCAAAGGTAACCTGTTTGTTGGTGATTGTATGCCGTTTTCGCATAACGGGACATTTTACAATTACTGGCTTCTCGATTCCGCCCACCACGCGAGCCTGAACGGGCTCGGGGGGCATCAATGGGCATTGAGCACAAGCACCGACCTGAAAACCTGGAAGCAGTATCCGGTCGTGTTAGGTATCGACGAGCAATGGGAAAAGTCAATTTGTACCGGTTCGATCGTCGTTTACAAGGGCAAATTTTACGCGTTTTATGCTACCCGGCTTATTGATAAAGAGGGTAAAACCAACGAACAGCTGAGTTATGCGATCAGCAACGACGGGATCCATTTTGAGAAACAAAAACCAAATCCTTTTTACACATCGGCACCGGGTTACAGCAAAAGGGAATTTCGGGATCCGAAGGTTTTTGTGGACGAAAAGACAGGCGAATTCCATCTTTTTGTATCCAGCTGGCAGGAAAACCCAGTCATGGCGGATTTCGGCGGAACTTTGGTTCATCTGACATCAAAAGATTTAAAGGACTGGAAGCTGCAGGAACCGGTACTTTCCGGACAAAATTCGACGCCAGAATGTCCGGACTATTTCAAATGGAATGATTGGTATTATTTGATTTATGGCATCGGTGGCGATACTTACTATGTCAAATCAAAGTCACCCTATGGTCCCTGGGAGGAACCTGCTACACAAGCTTTGGTTGAAGGCTGGGTTAACGTAGCCAAAACGGCTAATTTCAAAGATAACCGGCGTATCGTTTCGGGATGGATTCCTTCCAGGCGTGACGACAAGGACGAAAATGGCGAATCTTTTGGGGGGAATCAGGTTTTCAGGGAGTTAACGCAGCTTGCCGACGGAACACTGTCCTCAAAATTCCCGGCAGAACTTATCCCACCAACCGGCCCTGCACTTCCGATAAAAATCTCCGCTGATCTGAATGCAGCGCTCGAAGCAAATAATATAGTTTCGATTAATTCGCCCAATGGAACCGGGGCCGCCCACCTGGCCGGAATCCCACGTCGGTGCAGGATTACGATGGAAATCGAGCCGACAGGACGGAACGAAGAATACGGTTTTGTTGCCAGGTCGGACGAGAAGGCCGACAAAGGTTACAGGATCACTTTCTCAGCCATCAACAAAATGGTACAATTGGGCGATACCGAAATCAAAGCTGTCGACGGATTGGATAAACCCATGAAAATAGACCTGATCCTGCATGACGATATCATTGATTTGAACATTGATGGTAAAAGATGTATCGTAAACCGGACGGTGGAGCAAAAAGGCGGCTACTTTTGGCTATATGCAAAACACGGTCAGGTTAAATTCAAAAATGTAAAAATAAGTCCGATTATTTCAGAATAATGAAGTCGGTGGGTAGTTGCCCGGATGAGGGATATGGTTGATACAAAACTTGCGGTAGTCATCGGGAAATTGAATGAACAGAACAGAATTGACCTAAAGGGCAAGCGGGCACTGCGGACTGACAAACTGTTTACGAATTGATCTTATTTGTGAAAGTACAATGTGCTTTGGAAGTTATACCTGCAGGTGTATTGAAATTTTACCACCAGCCCCTGAATCAGGCTAATGGTTTCGTGTCACCTCTTAGATCACTATCTGGGCTTGGACTTTGCTCAGCCTGACAACTCCCCCAGTGTTATCGAGCAACGCCCGCTGACTTTGTTTTTTATGAACAAAGGTCACCCTCTCAGCCTAGTATTAACACGTGCCCACCTACTCATCTTTCTGTAATCTAATACTAAACAACAAGCCCGCACATAGGAGCATGGCCAGTGCGGAAAGGCGAAACATGATGCTGAGATCGATGTTTCCGTCACGCAGAAATCCTGCGGCATATAGCCCTATGCCACCGATGATGCAACTGCAGAAATTGAGAATGCCATAACCCGTAGCCCGATAACGAGGGTCGGCAATGAGACAGAGTATGGGCATCATGTTGGCATCACTGAATGCTTTCATGAATGCATAGATCATAAAACAGCCAATAGCTATGGTAAGATCCGGGGTAGTGCTTCCCAGGAATACACAGGGAGCGGAGACAAGCATACCCAGGGCTGGAACGAGCAGCCTCGCCCTCGGATTTGTGCTGCTCCATTGATCGGCCAGCCAACCGCCTGCGAGTACTCCAGCCAAACCCACGGTATGTATGTAGCCCGTTGCGTACAGCCCGGCTTTGCTTTGGCTCAGGTTAAAGTGTTCTTTATAAAATGTCGGGAGCCAGCCAACGATCATCCATCCGGCTACACCGAGAAGTCCCCAGAAACCAAGTGCTCTGCGGAATGCAGCACTGCGGAAAAGATTGGCCAGTCCGTCCATCAGGTTTACCGATGCCTCCGGGCCAGAATCTGACGCATCAGATCTCTCCGGTGCGTCTTTCAGCACGGGTGCGAGTATGAGCGTATACACGATCCCGACAATTCCGAATAAACTGAATGCATAGTTCCAACTGTGGTTCTCAGCAAGCATTCCACCGATAAACCCCAGACTTTGTCCGGCCATAATCCCGGTCATGTGCAGGCCTGTTGCGAGTGAGCGGGTTGAACCCCGGTGGTAGTCCGAGATCAGCGCCAGCGCGGCCGGAATATAACACGCCTCGCTGATACCCATGAGTACCCGCGTGGCCAGTAATTCGGGGAATGTACTTGCATGTGCAGTCAGCCATGTTACCACCGACCAGATGAGCAGGCTGAACACAATGACTCTGCTTCGGTTAAACCTGTCGGCCATATATCCTGCAAAAGGACTCAGGAGTCCGTAGACCCAGAGGAAGGCCGATGTGAGCAGCCCGAATTGCCCGTCAGTCATCGGGATGGATTCGACGATGGAACTCCGCATCGTGGTGATCATGATGCGGTCCAGGTAGTTGAGGCAGCCCACGAGGCACAGCATGGCTACAAAAAGCCATGCACGTGCGGTGGGTTTATTTTCAGCCGTTGTGATTTCAGATTTGAGATCTGTCATTCTTGTAAGCTTTGTCTCGTCAGTGGATTAGTAGCCGGGATTCTGCGTGATATTCGGCGTATTGTCCCGTACCGATTGCGGGATTGGGTAAAGGTATTGATCTCTGCTTTTGACATTGGCAGCCATCCCAAACTTGCCCAGATACGTTTTCATCACATCCAGCGCCCGATCCGTCCTTACCAAATCGAACCAGCGAAGGTTCTCAAAACACAATTCGCTGCGCCGCTCAGCCTCCATCCACAGCCGGTATGCCGCCTGAGAAGGTACATCCGAAGCAGTTTTTGCCGCAAGGCCTGCTCTTTTCCGTACATCGTTCAGGATTTTGAAGGCTTCTCCGTTACTTTCATAGCCAATCTCGTTCAATGTTTCTGCATACATCATCAGCACGTCCGTGTAGCTGAGTGCAATCCAGTCTATGTCCCAGTCGTTGCCTGCTACCACCGTTCCGTTCTGATATTTCTGGCAAGTGGGCAATGTGGTGATTACCTGTCCCGATTTATGAAGCCATTGCGACCGGATAGCAACGCTTTTCCTGACATCTCCTTTTTCGAAACTGTCGGTCAGGTCTGCAGTAAGAAAGAGGTTGAATGGGGAGCCTCCGAATGGGAGGCCACCTGCTTCTACGGTAACCGGCGCAATGTCGTTAGAGGCATTTCTTGTGGGAAAGGGATTGCCGTTTCCGCTGGCACCAGCCTTAAACTGGATGGAAAAGACCTGCTGTTTTCCGCCTTCCTTCGCGAAGCTGTATATGTCGCTATAACTCGCAAAAAACTCAAACTGCCCAGATGAAATCACTTCTGAAAACGCCTGCCGGGCCTTTGCCCATTCCTGCTTTTTAAGCGGATAGCCGCTTCGGAAAAGGTACACTTTCCCCAGGTAACCCTTTGCTGCCCATTTGGTAGCACGGCCTTTATTTGTATTATCGTAACTTTCCGGAAGGAGCGCCGCCGCCTCGGTAAGGTCGGTCACGATCTGATCGTATATTTCCTCCGCAGTGGCCCGGTTGGTCTTGTAGCTTTCATCGATGGAAAGTGAACGTGTGACTTTTGGCACGCCGCCAAACAGCCTTACCAGGTCGAAGTAAAACAAGGCTCTGGTAAACTTGGCTTCACCTTCATATTGCTTACGCTTTGTGTCTTCCATGGTAACGTTCGGCAGGGCTTCCAGTATCCGGTTCGAGCGCGTGATATTGGAATAATAGGCTGCCCAGGCCGTAGACAGCACGGGCAGGGTAGGTGTTACCTCGAACCTGGAGATGGGGCCATCGTCATAGGCCGTTCCCTGGAAGGCATTATCGCTTCTTGCTTCCGTGAGCATATAAGACGATTGTGCATTGACCCAGACGTTGCGCAGCCCATTGTACGCACCCAGAACAGCCTGGTTGATGTGGGTTTCGGTTTTGTAAAATCCTTCCACGCTTTTATCGGAAACGGGAATGAGATCAAGGCTGCTGCATCCGGAGAGCAGGCAGGCCAGGACGGCATATATTTTTGTTTTCATGGGTTTAGAATTTCACGTTTAAACCAAATGTATATGTCCTCGCAAGCGGATAGGTCGCATCGAAATCTCCGCCCGGAATGGTATTGCTGTTGGAATAGGTTCCGGTCTGCGGGTTTTTATTGTAATGATCATGCATGAATACATTATCAATGCTGGAATAGATGCGCAGGCCGCTGATACCCCGTACTTTTTTCAGGATCTTTTCAGGCACTTTATAGCCCAGGGATATGGTACGGATCCGCCAGTATTCAGCACTTCTGAGCCAGAAGGACGAGGGTGTGGTAAGATTGGCCGTAACAGCAGCACGCGGCACCCAGCCATTTCCCGGCTGCTCCGGAGAGCGCCAGCGGTCGCGCCAGTAGCCGTCAACATTCCCGCGCGACTGACCATGCTGGCCTACGGCGAGGTTCAGTAGTTTATTTCCCCACTGTCCGTCTGCCGATGCGGTTAGATCAAAATTGGCATAGGAAAAGCTATGCTGCATGCCCCAGAATACCTTAGGACTATTGTTTCCGATGATCGTACGGTCGTTTTCGTTGATCACACCATCGCCGTTGATGTCCTTGTATTTGATATCGCCCACGTTCTGCACCTTGTAGTGAGGGTACGCATCCAGTTCGGCCTGGTTCTCAAAGATACCATCCTGTACAAAAGCGAAATAACTACCGATCGGCGACCCAATCTTGGTGATCGTGGTGAAGCCGTCCGTAGTAGCATAGATCGGCTCACCGCCAGGGCCGAGCTCAATGACTTTGTTCTTATTATGAGAAATATTGAAAGATGAGCTCCATTTGAATTTCCCGGTGAGGTTCAAAGTGTTCAATTCCAATTCCACACCTTCATTGCGGATGGCGCCGATATTCATACGTGTCGACGAAAAGCCGGAGATGGCCGGGATCTGAACGTTCATGAGCAGATCGCGCGTGTCGGAGCGGTAAAAGTCGACGCCGAGCAGGATCCTGTTTTTGAAAACACCGAGATCAACCCCCGCATCGAATGTGTAGGTTCGTTCCCAACCCAATTCACGGTTGCTGAACGATCCTGGACTGAACCCGGAAATGACTGTCTGGCTTGATCCGAGAACGTAGTTAGTCCCCGACAGTGTACCGATCGCAGAATAGTCGCCGATGTTATTGTTCCCTGCCACGCCGTAGCTGGCGCGGAGTTTTAGCTCAGAAATCTGTTCGGTATTGCGGAGGAATTCTTCCTGGGAAAGACGCCATCCAACCGATGCCGCAGGAAACCATCCCCAACGGTTATCGGTCCCGAATCTGGAACTTCCGTCCCGGCGTATGCTGGCAGAAACCATGTACTTATCCTGCCACGAGGCATTTACCCTACCTAAAAACGACATCAGGCTCCATTCCGTCTCGCTGGATGACCCGGCGCTGAGCACCGTACCCATATTCAGTGTTTTGATCTCATCGTCGGGAAACCCGGTTTTGGACAAAGAAGTATTCACTAGTCTGTCCTGCTGATAGGTGAATCCGGCCAGCGCGTTGATACTCCATTTTTCCTTGTTGAGATCGTAGGTAAGCGTGTTTTCATTGAGGTAATTTTCCCTTGTAGCCGTGGCTGCCGAGCCCACGTGACCTGTGCCGCGGTTGATGTTGTTGGGTTTGAAATACTGATTGAGGTCGGACAGATAATCGGTGCCGAAAGAGGTACGGAAGCGGAGGTTTTTGGCAATGTCGACCGTTGAATACAGGTTCGCGCGTACGTTACGGCTGTTGGTTTTATTCGTGAGCTGGGTCGCCAGCGCAATCGGGTTCAGGTAAAATGCGGCATGATAAGTGTAGTATCCGCCGTCCTGCGTTTGCTGGTTCAGCCCCACAATGGGTGCCACCCGGGCCGACCTGCTCACGGGTCCCTGGTTTCCGTCACCATCCGAATCATTTTTTGTCATCGATGCGGCCGACAAATTCAGGCCCATGTTAACTCGGCGTCCAAGCTTGCTTTCAACGTTAGCCCGGAAAGCAAGCCGGGAATAATCTGATCCCAGTATGATCCCCTTCTGGTTAAAATAATTTCCCGAGACATAGTATTTAACCATTTCATTGGCGCCCGATGCCGAAAGCTGGTAATTCTGAACAGGGGCCGCCCTTGAAATCAGTTCCTGCCAGTCATTGTCGGGAAAAGATTTGGGATCTGTAAGCCACTTAGGGTCTATCCAGTAATTGGCGTTTGTCCTTTTTTCGTTCGGGTCTGTTGCTTTTCCTCCCTGAAGCACCCAGGTATTGTTACGCTCCTCAATGGCAAAATCGATGTATTCGTCGCGGTTGAGCACATCCACTTTGCTGAAACGTTTTTGAATGGCGTAATAGGTGTCAAACTGAATAGATGGTTTGCCGGTTTTTCCGGATTTGGTGGTGACGAGCACAACACCATTGGATCCCCGTGAGCCGTAAATGGATGCTGAAGCGGCATCTTTCAGTACTTCAATGGATTCGATTTCGCCCGGGTTGATATTATCCAGGCCTGAGTTGATGGGGAAGCCGTCCACCACGTAAAGCGGTGCGTTTGAATTGTTGATTGAATTGACACCACGGACACGTACTGCCAGGCTTTTGCCGGGACTTCCGCTGACTTCCTGCACGCGCACACCGGCCAACTTACCTGCCATGGCATGATCCAGGCGGCTGGTCGGACGTTCGTCCAGGTCGTCGGCCTTGATTTTGGCAATAGCGCTGGTAACGGCAGAGCTTTTCTGTGTACCATAACCGATCACGACCACTTCTCCCAGGCTCTGCGCAGTTTCTTCCAGAGATATGGAAAGCACGGTCTGATTGCCTACGACAATTTCCTGGGTAGTAAACCCGATAAAGGAAAAGACCAGTGTTGCGCCAGACTGCACAGTCAGTGTAAATTCTCCGTTGACATCGGTCACGGTTCCGTTTGTGGTTCCCTTTTGCATGATGCTTACGCCGGGCAGCGTTCCTCCGTTTTTACTGCTGGTAACTTTTCCTTTTACGGTTAAGTCTGCTGCGGAAAAGGCAGGTGTCCCTTTTGCGCTGGCCGCAACCGGAAGCGCAGCCATAACGAAAATCAGACAAATCATCAGCAGCCTGCTCTGGCCTGCCCACGATCGGGCAAACCAGGCGCTGGTGTTAAAAATTTTCATATTTTTGAAGGTTATTGGTGAGAATTCAAGGCACTTATAGCACTTTTCAAAAAGGGGTTGTTCGAGCAACTCCTTTTTTATTGACCCTCAAAACGTAGCTTAAAGCTTGCTTTTCAGGTCCTTCATCGGAATCACAGCCAGATAAATACTGGTTTTTCCTTCGTGGGACGAATAGTAGGACACCCAAAGCTTTTTATCGTAAATGACCAATCCCGGGTAACTGTTATCACCGCTGGATGGGAAATGATAAATCTCTTTAAACGTCCCGGCCGCTTCTCTTGTAAATAAACCAGTGTAGACGTTTGTCCCGTACACCCTTGTTCCGGCGATGATGTGACCATCGTTGGTGAAAATAAAATTGGGTCCGCCTAATCGTACGTTCATTTTTGTGAATTTCCAATCCGCAAACGGCGCTTTGCTGGTTGCCCAGGTTCCCATCATATCTTCCAGCTCCCTTCGCACCATTACGTGCATTGTTCCGCTTTTGTCGAAACGGATGGTGGCCTCGTTCGGAAATCCGTCGATCTCTAGTTTCGATACTTTTTTAAACGCCTTTCCGTCTTTCGTTGCTACAAGATACATGGCTGAAGGTCCTCTTCGCTCTTCCGGTCCGATCTGATAGTCAATGGCATAGCCGGTTCCCTTGTACCAGGTTACGCGCCAGTACCAGCTGCCCCAGGAGGCGATGCCCGGATCCGTGATCACCTTTTCGGGCTCGCTGAATGTTGTGCCGGTTTTATCGGAAAAAGATACGTGGGGATTTCTGCCCAGCAGCTTGCGGTCTTTGTAAATGGAACCACCGATTATAATCATCAGTCTGCCGTCGGGCGTGATTGACAATTTAGGGTCTCTTAGGTCTACGCCTTCTTTTTTCAAAAGAGCCGCACTTTCCCACTTGATGCCATCGGCAGATTTCAGTATCCTTACGGTACCGTCCACATTCTCGGCACCCGGTACATGACCCGATCCTTCCCGAAACGAGCAGTAAAAATTGTTTTTGAAGCGGATCAGGTCTGTAAAGGCGCTATGCTGCGCTCCATCCCAGATTTTTACGGGCTTTATTTCCTCGGAGGTTTGTGCCCGGACCATGTTACTCATGATCAGGCACACAAGGAATATCCATTGTGCCGTTCTCGTACAGTTTTTCATTTTAACGAATTTATATGGTTTAGTAATCAGTTACTTATTGTTGTTTTTTTATACGCAATATGCCGTATGCAGCGGCTATCTGTACGTCCTCGTTCGCCGCATCAGCTTCACTTTGACTTCCCCCCGGCAGTGGGCGAAGGGGAACCCTTACGTGGAGCAAATTGAGCAGCAGTGGCAAATCTGACCGGTCCGGCCGGGCGGCCAGGGCACGGCAGAGTTCTATCCGGGAGGATTTGTCCTGTGTTTCTTTGAGCCCAAGCAATTTTGTTTTGACACACTTGGCCAATTCAGTCTTGTTGTTTGAACGGTTTAGTGTGTACGCTGCACCCAACAGGTATGGATAAGCTACGGAAGTCTCAGGTTCCTTTAACGCCTTCATTGCCACGGGCGGCCACTTCGCCGTGGGAAAACCAGGTACGAATCCAAGGCTGTATGCTGTGATTTTTCGGAAAGCAGGATTTTCCTGTTCCAACCCGGAAAGCAATTGGTCAAAATTCGCATGTGCACCACGATGTTTTGGCAGGCAATATCCCCAAAAGGTAAAAGCTGCAAGGTCCGTGTTGCTTTTCAAATCACTCTCAACCAGTTTGCTGTCAAGGTTTTGTAACGAAAAGCCCAGTTTGGAGAGCGTTTCCGCAGCATGAATACGCTCCGGGCCGCCGATGTCTAGGTACGCGTTCCTGATTTTGTTCAGCCATTTTTCGCGCGTCTTTTCTGAGTCCGAAAGCCGGTATTTACATCTCCAGAACCCAATCCTGTTTTGCGGGGTCTGCTCGAAGGCAGCGAGCTGATCTTCAGTGTAGCGCATGGCTTCCTCCCGATAATCAAGTTCGATGAGAAACTCAATAGCATGAACCTTTACCCAGAAAGCAGGCGATAATACGGCCTTACGCAACACAGAAAGGCTTTCCCGTTCCGTGGCGTCTGCTGCTGCGCCAGGGAGAGCATAGCTCATAGCAAACAATAGGGCCGATATCCGCACGCGTAGTTTCATACGTTCAACAACCTGAATTCGTCAAGCATTTCAAAATATCCTTCCTGGACAAGGTCATTTCTTAGCGCAGCCATTTCCTGCTCGCTTAGGTTTCTGAGTGGTGTCCGGCAGGGGCCGCAGTCGATGCCGCTCAGTTTCAGGATCGCCTTGCCGCCTACAATGGCGTTGACATATTTCAGCATCACCATCACAATCTTTATCGATTTCATCTGATACATACGTGCGGTCTCGAAATCGCCACTGTCGTAGGCATCAATGATCTTCTGGTAAATTTCCGGAATGAAGTTGAAAGTGGTTCCGATGGCTCCTTTAACTCCCAGAATCAGTCCGTTGATGAGGATTTCATCGTGCCCGTGCAGTACGTCAAAGCGCCCGTCCTGCAAAGCAATACACTGGTGCATATCCATAAAGTCGGTATTGGTGAACTTCACTCCAACCAGGTTTGGGATGGATTTTGAACCCAACTCAAGGAGTTGATTTACTTTGATATGCGCACCAGTGGCCACCGGTAAGTGATAATAATAAAAGGGAAGTTCGGGAGCTGAAAGCGCCACCTCCCGGCAGTAGCCAGCGATGACATTGACATCGGAAGAAGAGAAAAATGATGGTGCCATACAGGCAATGGCATCAGCACCAATGGATTGCCCATGTGCCGCAAGCTCCTGCGAAATCTTTACGCTGGTACTTCCGACATGAATGATGACCCGGAAATTGTCGTCCTGAAAGGGCATCCAGGCTTCGGCCATTTCCTTCCGTTCGGAAACGGAAAGCATCATCCCTTCACCGGACGAACCGTTTACGAAAACGCCCGCGACACCTTGCTGTTTGAGCCGTGCAGCGTAACTGGGAACGGTGGACGGGTTGATTTCCCCGGCTTCAGTAAAGGGGGTAAAAACGGCAGCAATCAGACCGTTGAGTGGTTTGAAGTTTTTCATAAAACCTGATTAGAATTTATTTTTTCCGGTTTTCCCGGTTTCATTAAAGTGGTTGATATAGTCAATGTAAGCGCTCAGGTGATCCTCAACGGCGTTGCGGTATCCCTCAATATCGCGTGCCTCAAGATAGGGGATGAGATCGCGGTGGCGCACATAACGCCTGTTGGAAGAGCCAGCCTTGTTGAATTTGTCAAAATAGTCGAAGTTTTCGTTGACGTATTTGAACACAGGAATAATAATGTTAAGAAAATCCAGCATGACCCTGTTTTTGGAAATTGCGTAGATTTTGGAATGGAAGGCACGCTCCATTTCTATATTCACCTTGAGGCTATCGATGACGTCTTCTTTTGCAACAATCTGTTTTAGTTCTTCAATGTCCTGATCGGTAATGTTATGGATGATGATCTTGGCGCATCCTATTTCCAGGGAAACCCGCATGCCGAGAAGATCAAGGATGGTTTCCTTGCTCAGCATGTGCGGATTAATTACTTTCTGAAAGCCGTACATTACGTTGGGCTCGGCAATGACCATTCCCCGGCGTTTGCGACTCTCGATAATACCCAGCATACGAAGCCTGCTGAGTGCCTCCCTTACTACATTGCGTCCTACATCATATTTTTCGGCCAGTTCAAGTTCGTTAGGGATTTCTGTACCCGATTTCATCTCATTTTCACGGATGTCTTTAATAATCAGGCTCTCAACCCAGTCAACCAGTGTGGTGTTTTTTGGAGGTGCAATCATGTTTAAAAGTAGTATATGTCCTATATGTCCTACAAATATAAAACTTGATTTATATTTTCCGATTTCATTGGGAATATTTTTTTAACATTCGGTGATATGTTTGGAAGTTATGGAGAATTTCCAAACGCAATGAAGGGAGGTTTTGAGCCTCAACTTAAGTAGTGTAAGATCGGTTGCTTTATCGGCGCCGACTGCACTGGCAGCATAACTGCGTCTGTCAGCAAGAATAGTTTTAATACTTTCCGCGGTGTTTTTGACATGATAATTCGTAACTATATATCCATCGTTACTGAAATGCTGCCAGTATAAATCGTTTTCATTAACTGATTTTTAGAGTTTGTGCCACCAAATAATTGATTGCAGCGATCTAATAAAATTAGATGGTAGAGCTGGTCAGGAAGATGACTCAGGTCAGGAGCCGAAATGATAATACTTTGATGTAGCGCTTGATATTAATGTGCTTAAGCAATATTTATGTCATCTTTTCAAATGATCCGGCTCATACCCTGGTATGGTCAGATGTAGTTGATTTGCCTGAACAACTAAATCTAAAAATGGAACTTCAAACGAAAACACAGACCTTGCTTTCCCTTTGGAAAGAAGCGAGAACACGTTTCTCCAACCAATTAAAAAGCCTTCAACCCCAGGACCTGCTCCGGAAATTGCCTCTGACGCAAAATAGTGTTGGCTTTCTGATCCGGCATGTGGGAGACGTAGAATTGTTATTTGCAAAGAATGTTTTTGGCAGCAAGCTCTCTGTGAGTGCAAAAACATTGATTGCACAGCATGATACAGGAGAATGGACGGATCTTTCCAGCTTGCTTGAATATGTGTCTCATTCGGCCGAAGCATTGGAAATCGCTATTGGTCTGCAAAGTGATCAGGATTG
Source organism: Dyadobacter sp. CECT 9275 (assembly GCF_907164905.1). NCBI lineage: Bacteria > Pseudomonadati > Bacteroidota > Cytophagia > Cytophagales > Spirosomataceae > Dyadobacter > Dyadobacter helix. The sequence continues at coordinate 591,597 of NZ_CAJRAF010000004.1, read as the reverse complement.
GGATACTGAGATTGTGACCAAAGAGTTTGGAGTGAAAACAAAAGCGGAATCGCTCGGCCGGATCATATCCCATACTGCACACCACGGCGGTCAACTGGCCATTATACTCAAATATGCAGATCACGAGAAATAGCAGCCCTGAATATCAATTAATGTCAATTACCTGCTCGCTGCAATATTGAGATTTACCTTGCGACCAGATCAGTTGTGCCAGCCATTGACCTTTTTCTAAAATCTTGGTCGAAATGGCATATACTGGTTTGTTGCTTGGATTGACTTTGAAAGAGATATTTTCAAGGCTTGTAGAAGATTTGGAGAATACAATTTCTGCTTTCGTAAAATACATGGGCAAAACGAAAGTTACCTGTTGGGAATTGGGTTGGTAAGTCATATCGCAGAATGGTAAATGTTGGATAGAAATTGAATTTGATCCTGATTATCAGCAGAACAATATTATAGCTGTTCCCGATAATGTCTCATGATCTTGGTAGTGGGCATACATGATATTTCTCAGAAAACCGGTTTCAGATTAAAGTGTTCCACCTTTTTATAAATCATGATTGTGATCAGGCTGAGGGCAGTTTAATGTCATTATCCATTCGCTGTATTGAAGCTAATTTTGTGAATCAATTATCTGATTTAGAAGGATATGGATCGACTTGTGTATCTTTTGGTAATCCTTGCAACTGCATGTAGCCCTGAAATCCAGACCTACTCTGCTTATGACAAAAACATCAATGTAGCACAGTTTCAAACCTATCAATGGTCAAAGCCTGTGCAGACAGACGGTGAGCGGTACCCTTTTTACTACAATGAGATTAACGAGAAAAGAATCAAAGCAGCGGTAAATGACTTGTTGGCAGTCCGGGGTTATGTGCTGACTGACAGCAGCGCTGAGCTTAGACTGGATTACACAATCACTGTTGAAGATCGATCTGTATTCTTGCCCGATCCTTACGGATATATGTATTGGGGGCATTATATGCGACCTCGACCCGACATCTTTAACTATCGGGAGGCTACCCTGGCAATCGATGTTTTAGATTCGTCCAACGGGCACTTGCTGTGGCGTGGGTGGGCGGTAGGCGCCTTGGAAGTTGTTATCTATGAAGGTAGTGATATCGATGTGGTAATCAAATCTGCTATTGCCAAGATTTTCAAGGACTTTCCAATGTCAGCAAAGAGAGAAAATATAAAGATGACCATCAAGGTACATTAATATACACGGATGGAATGTTGTTAGCTGTCATTTCGAGTTTGGACAAATCATGAAACGGGCTAGCTAAAATTTCTACCTGTCCCTATATACGCACTGAACTCTTTGACTCAGTCTTAAAATCCGCCGTCCTATGGCTATTTTTTGATCCGAGTCTTCCCCTTGCTTTTTGTTCGGTTAACTATGCTACCGGACGTTGGCGGCAAGTTCCTGACCACATCGGTATAGACCAACGTCCAGTATTTTCGGGTTGTGCATCAAGTTTCTAAGCAGTTCGGCTGCAGCGTAGGACGCAGACCAAACGCCATACCGCAATGCCGTCAGAAATACTCCTTCATCAGGAGCATTAGCTGTTGGGCTTCCGTGTTATTTAGCGTGAATAGCCTCCTGACGGGCGTTGGAGCATTGCGGTAGGAGAGGCTTACTGCCTTGAATAGATCAGGCATCGGCAATTTTCATCACAACGCGTCCCTGAATTTCACCTGTCTTCATATCAGCAAAAACATCATTAATATCTTCCAAACGGGCTGTAGATACGGTGGCTTTTACTTTACCATCCAGAGCGAAGTCTATCGCTTCATGCATATCCTTTCTTGTACCCACAATGGAACCGCGAATAGTAAAGCGGTTAAGTACTGTTTCGAAAATGGGCAGGTCAAATCCACCCGGGGGCAAGCCGTTCAATGCAAGAGTTCCTTTTCTTCTCATCACAGAAATTCCTTGTTTGAATGCGATGGGGGATACTGCCGTAACCAATACACCATGCATCCCGCCGGTTTCTTTCTTTAAGTACTCGCCCGGTTCATTTTCTAATGCATTGACAGTCAAATCAGCTCCAAGACTTTTTGCCAGGTCCAGTTTATCATCCGCAATATCAATGGCGGCTACGTGCATGCCCATGGCTTTGGCGTATTGTACCGCAAGGTGTCCAAGACCTCCAATACCGGAGATTGCAATCCATTCCCCTGCTTTTGTTTCGGTTTCTTTAATTCCTTTGTATACAGTCACACCTGCACAGAGAATTGGCGCCATCGCGATCATGTCTGTTCCGGCGGGTAATTGCGCGACATACCGGGCATCGGCCAATACGTATTCAGCATAACCGCCGTCAACACTATACCCCCCGTTTTGCTGGGTCTCGCACAGGGTTTCCCAGCCTGTGGTGCAATAGTCGCAGCACCCGCATGCACTATATAACCAAGGAACGCCGACGATATCACCTTCTTTTACATTGGTAACTTCCGCGCCCACTGCGGCCACGTAACCTATGCCTTCATGTCCCGGGATCAAAGGAAGCTTAGGTTTGACAGGCCAATCGCCATCCGCTGCGTGCAGGTCGGTATGACAAACGCCACTGGCAACGACTTTCACAAGGATTTGGTAATTACCGGGTGTTTTAACCGGCATTTCTTCAATTTGCAGGGGTTTTCCGAACTCACGGACAACCGCGGCTTTCATGGTTTTTGGGAGCATCGCAACAGGAATTTAGAATCCGACTTACTTTGAGGTGGTAAATTTCAGTTCTTAATACTCTTATTGTCAGGAGGACAGTCATTCAGGAAACTGACTTTTGTCAGTTTGGGGTACCACGAGGGCTAATTCCGAATACTCATTAACTTCTCATGTTCAAAGACAGTTATTAAACTCCCTTTGATATTCGGTAAGGTACTCTTCTTTAAAATCCGATAAGTTACGAATTACAGTTTGCGTTGCTGTGCCGTAACGGCCTGAACTACTCTTTTCCGCACGGAAGTATAAGCCAGGTTCAGCCACTGGTGTTTCCTGTCCTTTATCCTGGGTTTGAAGGATCATATTGGGCAGAAAGCGCATCCATAAATTGTTCCAGGGAAGTCATCATTTTGAAGCGATAGCTGCTTAGATCGAAACAAATCAAGATGAAATTATTTTAAGAGCCAGGTTATCAGGCAGGACTCACGAGAGTCGAGTTCCGGAAACCTGCTTTGCTCATAACACTCTCATCTCATGATTCTGGGTAGTTCGCTTTTGAGGTTTGATCCTTGGAACCCTTCTGGATCAAATGCAGTTCCGGATTGCACACCAGCTTATTTCTAAATTCATCGAACTTATCTTGCGTTTCACGTTTAAAATCTTCAAACGAATCTTCGACGGTTTGCTGAAGATCTTCGAAGATGTCCTCACCCAAATGCAAAATTTTCCTTCGGGTTCTGGCTCCGCTGTTGGGAGCCAGCAATACACCAACAATCAGCCCCGCTCCTGCGGCAACCAAAACACTGAGCAGCACACTTGTCTTTTTCATAATATGATTAGTTAATCTATACGTGGAACTGAGTTCAAGGTTAATTATATGCCAATTTACGGCAGCGTCCAGAATTGGCTACCAACGTAATTGATCCATTACATTTCTGTGAATTTCAAGATCCGTTTTCATTTTAAAAAATTGTCTAAGTTTAATATCGGCCTTAGCACTTGCCTTATTTCAAAACTATCTTGTTTATGGTTGTGAGGGAATGACACTAATCAGCTACTCCACTGACTCTTATCCGGTATGGGTGTGGTTAAGCTAGACGGTCAACCCAGGATCACCATCGGGGCTTTGAGCTCGATTTCAACCCTCTCTTTGTGGTAAACCAGCAGAGGAACCCGGGTATCCACCGTTAATTTCTTTGTCATCGAAGGGTTGAGGAGCTTTTCAAGAAAGCCTCTGCGCTGGTTGGATACGATCAGTAAATCTGCCTTGACCTGATCGCAATAATTTTCCAGCCGGTCCATGACATAGTCGCTATTTAGTATCGTAATCTCACCACGACCAATACCAAGTTCACGCTCGATTTCATCAATATACTGCCCGTCTGGCTGGATGTTGAGCTGCTCATCGGAATTGACCTTTACGAGTCGGAGCTTACTTTTTAGCTGTTTAGTCAGAGCGATGACATCGAGCAATATATCTCTCTCATCAAATTCAAGTTGAGTAGCATAAACAAACTGATCGAACTGAATCACCTCATTGCTTGGCGGTATAATGAGAACCGGGCAATGTGCATGCAGTGCAATACCGGTAGCAGCGCTTCCTATCAATCTGTCGAGAAACGCTGCATGACCAGTTCTTCCGACTACGATCAGATCGGCGGAGGTTTCTTTTGCTTGTTTGAGTACAGCCGTTTCTACGCTGCCGATTTCCCATATGCCATCCGCCCGATAGCCTTCCCGTTGAGCCCGGGACACTCGTTCTTTTAAATTTGCACGGTAATCGTCTTCCAACTGCTGATAGATCGGCGCAGTAACGATGGATTCAGGGATCATAAAATCTCCTACATAAGGCTGGTAGGCGTACATGATCAGGAGCTTCGCACCGGTCTTGGCTGCGATTTGCTTGGCTGCCTCTAGTGCCTTGTCGGCGTTTTGAGAAAAGTCAATTGGTACTAAAATCGTTTTCATAGGATATATTGGTTTTAATGGAAAGCTCTGATTCAATGTATTACAAAGTTCGTCGCGGCGGGTCCGCATAAGAATGACGAACGTCATATCGTTTCAGAAGCGTGGTCAGTCGCATATACTCTGTTGACCGATAGCTTTGCCTTTCTAAGTATAAGCTGGTATATATGAGCGGAAACAATACAGTCAATTCCATTTTTGACATCGATTTGTCACCTAAGCCGGGTAAAACCTACTGGGCTGATGGTAACCGGGAATGGCGTGAGAAATTTATTTACTTTCTTCTCATAGACCGCTTTCATGATGATCTTGAAAGAGCGCCTGAGGAAAAACCCAATAGACAAACCGGTTTTGGGAATGCAGATCAGCTTCAGAGAATTTGTGGCGGGACGCTCAGCGGGATAACCCGTCACCTGGACTATATCCGGGACCTGGGTTGTACGGCATTATGGCTGAGCCCGGTGTTTCAGAATAATGCCTTTTCTTACCACGGATATGCCGTGGAGAATTACCTGGAAGTCAACCGGCGATTTGGAACGAAAAAGGATCTTGAAGAGCTCGTAGAAAAAGCACATGATTATGATATCAAGGTCTTTTTGGATATCGTCTTGCACCATTCTGGGGATAACTGGACTTATCCCGGCGATGAAAAGTATTACTATTATCAGGGTGCAGTATTTCCATTTGAGTCTTGGCGCTCCCAGAATCTCCCTGTCCCGATTGAATTGAGAAATCCGGAGCTTTACTGGCGAAAAGGGCAAATCCGAAACTTTGATGCCTATCCCGAAACGCGCGAAGGCGATTTTGCCAATCTTAAGAGCTATAAAAATGACGCTTCACCAGAGGCTTTGCTGGTGCAGCAGATTCTGACCAAGATACATTGTTACTGGATCAGGGAAACAGACATCGACGGTTTCCGGATTGACGCAGTTAAGCATATGGGAGAGGAAACCGTCAGTCAGTTTTGTTCACACGTACGGGAATACGCCTACAAGTTAGGGAAACGTAATTTTTTCTTTTTCGGAGAGTTTGTCGGTCCCGAAGAGATGTATAACCGGTATATCGGCCCGAAAACTTCTGTGATGGTAGAAGATAAGGCCATTTATTTCGGGCTCAATTCTGTCCTGGATTTTCCACTTTACCATATTTTGGCAGATGTGATTCGTGGGGTATCTAAACCACAAAAGCTCGTCGAACGTTACGAATCGCTCCGCCAAGGTGCAATGGGCAGAGGTGAGTTTGGTGAGTTCCTGGTAACCTTTATCGATAACCACGATCAGCTGGGGCAGGTAATAAAGCGGCGATTCGGTAAAGAGACCTCTGAGAATCAAGTTATTGCGGGGATTGGTTTTTTGCTGTGCGCACTGGGTACGCCCTGTATTTACTATGGCACCGAACAAGGGTTTGACGGCTCTGGTGAAAAGGATTTCAATGTTCGTGAAGCGATGTTCAGCTTAGAGGACCCAAAAGTAAATGCCTTAAACAAGTCCTGCCGGATTTACCAGCAGATCGCTGCTTTGGCCAGGCTCAGAAAAGAAAATGCGGCCCTCAGGTTCGGACGCATGTATATGCGCAAACTTTCGGTGGATGGCAAAAATTTCATGCTTCCCACATTTGAAAAATGCTTGCTGGCATTCTCAAGAGTCCTTTATGACGAAGAAATTGTGGTTGCTTACAACAGCTCTCAGGATGAGTATGATGAAGAGTACATCCGGGTAGACCCTCTGCTGAACCCGCAGGGAAGCTCACTTAATTTTATTTACGGGCAGCACGGAAGCGTGAATGTACTTTTGAATGAAGAGGGAAACAAGCATTTTATTAAACTGAAACTGGAACCCGGTCAATTCGTTGTCCTGACTAATAAAGCTAGCAGCTTATGATGGTATGCTATTTTGATTGACATATACTCTGTGAAATCTTCAATATGGGAAAACAGAAATCTGGTTTGGTTATCATTGTCTCAGGACTGCCTGGCTCCGGTAAGAGCTATTTTGCCCACAGATTAGCCGAAGTGCTTAAAGCGGTGTATTTAAACAGCGATAAGATTAGAATTTCGCTTCAGGCCAGAGGGAAGTATACACTGGATGACAAAATGTATATATACCAGGCTATGTCGAAGCTGACTGAAAGGCATCTGAGCAGGGGCGAAACGGTGATAGCAGACGCCACTTTTTATCATCACGCCATGCGAGACTTGTTCTCTGGTATTGCCTTAAAACATAATTGCAGGATTGTTTTTATTTTGGTCATAGCCAGTGAGGAGCTGGTGCGTGAGCGGTTGGCTATGCCAAGAGCGGAAAGCGAAGCAGATCTCGGGGTATATCAGAGTATGAAAGGACTCTTTGAACCTTACCTCAATGAACACCTGATACTTCATTCTGGTACTGACAATATCTCAGAGATGCTCACACTAGCAACTAGTTACCTGCGGCAATATGAATGAGCGAGAGATTCAAATATTGGCCGAAAAGGGCATTTATAACGGAAAACCACTTTGTGCACAATTGGAAGAAACGCACATATCCTGGATCCTGCTTTCTGATACATTCGCGTTCAAGATCAAAAAGCCGGTTAAGCTTTCCTTTCTGGATTTTTCGGAATTATCGGTAAGAAAGACACTCTGCGAAAAGGAACTGAATCTGAATAAACGATTTTCGCCCATTTATCTGAAAGTACTGCCAGTCAATCACGGTGAAAATGGATATGAGATTGGTGGAGGACACGGAAACCCAGTTGACTATGCGGTGATGATGGAGCGGCTACCAGCCGAAAAGAGAATGGATCGCCAGCTTTCCGCAGGAAAAGTAGGTAGTAATGAAATGATAGCATTGGCTGAGACAATTGCGCAAATGCATCGTGACGCTCCGGTAGTGTACCTGTCGTTTGACCCATGGACACAAATTGCGACATTCAACGACATCGCCGGCATACGGCCCTTTATCTTAAAGCACTCCAGCCCGGGCTACCTGGAAATCATTGATCATGCGATTGCATTTAGTAACGCATTCATTCATCAATATGAGGGCAGGATCAGGGAACGGCAAAGGCTTGGATTTGTAAGGGATATTCACGGCGATTTGCACAGTGGCAACATCTTTATTAGCGACAAACCGATCATTTTCGACTGCATTGAATACAATGATGCTTTCCGGCACATTGATGTGCTGAGCGATATCGCTTTCTTGTGCATGGACCTGGAAGCTTTTGGCCATGATGCGCTATCTGAAATCTTCCTTTCTGTCTATTGCGACCGTTTTCCTATCTTTCAAACGGCTGCCGATAACCTCATCTTCCTTTATTATAAATGCCTGCGCGCAAACATACGGGCGAAAGTAAATGCGTTAAGTGCCATGGAATCAGAAGATATCGCCGGTTTTCAGAGACACCTTGAAGCGGCAGAAAAATATCTTCGTGTGATGAATGATAATTTACTTCAAATGCAAGAATAGGCTGATCATTCTCATAGAACAGACTGGTTAGGCTCATATTTCTGGACTTTTGTGGTTGCTACTTTTGTTATAAAAGTTTGATTTTTCGATTGTTGACAGTTTAGGTTGGAATCATTTCAACATCTTATCCCAAGTCTTATGAGAACAAGCCAAAACAATTTGTTAAAAGTGGTTGCCGGTTTTTTTGTCAAAGCACAGCAGAAACCCCAAACTGGTGTTCTTGGGAAATCTGAGGACTTTGACACATTCTTCACCCGGATCAAAGCGAATAGCCAAAGAATCAAGTCAGCATAAAATGGGAACCACAAGTATTTACCCTCAAGTCGCGTCGACTTTAAGAGAAAAGCGGACTTTTTCCGTTACGTTCAAAGTCACGATTGCAATAGCTGCACTACTTTGTTTTATCTATTTAACGGGCCGCTTATACCTTTACCTTAAATTCACTGATGAGGTAGCAGAGCTATTCAGTCACTCAAAAGACATATCATCCAGCAAGTTTGCAGCCAAGCAGCTTGCCGGACTTCCTCGGCCGGTTGAGAATTATTTCCGACATGTGCTTAAAGAAGGTCAGCCGTATATTAGCAATGTTCATCTGGTTCATGATGGTTTGTTCAAAACCGATCTAAAAAAGGATTGGATAGCCATCTCAGGGGAGGAATATTTTACCGCTGATAAGCCCGGGTTTATCTGGAAAGGAAAAACGACATCCTTCACTGCGAGGGATATGTTCATTAAGGGCAGGGGTAGGCTGGTAGTCTCCTTATTTTCACTGTTTACGATTGAAAACCAAACTGGTGAGAAGTTTGACACAGGGGAGCTCATGCGTTGGCTTGGGGAAAGTGTTTGCTTTCCAACCAATTTACTGCCAAGTCAAAATTTGAGATGGCTGCCTATCGATGACAATTCCGCTAAACTTGAATTCGAGTATGGGAATTTATCCGCTTCTTTCACCGTCATCTTTGACGCCAGCCATCAAATCGCCGAATTGCGTGGATTACGTCATATGGGCGATGGGCCAAAGCAACTCTGGGTCACCAAGGTAAGTCATTACAAAAGTTGGAATGGTGTTTTGATTCCCACAGTTCTTGAAGCCGGATGGGAAATTGAAAAAAAATATTTGCCTTACGCCCGGTTTACCGTTCAAGATCTTACCTATAACGGCGGGTTCTGAGTAACGAACCCAGCTCATATTCTTAGCTGACCTGCATCATATATGCGGGCATATACCTTGATGACCTTTGCATTTAGATCTTGCACGCCAATATTTAAATGTTTTTATCATCATGTACGTCAAAATGATCCGAAGCTTGCCGTTAGGTGCTGTTTTTGAGCAGCTCGGCAGTAATGTAAATGGTCTGAATGAGGACGTCGTCAGGGAACGACAAAAGCAAAATTTGAAGAAAGCTATTGGCGACTCAGAGCTCAAAAAAGCCCTGAGGATATTCATCAGGCAATTTACCAGCCCACTAGTGCTTCTGCTTGTGATCGCCGTCATGCTTTCTGCTGTTCTGGGAGAGGTTTCAGATACTTTGATTATCTTTTTCATTCTTGTAATCACGGGATTACTGAGTTTCTGGCAAGAGTTTCACGCAGGCAAAGCGGTTGAGAAACTCCGGGAGATGATCGAAATCAAAAGCCTCGTTGTTCGCAATGGGGTTGAGCAAATGGTTAATACAAATGAAATTGTACCCGGTGATATTCTCCATCTAAAAGCCGGTGACATTATTCCCGCAGACTGCCGGATAGTCGAAAGCAATGAGCTCCATGTGAATGAAAGCAGTCTGACCGGCGAAAGTTATCCGGCTGAAAAAACGGCAGGTATAACAGATGAATCAGCTCCACTTGCAAAAACATTCAACTGTATTTGGGAAGGTACCAATGTTGTCAGTGGTACTGCAACCGTAGTAGCGGTTCACACGGGTAACGAAACCGTTTTTGGCAAAATAGCCGCCAGTCTTTCAGAGACACATGAAACAGCATTTGAGAGGGGCATCAAACAATTTGGTTACTTCCTGCTGCAGATTACCGCCGTCCTTACGCTGATCATTTTTGCAGTCAATATTTATTTTCACAAACCACTTTTAGATTCGCTGCTATTTTCTCTGGCATTGGCAGTTGGGATGGCGCCTGAGCTACTGCCTGCTATTATGACAGTCGCTATGTCGTCCGGAGCAGCAAGGATGATGAAAAAGAAGGTTATCGTTAAGAAACTTTCTTCCATTTTCAACTTGGGAGAAGTAAGGATCTTATGCTCAGATAAAACCGGAACCATCACAGAAGGCACCGTGATAGCGAAAGACTTTGTAAACGTATACGGTAGATCGGATGAGCAGGTCCGGCTGTTTGCATTTTTGAATGCCTCCATGCAGCAAGGTTTTACTAATCCGGTGGATCAGGCGATCTGCGCGATGGATGTCGGTCAACACGGTTATGTCAAGCTCGGAGAAATACCTTACGATTTTATCCGAAAAAGGCTGAGTATTCTGGTGGGCTTTGAAGAGAAGGCAACCATCATCAGCAAAGGAGCCTTGGCTAACATTCTTGAAGTTTGCAAATTTGTGCATTCGCAGACCGGAGGATTGCAGCAGCTGGAAGATCGGATGCGACACGATATCAATGATCGTTTTGAAGGTTTTTCCAAAGAAGGCTATCGTGTACTCGGTATCGCATCAAAAGTGTTTGGTGGAAATAAAATGAGCCGCGAGGATGAGACAGAAATGACATTCATGGGTTATCTGCTATTGGAGGATCCATTGAAAGAATCCAGCGTAGCTTCTATCAAAAGGCTTGGCGAAATGCAGGTGCAATTCAAGGTCATTACCGGAGACAACCGCTATGCGGCAGCGCATGTTGCGCAGCAACTTGGTATTAACCAGCCTCAGATCCTGACGGGTGATGAGCTGAACGAAATGTCACCTGAAGCGTTGCTAAACAGAGCGCTGAGCGTTGATGTATTTTCAGAAATTGAGCCCCATCAGAAGGTTCGCATCGTGAAAGCACTTCAAGGCGCAAACCAGGTGGTCGCCTACATTGGTGACGGGATTAACGATGTAGCAGCAATTAATGCCGCCGATGCGGGTATTTCAACGAATAATGCCGTAGATGCGGCCAAGCAGGCGGCTGACTTTGTTCTCCTGGAAAAAGATCTTGCAGTATTGGCCGATGGAATCCAGGAAGGGCGAACCTCTTTTGTGAACTCCATGAAATACATTTTCATCACAACCGGTGCCACATTCGGTAATATGTTCAGTGTTGCTGCGGCGTCACTGTTACTGCCTTTTCTGCCCATGCTGCCAAAGCAGATTTTGCTTACCAACTTCATCACAGACTTGCCCGCTTTGGCAATTGCATCTGACAATGTAGATCAACAGCAACTTGCCACGCCCGGCCGGTGGAATATGAAACTGATCCGGAATTTTATGATCGTATTCGGGCTGCATAGTTCCGTTTTTGATTTTCTCACGTTCTATGTACTGTATTTTCATTTTCACCTCAGCGGGGCTGCTTTTCGTACGGGTTGGTTCCTTGAATCGGTGATAACTGAGCTGCTGATCCTGCTGGTAATTCGTACTAAGCTATCTTTTTTTAAAAGCAAGCCCGGGAATTTGCTGCTGGGCATCACTGTTTTTGCGCTAGTGCTGGCCATTTACCTTCCCTGGTCTCCATTTGCCCTTTCCCTGGGCCTGACTTTTGTTCCGCTCACGCAGGTTTTGGTCTTACTCGGCATCCTGACTTTTTATATGATCACTGCCGACTGGTTAAAGGTTTGGTTCTTTAGATTTAATAAAGCCTGATTAGTACTTACCGTATTTCGCCTGCTCTCCGGACTGACATTTGTCAATCCGGAGAGCAGGCCAAGAATGCAGCGGTTTTTGAATACCTGCGGAAGCTCCTTGTGACGCACATTTGCTTGCTTTATTTTAAGGAAATCTGCACCTGCAATGTCCAAAAACCGAGTTTTTTACTCAACGGAGCGATGGACGATAGTAGCACTGCCAACACTGCGGCCATGGTGTCCGGCGTGGACATAAATGCTCGTTTCAGCCACTCCGCCATACATGCACCGGCTGGAAACAGCAGATAGCATTGCCCATCCAATGACCTGACCATTATCTACCGCCACAAGCTGAGGTTAGCATTGCCCATCATTTAGAAACTTGCCTGTCAACGCTTCGGTTTCGGGTGCTTGCGTTTCATAGATTGCATCTCCGGTGTCAACGGCCTGCGGGTAAATCTCTTTGATTGCTGACCAGTCCGATGCAGTAAGATCGCGGATGGTAATAGCAGTTAGGCAGGTAGTTTTTGATTAATAACGTCGCGGCTATAATCCTTGAATTTTCTTAATTATAATAATGGATTGATAATTAGTAGCAGCTGGAGCCTAGTTTACATGCAGCGCCATCAGTTGCAACAAGTTTCAATTCCACTTTTTTCGGTGCAGAACCACAGCATGAGGTATTTGCCATAGTCTTCACGCAAGCCTGGTTTCGCAAGAGTGCCTTGCACTACGTAAAGTCCGGGACCAGATTGACAATGAAATTATCGCTTTCCGCCAATAGTTCGCCTGGGTACATTTGGCGCGTATCGAACTTAGAATTGCCAAATTCGATTTTCACAACTGCGTTGGGATTCAGCGACAATGACTTTTCAACCAGGTTCACGATTTTAAGCGCCTTACTAACTTGCATCGAGCGATCCACTTCTTTTACTGTTTGCTCCCATAGTTGCAAGATTACTTACTCGTTTTTGTCCCAGCTATTGTCCCGAAAACCAAAAATGCCCCTCCAATTGCTTGAAACGGCATATATTTCTCTCAACCGTTGAAAAAATAAAAAAAATTCCAATTCTAATTGAGTTGAGAAATTTGAATGATTACAATGGTAGCTTTGAAAATTTAATAGCGGATAAGATTTTAAAATCTAAAATAAAACCAAATGAAATAACTTTCAATCGAACTCTTGAAAGTGGCAACTTTCTATTTATCCTTGATGGATACGACGAAATTTTTAGCAGTAAAAAGCAAATTATTAATCGTGAAATCGAATTATTTGTAGATGCATATTCTAGAAATAATTTTATAATTACATCTCGACCGGGAAGTGGAATTGAAAACTTCCCTCGCTTCTACGATTTTGCTGTAAAGCCGTTGACAGATGACGATGTTAAAGGATTTATAAGTAAAATAGTGAAAGATACTGAGCGAAAAAGTCGAATTTATTCCCTGATAAAGGATCCCAAAAATAATGGGTATTTGGAGTATCTAAGAAATCCCTTATTGCTATCCATGTTTATAATGACTTTTGAAAATCACCCTGAAATTCCAAATAAAAAGAGTTCATTCTATAGAAACGTTTTTGATACACTTTACTCGAAACATGACGGGTGGACAAAAAATAGCTTCCCAAGGGAAAAACTGACTAAGCTTCAACAAGATGATTTTGAGCAAATACTTCGTACATTTTCCTATCTAACGATGATTGAGGGACATTTCACTTTTACCTATGAATATATAAGCGATAAGTTGACTAGGATCAGGAATAACGTAGATGTCACTTTTATTGTTAGTGACTTAATATCTGACCTAAGAACTTCAATTTCTATTTTGCTACTGGATGGGTTTGAGTATTACTTTCCTCATAGATCAATGCAGGAGTATTTCGCAGCCCTTTTTATTAGTAAGCTTCCCAGCGATAAAAAGAAAATTGCGTATAATAATTTATCAGTTACATTTAGGAACTCAAGTAATGATAACAATTCCAATTTCTGGAGTCTTTGTACGGAATTAGACGAATCACTTTTCAATAAATACTTTCTGATTCCTAATTTGCAGAAAATTTACAATCGGATTAAGGGAAAGAATGGAAGACATTTACTTGATGAGTATATAAAAATATGCGAACCACTTTTATACCCATCAACAATAATAAATGATAAAGTGACCGAAACAAGGCTCTTTACAGAAGATAATTTCAATACTTCTATCTTGGAATTTATAAAATCTAATCATTCCCTATATATTTATATATTTGTAAGAGAAAATAAAGAATTAAATCAAGTATTAATAAATATTTTTAGTGAAATTTCTTTGAAACCGGATATACTTAATAGTATCTATGTAAGTAAAAATGAAAATTTGTTTGAAATATTATTAGAAAATGAAATTATACCAATAATTGAAGATTTAAGATCTTTCTTAGATGTAACAATTAAACAATTGAAGCAAAATATTAAGAAACAAAAAATATCAATTGATGATCTATTAAAGTCGTAACCGGCACAAATACAGCAATATCCTACTTTATTTAAAAAATAATATGTTTTTCATTTTTTAAACGACTATTGAATTTTAATTTTTTGATATCTCAGGTTCTTTTATATTTTTCATTAAATAGATATTCCCACCAAAACCAAAATTTTAATGGATTGATGTTAAAATTTAGACACAATATGGAGTTAGTTAGATTGCGAGTACGATATTCGTTCTCGCTACTTGGGAAAAATGAGATAATATGTAAACTGGTGCCCAACCATTGGTACCGACATTTTCTAAAATTACGATCCGTAGCATTTCTGCATTAAACATTCTTGTGCGTGTCTATGATCTGTGGGTATTCATAAACTCAGATAAACGCACCTCACTTCTATCACGCCAATTACAAATTAGACCATCATCTCCACATGTTTCAACTTGCATTGTCTTTGAAAGCAAAATTCCAACGTTAATAGTCTCATACAAAGAACAAATTGCATAGAGCTCACTACCGTTCTGAGTTATGAGAAATAAATGTGAATCTGCCGGTCGTTGAATATTTAAACTGTTAAAAATGTCTCCATGAATAATATTGGAAAATTTATTTTCGCCTCCATTAATTATCCAGTTCCGAATGTCATCAAAGCATGAATTCTTGGCCAGTAAATCACCATATAAGTATGCAGTAAAATTAAATGCCATCTTCGCATAAATTCTGAAAAAATTATCTCCCATAACACAATTTTGTTGTGATTCGACTCTTGAAGAACTGATCTGATATGTATCCGTTGAATTTTTATGAATGAAACTTTTTGCAATTTCTTTTAGATGATTTTGATTAATGGAGAAATTACAGGAATCACTTTGCACCGTATATTAATCGAAATGTTCTTCTATTCCATCTTGAATTCCAAAAAAGATAATATTTTCTGGCAAACGGTTATCTATTATTCTCTTTATCTGTAACGTTTCAGGATTTTGCAAGTTTCTATGAAAATTATCAAGAATGGCGTTACTCTTATCTGGTTTATTGTTATTTATTATAATTTTTATCTCGCCATTATTAAGATTTAATTTGAATTGAGGAATCAAATATGGGGTTCCTTTTTGCATATATCCCAAACTAAATTCTGAATCGGTTGAATCTCGGAGAAGGTGAACCTTGCTACGTGATTGGTACTTTGGGTTGAGGCTACCCCGTTTACCTGGCCCAAGAAATTGCCTCGGGAGGCTTATGAGGGATTCTCTCAAAAACTCCTGTTCTATCTTAGAGATATCATTATTAAATTGAGTACTAACATATTCTTTAGGTAAAGTTTTCATCCCTCCTATACCTGCCATCAAAATATGCTCTGCCGATTCATATGTTAAATCTTCTCGATTTATGTAGTAAATGCACATATGAAATAATTTTGTTTATATTTAAATATCAATAACATTACGGAATAAATTAAGAAAAGTCAATATCATACTGTGTAAAGTTTATCACTTAGAAAAATATCCAATTCTCCTTTCCATACATTTTCCCGTCCTTTCCCACCCCCCTCCCTCGCCCCATCTTCGCTAAAACAACCAGCGAAGCATGTCTGTCAAACAAGTAATTAAACGTAAAGTAGCCATGGCCTGGCTGCGCTCTGATGACGCCCAGGGGAATCCGTCTGTCCATTCGGTTAAATACCGGCGTCTTGATGGGAGCATCGGTTATAAAAAAAGGGTGTCCAAAAGCTTTAAGAATCTGCCGGGGGAATCTGGTTTCAGAGGTAATCTGAACACCAACAACGAGTTCCTGTTTGTCAACCACGAGAAAGCAAACCAGCCTTTCAGAATCAAGATCGATCTGCTTATAGAAGTGGACGGTCACATTATTGACCATACCAACGGAGAATATGCTGCAGCTAGGTAGTAATCTTTGGCTCTTAAATGAAGGCAAACCGACTGCATCGGTTTTACAGATGTCCGGTGGTGGCATCGATACCAGCTTCGGCAGCAGCCTGTGGCCACAGTTTGATTCGCTGGACCATATCCGCTGGGGAATCGGCGACAACCAGCCCAACCTGATGCGAAAGGTCATCCATAGAAACAGCATCGTTCGCCCGCTGTTGGAATCCTTACGGGATATGATATACGGCAGCGGGATTGGTTTCTTTAAAAGGATGGTGGGCGCGGATGGTAAACCGCAATTGATCCCCTATACTGACAACCGCCTGGAAGAATGGAGCGAGGCCACCGAATTGTCTGATTATTTCATTTCGGCCATCAACCAGCGGATTGACAACGCCAATATTTTCACCCGCTGGCAGTGGGATCCGGTTGCTGGTTGGTTTACCCTTTCGGTCTCTGATTCGTTTGTTACCCGTATCGGTAATACAACCGGCAAAAGTGCAGAGTACCATGTGAATCCTTACTTTGGCCACATGAGCTACTTTCAGCCGACTGAAACCGAAAGGATAAAAGCCTTTAACCGGCTGGATATCGACTACAACAAAGCCCGTACGGTTACCATCAGCCACGCCAAAGAGAACATTGCCGGACAACCCCACTACGCTTTTCCCAGCTGGTGGTGTGCCCAGGATGCCATTGAGCTGGCAAATCTGATCCTAGCCTTTCATAAAAACGGGATCCTGAATGGCTATAACATCAAATACCTGATCCGTATGCCGCAGGATTATTTCGACCGGGAAGGCAACCGTAACGCTGACGCCAAGGATGTGAAAGCCCGTTGGAGCAGCTTTTCGGATAACCTTTCCAAGTGGCTGGCCGGTCAGGAGAATGTCAACAAAACCATGCTCATTAAGTATTTAAGGGGCAGTGATGGCAAGATGCTCGACAATGTGGACGTTGTACCTCTCAAAAACGAGATGTCCGATGACGCTTATGACAAAGTCTGGAAGAACTCCAATCAGTCGATAGCCAACTCAATTGGTATACTGCCTACCTTGGCGGGTGTGAACCCAGGACAGGGAAACGACAGCGGTAGTCAGATCCGGGTGATGGCAGACTTTCAAAGTGAGTACAGAACACCGATCCACCGGTATCTGACGCTTAAACCGATCAATCAGAACCTAAGGATTATGGGATACCGGGACGTAGTGGCCGCTGTCAAAGGTGTGCAGCTGACCACACTGGACACGGATCCGAACGGAAAACAAGCAAGCTTAAACACAGGACAATGATGCTGGTAACACTTGAAACCCTCAAAAAACACATCGGCGGTATTCAGACCAAACTCAGCTTTGATACTGTGCTGCCGTTTGTCAGGACCGCTGAGCGTGACTTTAAAAGAAGTATCGGCGCTGAGCTTTATGATTTTCTTCTTTCGGACACCAGCGAGCTGCGTGAATGCGCCGAAGGCTGCATCTGCTGGACGGCCTATGATATGGCCCTGCCACACCTGAAACAGCGGGTGGGTGATCTGGGTATGGCCAAAAACTCACCGGCTAATACCATCGCCATCACCAAATGGGAGTATGTCGATACGCGCGAGGCCAACATGGCCATGGCGGATCTGTTCTTTGAATCCTTCTGGCTAACCCTGGAAGAAACCCGGCCACAAGTCTGGACGGATTCAGAATCCTATAAAATCAGGCGAAGCCTGTTTCTGAGAAGCGCAGATGAGCTGGGTAGTTATGTGCCGCTGGTGGGCAGAAACCGTCGTTTCTTTGGCGAGTTGGTTAAATTCATCCAGCGTGCTGAAAGTCTGTACATTGCTGACAGTATAACAGAGCCGGTTTTGGAAAAACTTAAAACCCGCTACCAGGACAGCAGTATTACTTTAAGTACTGTTGAAAACACACTGATTGAAAAGATCCGTTTTGCGCTGGCTTACTTGACGCTGCATGAAGCTTACCCGTACCTGCCTCTTTTGGTGGATCATGAAGGGGTGCGGCAGATCCGAAAGAAAGACGGGATCCGTGAGGAAGACATTGCTGATAAATCCTACCGGCAAGCCCAGCGCCGCCAGCTCTGGCAGGATGCACAGCTCTACCTGGCCCAGCTCAGAAAGTTTATGGACCAAAACGCATCAGCGGTCCAGTTTCCTGAATATTACACCGCCAATTTGATAGAAGAAGAAGCGGAAGATTACACACACAAACCACATATCCTGTTATGAAAAAACTGTTTTTATTCGCGCTGCTTTCGGTACTACACTTAGCGGCCAGCGCACAGATCACCGTCCAGGTACCGATCCCGGATACACTGGTGGGAAAGAATTATCTAAAAACTTACGTCCGTCAGGCGCTGGAGGAGTTGAGCAGCATCCCCGAAAAAGAGACCCAAGAATCTGATCCCAACCTTTCACCCTGCGAGTTTGGGCCGGAGCTTAAAGCGGTTTCAAGCGTAACACCGCTTTCTTTGATCGCCACTTTTCACGGGGTCAATGTCTTCAAGATCGCCTGGAAGATCAAAGATGCTTCGGGCAAAACGGTCCGCTCTGGTGAGCTTGAGCCGCAGAACAGTACACCAGGTATCTCATTTTCATCATTACCTGCCGGATCTTACACGCTGGTTTTTACAGGAAAAAGCTGCTCTTCCGCTCCCAGTGAAAAGGGTTTTGTGATTCCGGAAAATACAGGTTCTGTGCCGCAATTACCTGTTGGAAATAGTGATTTAACGCATAAAGTGATCACCCGTGGTCTGCCCGAGCACATGGATATCCGTTTTTCAGGAAAACCAGGTGATTGGATCCTTGATGATGTGGCCACACCAGGCTTGGAAGAAGGCTACGAGTTCCGCTACATGATCAATGCCCAGCTTTTAACCCAGGGCGTGCCGCTTGCGGGTTACAAGCTCCAAAGTAATGGACCACTCCGGATCTGGAAAATGAAAACCCGTATTGGCCTTGAAACGGTAAACAAGTGGTCCGACAAGGATAATACCTACTACTATTCTACCACTGCGGGGACCCCGTTTAGTTATAACAGCTCAGCTGCTATTTACACCAGTGTTTTTACAGGTACGGATATTGGTCAAAAAACCGGGTTTTTGAATTTTATTCCCCAGGCTTACGATCCGTCTGTGCAAGGTACCCAATGGGCGGATTTTGCTCCGGATATGCAGTTGCCCAAAAACCGTTTCTGGGTCGCATACATCGGCGAGTGGAACATTGACCTGCTGCGCAGGAAAGGTGTTACCCACTTCTCACACTTTCAACTGCCCTGGAATGATGCCGATGGAAACAAAGAAGTTAACCTGCTGAAAGATGCCGGGCAGACTTACAACGATGTTCCGCGTATTGAGCACTTCATGCATCTTTCTGAGAGTGGACCCGACAACTGGAAAGACGGCTATAATACAAAATACTGGCCTAATGGCCCTTTGACACCTGAACAGGCGATCCAGAAAGCAAACGAGGCTGATATCTCAGACGCTATCTGGATTGGGGAAAGTCTGGAAGGCAATTCTGTGATGCCACAGGAGGCTGATATGTGGCGGCATTTTTACAAAAGGCTGCGTGAGCGCTACGAAGAGCGGTTTGGAAAACGTGGTATACCTTACCTGATCTGTCATAATTACTTTCAGTTCTGGCCGGAATCTGTAAATCTGGCTACTGGCAGACAAGCCGCCAAAAACCTGATGCGTCTGCCGGTGGAGCAGCTGCCTTGTAAGAATTTTACACCAGGTGGTACGCTGGCAAGTACCAATCTGATCGTGGATGCGGTTTACCTGAATGCGCCCGATATCCAGAATGATGCCATTTATCAGAGCCTTTTTAAAATGGAGCTCATCAAAAGGATGGGTTACAAGGCGGGCATCTTTTCTTTTGGGGTTCACGAATGGCGACCTAATAATTTTTACGAGTACGTTTATCCGGACGGCAAATACTACCACCAGGACAAAATCCCGCTGGATCCGAATGTAATGATTGCTTACAGTTTTCTGAGCCATATCTACGGGAACATTTATGTGGAATGGGGAGCACCCGCTAAACAAAGCAGCCGCAGTTTTGACCCGCAGTGGAGCAAGGGCATTTGGTATCCTAACGGTGCCAGCAGTCCACAGGGCGGTTTTCCGCATTTTGTCAAACCTGGTCAGAAGGCATACGCTGGTTATACCGGCAGCGCGGATCTGTCTTACTTCGGGATTAAACTTTACCATGACACTTTCGCAAAGGTTGACGGCGGAGAAAAGAGGTATCTGCGTTTTAGGATTGATGACGGGGCTTGGATCAATCCCGCTCAGGATTTTGCAGATGAGATCGTTGATGCGTATCATGACAAGCGTGGCTTTGTGCTTTCACAGAGCAAGGACGGCAGAACTGCCTGGTTTTATCTGAACAGTTTTGCTGATAACCGCTCACACCGGATCCAGGTGGAGCTGCCTGGTGGAAGCATCATCACAGACACCGTATCTGCAAACGGAATCCACGCCACTATCCAATGAAAAAAATACTGATCATTTGCCTGGTGGTGATACTCGCTGCCCTGGCCGCGCTGTGGCTTTTTCAATGCAAGAACACCGTATTAACATCACAAACGGCAAGTTTCAACTACTCAGACAGTCTCGCACACTATCAAAAACAGGCCCGGCAACATGCTGATTCGGCTGCTTACTACCATGAACAGATCCAAATATCTCAAACGGCTTACGATAGTCTTTTGCCTGGCAGCTCCGGCTTTGACAGCCTACGGGCAGCTTACAGACGAAATCTTGAAAGACAGATTCAATCAGGCGGTACTCGATAGCGCGGTGCGTTATGAGCTGCTTAAACCGCTGACGGCAAACCTCCAAAAACAAAGTCTGCACCTTCAAAAACAAAACCATGCGCTCAGCATGCAGGTGCAGATCATGTCCTTTCGGCTCAGCACTCTGCAAAACACCTTTGCAAAACAGCTCACCGCTGAAAGGCGCAGACGGCGGCTGATCATTGCAATCAGCGCCGCAGCTGTAACGGGTACTTTATTAATCAGGTAACAAGATGAAAAACACTTTTCAAACCGTGTTGGCCAGCATGACTGACAAACATTTTCTGACGCTGTCGGCTGCTTTTGCCGGATTTAAAACAGTGCTGGACACTTACTTTTTTTCGGACTGGCAGTTTGTGCTCTTTCTGATCATCATGATCATGGTTGATACCGCTTTGGGGACTTGCCGCGCCTGGAAGAAAAAGAACCTGGAATCAAGGGCCTGGGCCAGGCTTTTTGAAAAGCTGCTGCTCTATGGAGCCGTGCTGATTATGTCGCACGTGCTGATCCGTTTTCCCATCTCAGGCAGCGCCACCGGTCTTTTTGACTGGGTCGATGATGTGCTTTACTGTGCGATCATGGTCCGCGAAGCGCTGAGCATCTTTGAGAATGTCGGGGAGATCAAACCGGATCTGTTGCCTGCCTGGATTCTGGCCAGGCTCAAAAAGTTTGATGAATCCGGGCAGTTTAAAGATTTAATGTAACATGCAGATCATCATCACCCGCCGCTGGTTAGGCGAGAACTCAACGCTGAGCACCGTCACCATAGACGGCAAACCGCATCATTTTATTTTGGAAGACAAAGACAGGGGTTTGCGTTCGGATATGTCAGCGGATGAAATCAAAGCGCTGAAAGTACCTGGCAGAACAGCGATTCCGACAGGATCCTACCAGGTGCTGATCACCTATTCCAACCGTTTTAAAAGAAGTCTTCCCATACTCAAAGACGTTCCGGGTTTTTCCGGGATCCGGATCCATGCAGGAAACCAGCACATCCATACCGAAGGCTGTCTTTTGCCAGGCCGCACCTGGTGGCCTGATGGAAACGAGTTTGTAGTGGGCAATAGCCGCAGGGCAAGTGAGCAGCTGCAGACAGCCATCACCGAAGCGATCAGCCAGGGGCAAACCGTCAGGCTGACTGTTCAAACCGATTATCCGGTATGAAAAAGATCAGTTTGAACCGGAAGGTTTATCATTTGCCAGAAAACTGGACAGAAGTTAAGAAAGAGGATCTGCCTGTGCTTTTACGCCTGCTTTACACCCAGCCGCCTGGTGGAAGTACCTACCTTGAAATACTCAGGATTGCGCTCGGTCACACAGAAAAAGAATGGTTTAAGCTCATGCGCCACTATTTTGGCCCCAAACGCAGTGAAAGCCAGGTCAACCGGAATGCAAACATACTGGCTGAAACTATGAACCTGGTCAGCTGGATGTGGCAAGCGGATCTAATCATACCACCTTTTGAGAGTTTTCAGGTCAATAGCCAGCCCTGGCTGCTTTTTGAGGAAGGTTTTAAATCCATGAGTTTTGGTGAGATGGCAGATGCGCACATACACGCCCAGGCTTTTATCAAACAGCTCATAGCGGGTGAGCAGCGTCTGAACCTTTTGGTGGCCAGCGTCTGCAGGCCAGAGCTGTCGGGCGATTACAAAAGTGATCCTGAGTGGAACGGGGACAGAAGAGAACCTTATAACGAGCACGTTACCCGCCTGCGGGCTGAGTCCCTTAATGACAATTATGCAGCTGAAAAGATCCTGGTGCTCATGTATTTTCTGGGGAGTCTGAAAGAGTTCTTTTCCTTTTATGATCTCTTTGAAAATGACGGATCCGCCCCGCCCGTAGCCGAAGATTATCCAGGGCAAAGCCTGGTTAAAAACCAGCACCTGCTTTCTGAAAAACACATCTTTGGTGGCATGAGTGCCACCAAAGCCGCCAACGTACATGAGGTTTTCCAGTTTTTAGAAGAGCACAGAAAAGACATCAAAGCACAAAACCAGCGAAGCAAACAAGCCCATGAATCCTACTGACCACATATTTTGGCCTTATCTTTTGCCCATTTTGCAAGAGCAGAAAAACCGTAACGGTATCGTCTATATTCAAATGTCGGATGCCAACGGCATGGACCGGCTGATGGGAGATAGCCGCAGTGAAGACGTTTATCCGGGCATTTATGTGCTCCGTCCCAAATACGCAGGGCAGCTCATTGACAACCACCTGATGCTGTTAAAGTTTGATCTGACCCTTTTTGTGTTTGTCCAGGGGCGGCCAGATGATTATGAGTCAGAAGATCTGGCCTATCAGCATGCGGAAACCGTCGTATCCGAAATCGTCAAACATTTGCAGCACGACCGCTTTGAATACCGTAATTACCTAGAATTTGATTCAATCCGCATCGAGCCGGTGATCTATTCCACCGGAGTTGATGCGGCTTATGGGTATGAGCTGAAAATGAAGCTGGGGCTGGCGGGGAATGAGGTGTTTTGTTGAGTGCTATTGAAAATCATCTTTTCCTCCCACCTTTTTTGACTATTTGTAAATCAATTAAATTGGGTAGCTTCTCATTTAAAAAATTGTTGAAATCATTTTCAGTAATCGATTTTAGAATGGCTTCAGCTAGCAAATAAACTTTTGTTTCTTTTAACTTTGGAAAATAATGATCAGGCTGAGAATCAATCACTTTTGCATGAAGTATAGCAGTTTTAAAATACTCAATAAACTTTAAAGGATGGTATCCTCCGAGTTCCAAATTGGCTAATTCACTTTTATACTCCTGACAAGCACTTCCTGGTATAAGCTCAATTTCTGATTTTTTATGTAAGTAAAGCCATACCTCGAAGCATGGGTTACTTAAAACCAGATTCCAATTAGCATGTTGGTCACAATAGTAAGCAATTTCTCTAATTTGATCTTCCGACCATCGATCGATATCCATTACAAACCATAATTCATCTTCTTCATTTAAACCTTCTCTTTCAACATACTTTATTGCCCTATCAAGAACCCATTTAGGGGCAGATTTATTAGCGTGAATTAGTGTAAGTTCGGCTTCGGTTACTATTTCTTCAATAATGTCCACGGATAATTTCCGAGAAAAATGTCGAAATAAATTAAAATATGCTGGTTCAGTTTTTTGCCCTTCGCATGCAATGGCAAATAATTTATAGTCTCTAACCAACTCAACTGGTGTATCTCTTTTATAACCTCTTTTCTTACGCATGAGTAATATCCCAGTTTAGATCATCCAAATTAGCGACAAAAGGAATAGCTCCAAATCTTCCTTTCAGATATCCCTTCCTGATATCTAGATCATATCTTGGCTTAAATTCACTAAGAGAGTATAGCTGGGAGTTTCCAACTTTGGCATTTTTTTCGGCAAACCATATTTCGTCTTGACGAAATATGTCAAGATCTAATAAATTTGACTCATGAGTTGTAAAGATGATCTGTCCCCTGGTTAATTCTTCTGCTAAAACCTTATCTATTAGTGCCTTTAATAAGGTCGTATGAAGGCTTTGATCTATTTCATCAATAAAAAATGTTATATCTTCCTTTAAAATTCCTCGGACCGCAGGCACGAGATCCAATAGTCTTTGAGTACCATCAGATTCATCGTTAAGAACAAATGGTACAATTTGATTATCTCCATTTAGATGCTCGGCAATCGGCCGTTTAACAACATATCTACCCTTATCCATTGTAACCATTACATCGCCACTTTTTGTGGTTAATATGACACTTTCAACTTCAGAAGTTAGGTCTTGGATTATTTCTAATTTTATTTTTTCATTTTCCTCTCCAAAAAACTTATCAATTTCAATTTCTTCTATTCCCAGTGAAACAACCCCAGTATCTAGGCTCTTTAATAGATTGTTTGTGAAAATATGAAAATCTTCTGATTTTACTAACTGACGGATCAGGCCCTGATATTTACTACCTGGGTGAATGATGACTATTTTATTAAGAATAATATCTCTAACTTGTTGAAATTCCTTGATTTTTATTTCATCAGCTTTCCCTAGAAATAGTTCATTAGGTTTTAGAAGATTTTCTTCCATCAATTCAATCAATAATTTCTGTTTAGGTGTTTTATTAAACTTATCAATAATTTTTAATGTTGACCTGCCCAGTTTGTTTACGGATCTTTCAAATAGCAATTTATCCTCAAAGTTTACATTAACCTCATAAAGCCATTCATTTACAATAAATAACCTATTAAAGCTAACTCCATAGGAGTAAATCTTCTTATTATGAATAACTTCTAATTCGAATGACATGGGAAGCTCCTTATTAGCCTCTTTTAATTTGAATTTTTTGTCATTTACCGACTGAGAAATGCCTCCTAGTTCGACAGCGTTTTGCAAAAACTCGATTGCCTTAATAAGGTTAGATTTACCTGCTCCATTGGCACCATAAATAGCTGCCGCCCTTAAAACATCAACTTTGCCAAATCTGTAAACATGGTGTTTATGCCCCTTGAAGGAACTAGCAAGCATATTAAATTCTACCTCGCTGTCGAAGGAGAGGAAATTGCTTACGACAAATCTCACTAACATATCATTTTCATTTTTTTTGGTCAAAATAACGAAATAATCTCTTAAGTGTAAAAAAAAACTAAAATTCACATTTTAAGGGAGTATTTATTAACTGTCTTTTACCAAATAATCTTGAAGTTAGAACAATTTCTGTCCTTTGATCTTAAAGGTTATTGGACGAATCTTACAAAAAGTTACTTGATTCATGATCGACCCATCCGCCACCAACCTATCCTTTCTGCCTTTAAAATTCAGCAGAAACAAGCTTTCTCATACCATTGAAGCCGCTGATCCGGCTCTGAGCAGCCGGGTGGGGCTCAAATATTACCTGTCACTCTTTGTTCCCGAGTTTGCTTTTAGCTCTAATTACCAGGAGCTGCATACCTCCGAAGGCAGGGAAGTTCCGGTCAGCTCTCAAAGTGGTGTGCAGGTCTTTGCTGGTGCTGAGTTCAGATACAATACCGGTCGCAACGGAAAGATTGACGGACTGCTGTCTTATCTCAAACCCCGCTGGCAGCAGAAAACCATGAGCCTGTCGCTTTCTCAGACCACTTCTTATTACCTACGGGAAGCCATTTCAGGCGGAGAACCCGCAGTGGATGTTTCTTTGGATCTTGCCAAAACCTATGCCATCAAAGCCGGTCTTTCCAATGAAGACTTTTACGCTTATGGAGATAACTTTTTTAAAGGTTGGCAGGCTGAAAACCGTCAATTCCTGATCTGGCAACCTGATTATAAAACGGTATCCTATACCCAGGAAGAATACCTGTATTTCCTTTTGAACTTTACACCCATGCCCACAGAGGTATGTCTGCGAATGAGGTGTTTTTATGCAGATGGCTCCTTTTCTGATCCGGTTACGGTTATGAGCCTTTCGGATCCGCTGCTTTGTTCGGTGGTCTGCTGTCCGGTGGGTGCTGCTGTTTTGCAGGTGGATCCTTTGGCGGTTTCTTATGAGGTGTGGCTTTGTAATGAAAATGGATGGCGGTTTTCAGCTACCCGCACCTGCCAGATCGACCGCAGTTATCAGCTTGCAGACCGCTGTATACTCTTTGTCAACAGCCTGGGTGGCTGGGATACCTTGCGGCTTTTGGGCGAAGGTTCTCGCACTTTGAAAGTAGCCCAGACGGTAGCAGAAGTAGAACGGACCGCATCGGCCAGCACAGATTTTTCAGAGCTCAAAATCATAAGCATTGAAGGAGAATATGAGATCCAGGTCAGTACGGGGTATTTTCGAAAGGATGCCACTCACTATCTGCGTTACCTGGATGAGCTGCTGCTGTCGGATGAAATGTATCTGATCACAGACAAAGGACACAGACCTTTGCAGCTTGTTACAAATACGCTTGTAGATACCTTGGATAATGCGGATTTGATCGCCCGCAGTTTCAGCTTCCGGATCCTGGATACGGTGGAAAACTACTCAGAGCTGCCAGCCTCTGAGCCTACCTCTCAGCGTGCCACCCGCTGGCGGGGACTGACTTTGAAACATGTGCTGGACGGCTACGGAAAACGTACCGGTAAGCTGGTTTTTGAAAGACTTGAAAAGGTATACCTGGATGACAACAGTCTGGTAAAACCCTACACCGTCAAAGCAAACGTTCAGGGTGATCCGGATTATCAGCCGCCGATCAGTGACGGCTCAATCATCGCAGGATCCACGCCTTATCCCAATGTGCGGATCGAGCGCCTGGGCAGTTTTAAGCGAAGTAATTGTGAAGCGGGATATTTAGGCGGAGAAGCAACGGTGATTGTGCCAGCCGGGAAATACGGCGGTGAAACACCTGGCAGCTCGGATGCTTTGGCAGAAGCTGAATTTGCCAGTCTGAATACTCAGAGCTACGCCAATGAGTTTGGAAGTTGCGCAGTCAACAATGTGCCGGTTTATGTAGCGCTTTTCCATAAAATTCCCATGGAGCTTAGCCAGAAGGTGATCGGCTCGTCTGATTACGGTCCTGTGGTGGATATCCGCATCAGCGGCAGTGAGATCATAACCAACACCACCGGAAGCAGTCCGCCAGTGGTACGGGTCAGTGAAAGCACCGTCATTCCAGGCACCTTCAACATTCTTTGTGAGGTGGAATACTCCGGAACCCCAAACCGGGCCTGTAAGCTCAGGATCCCTTCCAAAAGCCGGGATATCACCGTGAGCAGTGCAGGATTTTATCTTTTTGACAATGTGCAAGTTTATAGTACCGATGCACCTTTAACTATTGAAGTAACCAACTTATGATCCGATTAAACGGCCAGCAGGTGCTGGTAGTAGCCAAAGAAAGTGTCAAGTACAGTCTGATCAATCCGCACTTGCTTTATGACAGTATACCCAGCTCACAGGCACAAATACCAACCTTCCCGGCTGTGAGAGAAAACCGGGCAGTCTTTGATTATTACGATGAACCGCAAGCTGGGAATTACCTGCCTGAGCTGCTCTACCAGCATTTTCACAACGGGGATCTGATCCGGGAAGGTTATTTTCTTTTAACGGAAGCATCCCTGGAAAACGGCTACAAAGGGGCTTATTCCGACAAGCTCGGGCTTTTCTTTGGGCAATACCAGAACACCAACATCCGCGAAATGGATTTTGGAAGTATACCCAAAACACTGCCTTTATCTCCCTTGAACCAGCTGGAAGGAAAGGATGCTTACTGTTATCCCACGATCCTGAATGATTTCTTTTACGGGCCAAATGGGGCAGGGATCGGGTATTCTGGACGGATCAACGACTATGCAGGATCCTATACCGCTGGTCCGAAAGTACCGATGTTTTTTGCGGGCTGGGTTTTGCAAAGGCTGGCGGCTATTACGGGGATCCGGGTATCAGGCATTTTTTTTACGCATCCCGTTTGGAGCAAACTGATTTTGTTTAACCTGAAAGAAGCAGAGTCAGAGAGCATCACCATAGCCCACCATTTACCGCCTTTAACGGTCACTGAGTTTATTTTAGAACTTCGTAAAATTGCCAACCTGAAATTTGAATTTAATTCAGTGGAGCGCTCTTTGAAGATCGATTTCTGGGAGGATTCACTTTTACAACCCACCCAAAGAAACTGGACAGCCAAAGCCGTAAAAGGTGAGATCAAAACACCTGAGACCAACACGCGTATTCAGCTGGCCATGCAAATGGATGGTAATGATGGAATGACCAAAGACAAACCGGCTTTCTTTGCTGATTATGTCTCAGAGGAAACGGAAGGCAACAGAAACGGCATCGCCCAGGTGAACATGAAGTTTTCATCGCTGGCCGTGGACGAGTCCACCGGTTTACCCATCTGCAAACAGGAAGGGCAAAGCAGCCAGAGGGTGTCTCAAAAGGGCATCCTCTTTTCGTGCATTTTATGTTAATATATTTTGGAATATAGTTCTAAAATTCGATTAATTTCTTTTGCCTATTTGCTTGATTTTTATATCTTTAGATATAAATAATTATGACTAATGGCAGGAAAACAACCTACTTTTAAGCCTTACAACCAGCAGCAAATCATACTATTGCCTCCCAGTTTGGAGGAGTTGGTTCCAAAATCTCATCCGGTCCGCATTGTTAACGAGGTGATCAACAAAGTCAACCTGGGCCCTCTAAATTCAGCTTACAAAACCACAGGAGCTTCGAGCTATCATCCACAGATGCTGCTTAAAGTGTTGGTTTACGGTTATGTAAGTAATGTATATTCCAGCCGAAAACTTGAAGCTGCCTGTAAAGAGAGCATCTACTTTATGTGGGTAAGCGGTATGAGCTATCCGGACCACAATACAATCAACCGTTTTAGAGGTGTTCGTTTAAAAGAGGCATTAAGGAGCGTTTTTGAGGAGGTGGTCCTACTTTTGGCGCAGGAAGGTTTATTAAGCATTGAGGAGATTTTCATTGACGGCACCAAGATTGAAGCCAATGCTAACCGCTATACTTTTGTTTGGCGAAAAGCGATTGCGACCAATAAGGAGAAGATGAAACAGCAATTGAAGCACATCTGGGAATATGCCCAAAGTGTTGCCGCAAAAGAGGATGAGCTTCCTGATCCACCAGACTTCACCACCATTGACACAGAAAAAGTACAGTCTACCGTAGACAAGCTCAATGAAGTGGAAAATTCGGTGAAACTGACCACCCCAATTCGGTTTAAACTGACCACCTGTTCCGGGCGAAATTGACCACCCCATTTCGGATCAAACTGACCACCTGATTCCGGAGTAAACTGACCACCTGAGAGATTAGAAAATGCTGTAGAATCAACCATATTTTTGGCACGAACCAATCGTGTAAAAGGTATGGCCAATTCGACAATCAGCATGAGCAAAATAAGACAGATTTTACGGATGTACAGCCAGGGCCGCAGCAAGCTCTGGATAGCGGAACAGACAGGTGTTTCCCGCAATACCGCTAAGAAGTACATGACCACTTTTGATGCGAGCGGACTTACCTTTGAACAGATCAACAGCCTGAATGATAAAGAGCTGGATGACTTTTTCGGAACGGTTAAACAGCAGCCACCGCAAGACAGATTGTTGAATCTGCAACGTTGTTTTCCGCAAATAGACAAAGAATTAAAACGGACAGGTGTTACCCGTCATATGCTTTGGGAAGCCTATAAAAAGGAATTTCCGGAAGGATTTGCTTATACCCAGTTTTGCTTTCATCTGACCAAATGGAAGGCCCGCGTTAACCCTGTGATGCATCAGGACCATAAGGCCGGCGATAAGCTGTACATCGATTTTGCAGGTGTTAAATTAAGTATTGTAGATAAAGAGACTGGTGAATTAACTGAGGTTGAAGTGTTTGTGGCTATCCTGGGAGCGAGTCAACTCACTTACGTGGAAGCAGTCAGTAGCCAGCAAAAAGAAGATCTGATCGCAGCTTGCGAGAATGCACTTCATTATATCGGTGGTGTGCCGGCAGCAATTGTTCCGGATAACCTTAAAGCTGCTGTTATAAAAAGCAATAAATACGAACCTACGCTGAACGAGGCCTTTGCCGATTTTGCTGATCATTATGGGACTACGATATTACCTGCACGCGCTTACCGGCCAAGAGATAAGGCGTTGGTGGAAGGTGCTGTCAAAATCGTTTACAGCCGTATTTATGCGCCTTTAAGAAAGCAGGTTTACAACTCACTGACAGAGTTAAACGCAGCTATATTGATTGCTCTCGAGGCTCATAATAACCAACTGCTTCGGGGCCGTAATTACAGTCGCAGACTCCAGTTTGAAGAAATTGAGCGCAGTGCTCTGGCCCCGCTTCCGATCCTGCATTATGAGTTCAAAAAACAGCTACATGCCACTGTAATGAAGAACGGACATGTCTGCCTGAGCGTTGACAAGCACTATTATAGTGTCCCATACCGGTTTATCGGCAAGAAAGTCAAGTTGTTGTATTCCAATTCTGTGGTTGAAGCATATTATCATTACGAACGTATCGCCCTTCATAAAAGGCTTAAAAGTCCCTATAATTATTCTACCGATAAAGAACATCTGGCCAGTACACACCGCTTCGTAACAGACTGGACACCAGATCGATTCTTGGAGTGGGCTTCCTCGATCCATGAAGATGTCAGGTTGTATATTCTTAAAATCCTGGATCGCAAACAGCATCCCGAACAGGCCTACCGCTCCTGTATTGGTATCCTCTCTTTTGCGAAGAAAGCTGGTGAACAACGCCTGATCAGCGCGTGCCAAAGGGCTTTAAGCTATGGTATCTACAACTATAAAACAATCCAGACTATACTGGAAAAAAATATGGATCAATATGAAGACAGCCTGTTTGCAGACGAATTACCCATGCCCAAACACGATAATATCAGAGGCGAAGACTATTATCAATAATCCTTTAAACAATTAATAAAAATGAACACAAACACTTTGGAAAAGTTACGCAAGCTAAAATTTTACGGCATGTTCCATGCCTTTAAAAGTAGCCTGGAAAGTGGAAAGACTAATGATTACACGGCGGATGAGCTTTTAGCTCATCTAGTTGACGCTGAATGGGATGACAGAAATAACCGTCGGGTCGAACGCCAGATCTTGTACGCACGGTTCCGCTATAAGGCCATGGTCGAAAATATCCACTATCATGCTGATAGAAGTATTGACCGTAATCAGATCATGCGCCTAGCAGAATGCTCCTTTATTGGCCGAAATGAAAACCTACTGATCACAGGCAGTACCGGAATCGGTAAAAGCTATGTAGCATCTGCGATTGGTCATCAGGCATGTATACTTGGCTACCGCGTAATGTATGCCAGTACTCCCAAATTGTTTGCCAAACTCAAAATGGCCAAGGCGGATGGATCCTATATCAAAGAAATTACAAAAATAGAACGGCAACAACTTCTTATCCTGGACGACTTTGGTATCCAGCCGTTCGATGCCCAGAGCCGGGCAGCACTGATGGAAATCATAGAAGACAGGCACGGAAAAACATCCCTGATAATTACTTCTCAGTTGCCTGTTAGCAAATGGCATGAAGTAATAGGAGAAAAAACCATTGCTGATGCCATTTTAGATCGTATAGTACATGATGCACACCGGGTTGAATTAAAGGGGGAATCAATGAGAAGAAAACGAAAAACGGAGCTCGAAACCAGCTACGAATAATTATAACTTTTATTTACTAATTTTGAATCGCTTCTACTAGCATTTTCTACTACCGGCCGCCAGTTAATTAGGTGGTCAATTTGCCACGGAATCAGGTGGTCAACTTCTCCGAAATACCCAATCCAGACCAGTCAAATCACCAAGCCCCGTTTCAGCGATACGAAGAACCCCATCAATATAGGTCAGATTTTTGAAACCATTTAAATTGGTGATACCTGAGCCCTCGATCAAAACACGACCGGGAAGTTCTTCACAATCGGGATAATCTGCTAGAAAATCATTGACATCCGTTTGGTTGTAAAAAGACTGGTCACCAGTTGGACACTGCGCAAGAGCTTGGAGGCTTAACAGCAAAAGGCTGCCTAAAAAGTAAATTTTATACATAAGTAGGTGAGAAATTTTCGAAAAATAGTCTTTCGGTTACAATATAAAAAATATCTTGTAGTATTTTTTTGATAATATTATTTCGAAGCTTTATACAAAAAAAATGCAGTGGCCCAAATTTGTATTCTTCAATAAAAGACAGGTAACGATAAAAGAGTTTTGGAGTGAAGCCTAAAACTGTTTGTACTATAGAGTGCCACCGCTTTCGACCGTTCCTGTCCTTGGCAGCAGTCACCGTATTGGCTCATTTTGCCAATTCAATATTTATTAGCTATGAAACAGGAAATAAATCTTAAAACTCCCATTACTTATTATGGCGGCAAACAAAAAATGCTTCGCCACATCCTTCCCAGGATCCCACAACACAAGCTTTATGTCGAGCCGTTCTTTGGCGGCGGGGCTGTCTTTTGGGCAAAGGCTCCTTCACCGGTTGAAGTCGTCAATGATATCAGTAACCGGTTAATGACCTTCTACAGAGTACTCAAATACGACTTCGAAGAAATCCAGCGCCTGGTTGATGAAACCTTTCATAGCCGGGCACAGCACAAAGAATCGGATCAATTTTATGTTTCTCAGTTGCAGGATGTTACCAATCCCGTTGCATGTGCCTGGTCGGTTTGGGTTCAAAGTAATATGAGCTTTGGCAGCATGATCGGCGGTGGTTTTGGTTATGACAGGCGTGGAACCTGCGCTTTGAAGCTTTTTAATCAAAAAAATCGATTCACCGAGGATTATCAGCGGAGGCTGAAGCGAGTGACCATTGAGAGCTATGACGTGCTCAAAGTCATTAAGGCTTATGATAGCCCCGAAACATTCTTTTACCTGGATCCTCCCTATGTGTCCTCGGATCAAGGACCCTACAAGGGTTACACCGAACAGGATTTTATAAATCTGCTGGAAGCTTGCTCACAAATGAAGGGTAAGTTCCTTTTGAGTAGTTATCCGGAAAATGCACTACAGGATTATCGCAGCCGCTTCAAATGGAAATCCGAGGATCATACCAAAACGCTGGCCGTGGATGGTAGACGAAAACAACCCAAAACAAAGGTGGAGTGTTTGACTTGGAATTATTGAATTAAATCTTCTTAAGCAAACTGAGGGACATTTAGCCCCTCGGTTTGCTTAGCTGGCGACTTTTAATTCACCCCAACTTTTCATAGTTTTTAGTAGTCTTTTTTCTCGAACCCTGCCGTAATTCTTAAGGTATTTAGTACTGGTTAAACCCAAGCAGGCAGCAACATCATCTCCGGACATCAACATTTCGTTTATAGCAAGATCACAGAAGGTCTTTCGTGCAACTTTAGTAGTCAGCCGTAGAGGGATTCCGGTGTAAACCGCTATCTGCTTCAATGTATCATTTCTTTTCTGGTTACTTTTAACCGGTAGTTGCCGTAGTTCATTATTATACCTTTTCAGGATTTCTACGGCGGGTTCCAGTAACTTTATTGAAAACTGTTTCTTGGTTTTTTGTCTTTTACCTCTAAGGAAAAGAGCACCAAGGTATGGCTCAATTAGAAATTCTTTTTTACTATAGTCACAGTGGTGCATCCCGGTAAAGCAGTTGAATACGAAAGCATCCCTCTCCTCACTTAATGTATTTGCACTTTGCACACTTATGTGTCCAGTTTCTACAAGGTTTTGAAAATCAAATGTATAAAGTGCTTCCAACTGACTAATTGAGAGGTGTGTTGTATCAATATAATCTTCGGATTCAGCTTTACCAGGCATGATTTCTTGGAGGCATCCCAAGTTGGGACACATCCCTTTCCTTTTGGCCCAGCTTAACATTTGTTTTGCAAAACAGGACACTTTTCTTGCAAACCTTTCTCCGCTTCGATTGTCGTCAATCATGAACTCGAATAATTCAGAAAAGAAATTATTGGGAATCTGCACAGGCTTTACAACGGCTATTTTACTAGCAAAATCCAAAATGTGACGTGAGTAGTTCTTGTTCACATTGTAGGTACTGAAGGTAATAGCTTTTTGGGTGGCCTGCTTTTGTCTGTGTTCCAAAAAAGCAGTACTGATTTCTTTAATTGAATAGGTGAATTTTCTTTTACTTAAATAATACTCCTTTACAATTTGAGGGGAAACGTGGTCATACTTGGTATTAAGGATGTCAAACAATCTCAGTAGGCCAGTCGATACTTCCGCAAGCCGTTTGTTCGCCTTGCCTATACGTTGACTGTTTCCAACAAGAATTTGGTTAATGGAATCCCACTGGGATTTTGGGCAGCTAATTTTTGTAGAACCAATTTCCAGATCCTCAGTTTCAATAATAATTCTACACTGGATAGACCCAACAGGGTCACTGTTAATAATTTGATTTTTGGCTTCAGATTTACGAAACCAGAACAACACTTTCATTGTGGGAAGGAAATTAATCACGGTACTCTTAAATTGGTGTGTTAGGGAAAAATGCCGTAACCGGCACTATTTAGCCGTAACCCAATACGTAACCGCAATTTGATAAATGATTACAAATGCTGTAAAACAAAGACAACTACCTAGTTAACTAAGTAGTTGTTCGCCCCATTTTGGTCATTTAATGATATTTTGCAGAGAGGAAGAGATTCGAACTCTCGATACAGTTACCCATATACTACCTTTCCAGGGTAGCCCCTTCAACCACTCGGGCACCTCTCTATTTGGTTAATCAGGGTGCAAACATAATCTTTCTATTTTTTATTTACAAATGAAAGTGTGTTTTAATGGATATTTGGTCCCACCTGCTACTCTGGCACTTCTGAGTAATGGTGTTACAAAAACTAAATCCGACGGGCGTACTGCCAGGTTTCATTCGGTTAAATGAAAAGTATCAAGGCGGCCTAGCTTAAAACGAGTTCATCCGTCATACGTCTGAATTCCTTTATTGCTCTTTTGATCTGTTTGTCCATCACACCGCTATATTGGATCTGTAAGGTTCTGGCCTGTTGCTCATTAAGTCTTTTTAGTTTCCAGAACTGCGGATGGCTTTCTCCGATAGGCAGTCGGAAATCGTCGTCCTTAGGGTCCATTACCAGTACCTCAACCTGTATTGTGCCTTCTGAACAAAGCAGGGAGTGTACCTCGGTCACTATTATTTTCAGTAACCGTCCGGTTTTAAGTGTAACTGTTTTTTCGTGTTTCATGTGCTAAATCGTTATTGCCGGGTTACAAAGGTACCAATCAAAACTTTGGTTGGTGCCGGGTTAACAATAAGATAACAGGAGAGGGAAAAGGGCGTGCTGACCGGTGTTATGCAGGGGACTGCACTTCGGTTTCAGGAACATGTAGGAGGATACTAACAGCGGTTGATATATTTTCCTGTAAGAAGGTAACGGTTTAAAAACGGAGTTATCTTTTAAAGTGCTATATTGTAAGTATCTGCAACTATCAGGGCCGTGAAAGTTCTGGCAATCAGGTGAAGCCAGTCTGGAACGATATTTTTATATCGTGGCAGGACGCCGGGAGTTGTGTCTGTGTTATGCATACTAACATACTTTTTATGAAAAAGCTGATAATCATACTATTCTTTACTTTGTTTGCACTTCCGGAAATGCTGCTCGCGCAGACGGAGGACAACGGGAAACGATCTTCTCAGAATCATACCTACCACAGGAAAACCCGGAAAACCACCCAGGTTAGCGGGGCAGATAGCTTAACAAAGGGAACAGGGGCCATTCTGAATGACAATGGTGCCGTAAACTCCACCGGCACTATACAGGGGAGCAGAAGCAGCACCGGGCGTCCCGATGCCGATTCGACGGTGAGTTATACCGTTAAAAGAAAAAGGAAAACGATTTATGTGGAAGGTGCCGGCCCGGCTGATACCGGTAAAAAGACAAAAAAACCGTAGTTGCAAAACAAAGGTACCCAAGCCAATAATTTTACCGCTCTGAAAACAAGACCAGAACCCGCCGGTTTTTGATTCGGTTTTCCTCTGTATCGTTTGGTGCGGCCGGGGAATCGGGTCCTTTCCACGAAAAGTGTATTTGCCCTGGGCGGATACCTTTCTGCTTGAGATAAGCTACCACTACCCGTGCGCGGTATTCCGATAATATTAAGTTTAGCTGCCTCTTTCCGACGTTGTCAGAATAACCGGTGATCTGGGCCTCCAAGTTTGGGTGGCTGATCATAATCTGTGATAGCGAGTCGAGTATTCCTTTTACTTCCGGTCTTAAATGATAGCTGCTCTGATCGAAATACAAGGTTGCGGTACCAGACCTTACTACTTTTTTCTGGCCAGTATCCGACGGCTTCAAAGTAGGGCCGCTTACATGAGCAGGAGCCATATCCGGCTTTTTCAGCCTGACGGATTTTAGATTAATTCCCGGTTCAAGCACCATCCGTTCATTGAGCAGGATCTGTCCGTCTCCGCTTTTTGCAATGAACTGGTATTGTCCCGCCCTGATATTCAGGCTAAGAGAGGGAAGGTGCCCCCCTCGTTTGAAGGAAAAATTAGTTTGGGCCGTTTGGCCGTTGGTAATTTCATAATCAATATCCAGGTTCTGAGGTACATCAAAATCCAGTACCAAGGGGTGGAATGACTTCAGTAATTTAATCTTGTAAAGTTCTTCCAGATTGTCGGGCTGGTCGTTAATCAATGTTCCAATATAATCCTGATACCCGTCAGCACTGACGATGAACGCAATTTTATCCTGCTGGTCGAGGTTGTAAGGGGTGAAAGCTTGG
This sequence comes from Dyadobacter sp. CECT 9275, assembly GCF_907164905.1. Taxonomy (NCBI): domain Bacteria; kingdom Pseudomonadati; phylum Bacteroidota; class Cytophagia; order Cytophagales; family Spirosomataceae; genus Dyadobacter; species Dyadobacter helix. The sequence continues at coordinate 554,413 of NZ_CAJRAF010000004.1, read as the reverse complement.
GTCGAGTCCGCATCAAAACATTGTGTCCTGTTAGTTCTGGTATAGGTAAGGCATACTTTCGCCGGGATCCTCTGACCATTGTGAGCAGCTTTTATCTGGAACAGCGCCATTTTATTAACTGGGGAGCGTTTGGCGGAATCCGTGGTACCTGGTTTTACCTTGGTGACCATCGAAACCTGCTGCGAATCGCTGGCAATCATTGGTACCCGGATTTTGAATCCTGTGCTGGTTTCAATTTTTCCAACGATGTTTACCGGTATAATGGCAGTATGAAACCCTTTCGCTTCAAACGCCAGAAACCTGGTTCCGCTGTCCATTCGGAGATCAAAGTTTCCTTCCGCATCACTTTCTCCCAGGGCTATTTTCCTGTCCTGCATCAAAGCCGTGGCTTTAATCTTTAAATCAATTCCGGTCTGTACATCAAAACAGCTCCCGTGAATCCTTATTTTTTCGTCGGCTACTAACTTCGCCGACCTGTATGGTTCCTGAGGCAATAGTAAAAACGACCAGAAAACAGATAACAAAAACATGATTGAGAGGTCAGGGATGGGTGTTATGAAAAGGGAAGGTACTGTGAGTTTTTAACTGACAAATTGATTAAATGGCTGATTCCGGTATTTACCAGGGTTTTATATTAACTCTTTTACGCTATTTACCGACGGATTGATGCAGTGTTAAATTTACAAAACACCTGCTTTGACAACGTTACTTAGGGTGAATTGTTTTTAGATTCCACCGAATGTTTGAATACCGGTTGGCTGGAGAAATGGCGCTGTCGTCACAGGTCATACGATTAAATGGTATCTTTGTAAAAAATCAAACACCTGATAGTACTTTATGACATTCAAATCTCTTGGTCTTTCCGAATCTCTCCTGGAAACAATCACCCAACAGAACTATACGAAACCCTATCCGATACAGGAGGCGGCTATTCCGGCCATACTCCGTGGGAGCGACGTGCTGGGAATAGCTAAGACGGGATCCGGAAAAACAGCGGGTTTTGTTTTGCCAATTCTGGAATGGTTTCAAAGTAAGGGGGCTCCGCGCAACAGGTCAATCCGTGTATTGGTACTCGTTCCGACGCGCGAGCTGGCCGTTCAGATAGCGGTTGTGTTTCAGACATTCGGAGAAAGGCTACCCAGGAAAGTAAAAACGCTGGCCGTATATGGCGGTGTGTCCATTAATCCACAGATGATTGGTTTACAGAATGTTGAGATACTGGTGGCTACTCCGGGAAGGTTGCTGGACTTGCTGTCTCACAAAGCGCTGACGATCGGAGAAACGGAGATTCTGGTGCTGGACGAAGCGGATAAAATGCTGAGTATGGGGTTTGCTGAGGAGATGAAGGATATCTTTTTCCTGCTGCCCAAAAAGCGGCAGAGTATACTTTTTTCTGCCACCTTGGGTGATGAAATTGAAGCCATTCATAAAAGCATACTTCGGAACCCGGTTAAAGTTGAGATAGAAGAGGAGGAGCAGAATCTGGACCTCATCAGGCAAACCGGATATTTTGTTGATCCCGACAGAAAAGGGCCTTTGCTGCGATACCTCATTAAAACAAGAGAAATGAAGCAGGTACTGGTATTTGTATCTGCAACCCGAACGGCTGATAATCTTGTCGAAAAGCTTTCCAAAAATGGTATACAGGCAGCCGCTATGCACAGCGGGAAAAGCCAGGGAGCCAGGACGGAGACATTAAATCGGTTTAAAACAGGCAGATTAACCGTTCTGGTGGCGACCGACCTGGTTGGAAGAGGAATTGACATCCGGTTTCTTCCTTTTGTTATCAATTATGAATTGCCCCGTTCTCCCAAGGATTATGTACACCGCATCGGAAGAACAGGACGTGCCGAGGCTCCCGGGGAGGCTATTTCCCTGATCATACCCGAGGATACGCATCATTTTAAAATTATTCAGAAGAAAATGGGCAAGCGGGTGGAAATGAAAGAAAGTTATGACCTGGATTTGTCAGGTTACTGATTGACTTATTCCCCGATAATTGTTTTTTCTCATCGCACCCGATTGCCCGGTGCAGCGGATGTCCTATGTGTCGGAACAGACAGGCTTATATCTCAAAGGTAGTCTGTCAAAACAAAACAGGTGGCTGAATAGTCCAAAATGCCATTTTGAGCATACTAACTAATAGGTATCCGAACTTCCACTTCGGAACACCGTATTCAACGACACCGGATAATTTACTATGAAACGCAGAGATTTTCTTTCAACCAGTATAGGCGCATCCTTACTTGGCCCCCTGGAAGCGCTGGCTGAGCCCAAAGTAACATATCTTGAAAGTGAGGATCTCACCGGAAAAGGGATTGTGGCAGATGGTTACGCGCTGAATTTTATGGCGCTGGGAGACTGGGGTCGAAATGGTGAATTCCTTCAGCTGGAAGTTGGTAAACAAATGGGAGCCTGGGCAGGTAAACACCGGAATAATTTTGTGGTTTCCGTAGGAGATAATTTTTATCCCAAGGGGGTAATCAGTGAACATGACCCGCTTTGGCATTATTCCTTCGAAAATGTTTACACGGCCTATGCGCTGCAGTGCGACTGGTACGCAATCCTGGGAAACCACGATTATATGACCGACCCCGATGCTCAGATACGGTATGGCAAGATAAGCCGTCGCTGGAAAATGCCTGCCCGCTATTATGCCAAGGAAATACCCATCGGCAAGGAAAACGGGAAATTGCTGATGGTGATGATTGATACCAACAAGATGATATTTGAGGCTGATAAAGCGGAAGCAGAAAAGCAGATTGAATGGATAAATGATACGCTAAAACAAGCCTCCGCAGATGTAAAGTGGAAGATAGTGGTGGGGCACCATCCTTATTATACGGTGGGGCCGAGGATCAGCAACTACGAAACACTGGCCATCAGGGCTGCTTTGAGCAAAACTTTTGAAACACATAAAGTAGACGTATATCTCTCCGGGCACGAACATTCCATGCAGCATCTTAAACCGGAAGGTTATACGCATCAGTTTATATCGGGCGCCGGTTCAGAAATCTCTACTGTTACAGCCGGAGTATCTTACAGTAAATTCCAGGCTGCGGAAAATGGCTTTATGTATTTTTCTATGGATACAAAAAGGCTGAATGTAAAGGCGATAAACCATGTCGGAAACGTATTGTACGAAACAGAATTAACGAAATAATTACCGTAACATACTAGCTATCAATACTGTATATTTTTGAGTCCTTCTCGGCTGGTTTGTTAGCTGCGAAGGGCTTTTTTGTGGATTAAAACTGTGATTTGTACCTGAAAATGATACCTCAGCAGCCCTTTTACAAAATCCACTGGTATGAATGAGAAAAATATACTGTTGCATTAAGCACGCCTTGTCTGGTAAAGCCGGTTGCAGAATTTCTGGTCGGTGCCGAAAAAGAGGTCGTGGAAGACCTTTCTCAAAGTAACAGACAGCTGCGGCCTCGGTGCCTGCATGGTATCTGAAAGTTCAATCGGATTATTTGCCTATCTTTGCGTTCCCGAATACCTCAAATAGTCCTATGCCAGTACAAAAATATAACGACCGCGTACGTGTAAAAGTGAAAAGGAGTGCCGATACCTGGATAATCCTGGAACACGAAAACATACGTAAGGGCGCCACGGTCAAGTTTACGGGCAAGGTTAAATGCCGTAATGAAAAAACCGGTGAGGTAAAGTATTTCAGCGAAAATGGCTGTGAGCTGGCCTAGATACTTTTTTATCTGCTTCTTCTCAATTTACGTGACTCTGGTGATTGCTTCTTCCGGGATTTAGTATGCGGGTCTGCCTCCCGGCTGATCTGTCCAAAGTATTTTTCTTAATTGCTGAAACCTGATTTTTACCGTTAACTAATTTGCGCGCAGCGCGTTGCAACCTTCCTTTGCCTGTTCTGGTCTCTGGGCTAATGCCAATCCATTTTAGGGTTGACAATAAAACAGGGATTATTTCAACTAGAACGGATGAGCATCTTGGCCGGGGAAATTAACTACAATAAGCTCATGGTATGTTTGCTGGTATGGATAGCATCTTCCATGCCGCCATTGTGCGCACAGCCTTCCTGGCAGTTACGCACCGTGGAGGACGGTATTAAGATCTATACCCAAACCGTGGCTGACTCAAAAGTAAAAGCACTCAAAGTGGAGTGTGAAGTGAAAGCGACCGCCTCACAGGTGGTTGCCTTATTACTGGATATTCCGGCATCGGAGCGTTGGGTATGTCATACCCGATCTTGTATCCTTCTCGAGAGGGTATCTCCGTTGGAACTGTATTATTATACTGAGGTCAGTCTGCCCTGGCCTTTAAGCAATCGTGATTTTGTAACACATATGCGTATTTTTCAGGATCCGGCCACAAAGGTTGTCACAGTGGAGGCTCCGTCGGTCGCAGGGAAAGTGGCTAAGAAAAACGGAATTGTCAGGGTGGAACATTCAATAGGAAAATGGATTATTACACCCTTGAAGGGAGGCGACCGGGTAAAACTCGAATATAGTCTTCTGGTGGACCCCGGGGGGATTATTCCCGCTTGTGTGGTGAATATGTTTGCGACAGAAGGCCCGCTGCGTACTTTCAGGAATATGCGCAGGCAGTTGCAACTTCCCAAATACAGGAATGCCGATGTCGGTATCTCCTGACCCCGGAATCTGCAGGGCGGTGCTCTCAGTTGAAATTGGTGATCATTTTATCTGTACATGTTTACAAATCGATTGATCACTACCCAGGATGCTACCCACATTAGCCCGGCGTAAATACCGGTTTTTCAGTAAAAGTATTGAAATCAGCCAGATACTATCTGATTTTTTTAAAACCAATGTTTCTTACTCTGGCGGTTGTAAAGTTCAGCATGGTAATCGCGCCGCTTTTGTTTCGCTCGAAATGGACAATAACAGATGAATTCTGTATAGCGAATCCATCCTTGTAAGTAGGTATCAGTCCATAGTCCGCACCGGAATAACGGTGAATGATGAGCCGTCCTTCACTCAGGCCGACGGTTAATCTGGCGTCTGTTTGGTCTGAGTAATATTCCCCGGTATACTCCTTCAGAACCTGTGGATTCTCCATGGCGGGTGCTACGGCTTCGTAAACGATCGTTCTGGAACCACCGCTGAGCCTCAGTCGTTTTCTCGGTCCGCCCAGCACTTCCAGCCGTGCCTGTCCCTGCATAAATTCATCCTCTGCAATTGGAGTCAGTATACCTCCTTTATTGGCCGTCAGTTGATTGTCTTTCACGGTCAGCAGCAAACCGTTGCCCGTAAGGATATCCCGGTACCACCCGGTATAGCGTTTCAGTTTTTCTGCTGCAAGGGTGATCGGCTCCGGATTTTGATATACCCTTTTCACGGATTTGTCTTCTATCAGCAGATTGCGCAGCTCGGCGGTTCCGTCATGCATTCCGTCGAATTCAGCCGTGTTGGCCAGCCAGGCAATGGATAGGTCCAGTTCAGGATAGTATTCTAAAATGGAACGATACCCTGCCGTTGCCCCATCATGCGTAATGCTGAGCCAGCCACGGAGGGAGTCCACACGTAAACCCGCGGCGTAAGTATTGGCCTGACCGCCGTTCAACGGCTTGACACTGAGTTGCCTGGCCAGCAGAGAAGGATTGCCAAGTTTTCCCGTCACGTAATAGCGGTTCCAGCGCAGCAGATCTTCGGCTGTGGTCAACAGGCCCCCGTTTCCGTAAACATTTTCATTAGGCATGTCGGTAAAGTAGCCATCCTCGTTTTTTCCATACGCAACGGCACGGTTCAAGACCACCTTTTTAAGGTCCGAGCGCCATTGGGTATGTGTCATCCCCGCTGGCTCAAAAATAGCCGAACGCGTAAATTCAGCCAGGCTTTTGCCACTGACCCGCTCCGTGATGATGGCCAGCAGCACATAATTGGAATTGCTGTACAGATATTCATCACCGGGCCGGTGATTTAAGGAGGGTTGGTGGCTGAGAATATAGAGCACGTCGCGGTTGCTGTATGTTTTGGTGCTTCTGGGCCAGTCGGATAGCGCCATGATGCTGCCCCAGTCTTTTAAACCGCTGGTATGCTGCATCAATTGCTGTAACGTGATCGGGGTTCCGTAATCGGGGAGTTCGGGTACATATTTCCTGACGTCATCATGCAGAGACAGTATGCCAGATTGTTCCAACAACAAAATAGCCGCTGCGGTAAATTGCTTGGAAACCGAACCGGCTTCTATAACTGACTTGGTGGTTAACGGAACCTGATGTTCCAGGTCGGCCGTGCCCCAGGCTCTTGAAAAAATCACCTGCCCGTTTCGGCTTACAGCCAGTTGGCAACCCGGATTAGCGGGTTTGTAAAGCTCGAATATTTTCTCGATCAGTGCTACGGTATCCTGCCGGGTTTGGGCGGTAGAAGCTGCATGGGCAGAGATGAAAAACAGCAATAGCAAAATCTTTTTCATGATACTGAATCTTCCGGGATTATCTTGTTCTGTAAATCAATCCGTAAAGAAACCAATCTTCCTCCTGGAAAAGAAGAACTCTGCCCATTTACATTTTTCTATGTTAAGACAGGCCGGTAAAACCACGTCGGGCTGGATCTCCTATTTCGCCAATTGCAAAAGTGAATAGATGAGATAAAATGTAATGATATATTTTGTTTAAATATTTATAAAAATATCGGGCAATTCAGAAAGTAGAAGTTTGATAAAATACATGGTATTGGAACTGAAATATGCTTTTTGATTTATAATATTCAGACACCATTTTTATTCATTTTATTTTTTGATAATTGAATTAAACATACCTGATTTGTGTGAAATTGGATAATTTTCATGAATATTTAAATCAAAAAGATGTAGCTGTTATTTGAATAAGTGCCGTTTTTTATTGTCGCTATAAAATGATTTATATTAAATATGTTAAATATATAAATATCTGAAATTTAAACAATTATCTAAAAGATTGTAATCTTTTAAGTATTTAAAAATAACAATATTGTTCATGTAGTGTATTTTGAGATAAACACCGTACTAGTGTATATGGTAGTCAAAAAAAGTGGATTATAATTTAAAATTTTATCCTATTCCATGAAACGTTTATCTTTATTCCTAAATACCTTTTTATTCCTTGTTCCCGTTAGCCATTTATTCTCCCAGATAGTACTTCGACAGCCCCCCGAAGCAGGTTTTGAAACACGTATTAAGAGATTTGTTGATCAGTTAGAATTGATTGATACGCATGAACATTTTGGGAATGAATTTATTGCTGATCCCAAAAAGTCCGTCGATTTCATGCTTTTGCTGGCGCTTTATTCCGATGATGATATCAAATCAGCAGGGATGGGAAAGGCGCAATTTAACGAGCTGCTTACTGACAGGTACTCGGTTGCAGACAAGTGGAAAATAATCAAACCCTACTGGGAGTTATCCAAGAATACTGCCTATAACCGGGTGGTGCTGCTGACGATTGACAGACTGTTTGGTATCAAAGACCTCAACGACGATACGGTGGTACTGCTTTCTGAAAAACTTAAAAGCTCATACAATGGAAAGTGGTACGATTATGTGCTGGGTGAGAGAGCAAAAATTAAGTATGTGATACAGGATGTGGGCAGTGGACGTTCCAAAGATTCACGGTTCAGGTATGTTGAAAAATTCGATCAGTTTATCAGAATTCATTCCAAAGAGGAAGTTACCGCGCTGGGAGGTAAGTACAGCACAGAAGTAACTACCCTCGATTCCTATGTAGACATGCTGGGGAAATCGTTCCAGGAGGCGATGGGAAGAGGAATGATCGGGGTGAAATCGGCACTGGCATACCACCGGCCCTTAAAATATGAGCGTGTTCCCAAGCCCGTGGCCGACAGCGTTTTTCGGATGCTGATGAATAGCCCAAACGATAAGATATTCGAATTCAAGGATATAAAACCCTTTCAGGATTATGTCATGCATCAGATCATTCAGCTGGCAGGCAAATATGACATTCCTTTCCAGTTTCATACCGGGTTGCAGTCCGGTGACGGAAATATCATTGACAATGCGAATCCTGCGCACATGGCAAATTTATTTCTGGAGTATCGGGACGTTAAATTTGTGCTGTTCCATGCCGGTTTTCCCTATGGAGGTATTTTGTCGACCCAAGCCAAAAGTTTCAGGAATGTTTACATTGATATGTGCTGGTCGGCGGTTATCTCGCCGTCTTACAGCGAACGGTATCTGCATGAATGGCTGGAAACGGTACCCTCCAACAAGATCATGGCATTTGGCGGTGACTATCACAACGTGGAGACTGCCTACGGACATTCGCTCATGGCCAGAGCCATTGTGTCAAAAGTATTGACGGAAAAGGTGAAAGCGGGGTATCTCACCGAGTCAGAATCCCTCGCAATCGCCAGGCGCCTGCTTCATGACAATGCCATGGATCTTTTTAAAATCAAATAAAGTAGGATTGGGCGGGGATGGACGCTGGTAGCGTCGATTTCATATTTCAAAGTGATAACATCGAAACTCCTAACAGTTTACTGCTTATATTGAGGGCTTAATCCGGCAGTACTAAATTTCCCGATAAAGGCCGGTATCTGTTTAAAGGTTTGATGCTTAAAATAGTGCTTTATGAAATTCATTATCTCTTTTTTGGTTGCTTTCGGTTACTTCATCGGGCGTGTATGGGCACAAGAAGCCAGCCCCGTTTTTACTTCCGGTACCGAAGGGTTTAAAAGCTTTCGTATACCGGCAATTGTGCGGACACCACAGGGGGAATTACTGGCATTTGCGGAAGGCAGAGTGCAGGGAAGCGGAGATTTCGGGGATATTGATATCGTACTAAAAAGAAGTAAAGACGGAGGCAAAAGCTGGTCCGCGGCAGAAACTGTGGTAAATTATGATAAGCTGCAGGCTGGGAACCCGGCTCCGGTGCTGGATTTGCTGGATCCTCGTTATCCGAAAGGCAGGCTGTTTCTTTTTTACAACACCGGAAATAACCATGAAAACGAAGTAAGGAAAGGAAAGGGGCTGCGTGAGGTATGGTATAAATCATCTCTGGACGGCGGTATCACCTGGTCTGAGCCGGTAAACATCACGACCCAGGTGCATCGCCCGAAACAACCACAGGTGAATCCGGATTATAACTTTCAGCAAGACTGGCGGAGTTACGCCAACACACCGGGACATGCCATGCAGTTTTCGGGTGGCAGATACAACGGCCGGATCTACGTGGCGGCCAATCATTCGGCGGGGGAGTCACACCCGGAGTCCGAAGATTATCAGGCACATGCATTTTATTCCGACGACCACGGCGCAACGTTTAAGCTGAGTGACAAAATTGGTATTCCGGGGTCCAACGAAGCATCAGCTGCCCAGCTTTCAGATAACCGGCTAATGCTGAATGCCAGAAACCAGAAGGGCGACGTGAAGGCGAGGATTGTTGCCATCAGTAAGGACGGAGGAGTGAAATGGGATACTACGTATTTTGATAGCAACCTGCCGGACCCGATCTGCGAAGGAAGTATTCTGACTGTTGGTAAAAATAAAGGGAAACATATCCTCGCCTTTTCGAACGCAGCCGACATCAAAAACAGGAATAATCTGACACTCCGCATCAGTTATGACGAAGGAAAAACGTGGGCAAAAAATATCCTGATCGGCTCGGAGCCTGGTAGTGCGGATTACACGGCGTATTCGGATATTGTGCAGACTGGAAAGAAAACAATCGGTGTGCTGTATGAATTTGACGACTACAGGCAAATCGTTTACAAAGAGGTTAAATGGTAAATATGCGTGGCAGCAGGGGGAGCACCCTGCTGCTGGTTTTCATTCGCTATCGAATTCAAAAATTTTCTGTCAGTGAATTTATTACTGAAAAGCTGCGTAGACGTTCCTGTACGACGCTGATCTGCGGGAACCCCTTTGGACCACTGTAATAATTCCACCTTACGGCGATTTCTGGTATTTGCTTTACAGATTTGCCCTATCCACTTCTGCAATAAGCACAATGCGTTATTAATTGGTGTAATAAGCAAACATTTTATTGACTTTGCCCGCATCATTAAAAAACATCACTTCAATAGCTTTTTTGTTCAATACAGATTTGTAGTAGAGTGCTACGGAGCCGATACCCTCCGTGACCTCATAAAGCTCAAAATGCAGGTCAGGTATTTTTGTCATCGCTTTCTTCCAATAGTCGGCCACCGCTTCTTTGCCTTTGAGCGTACCATTTCCTGAGCCCAGAGCCATTTGAATCATTGGGGTAGTAATTTCTATGTCATCGGAATAATGACTTAGAATATCCTCCATATTATGAGAATTCCAGGATTTAATCCAATTTTCGGCGAATTGCTTTGCTTCCATACAGGTTTGATTTTTTATCTTCCAAAAGTAATGATTAACAACAGAATTGCCTGAATCATCGGGCCCAGTAATGCCGGATTTGATAGGCATGAACAGGTTGTCCTATACAAATTTAGCTAAAGAACTAGGGACAGTACCATACTTCCTTGCGGTGCCATGGTTAAATACTCGCTTGCTCATGAGCCAAACCTGGTTGTATTTTTACGCAGATACTCCATGGCTTCTTTCACAGCCTGTGCTGAACTTTTAGGATTAAACCCTAATGCTGTCCTGGCTTTGGAAATATCAAAGTTTTGCTGAAGTCCGGAAAACATAGAAATATCTTTAGTGGTCAGCAGCGGTGCTTTGCCGCTAATTTTGCTGGCTATTTCCATCAGCCAGGCCATGGCGAACAAAATTGGTTTGGGCACCGGGGAGGGCAGTTTGATCTTGAGCTCAGGAAAAAGGTCCTGGGCCATTTGGGTAGTTTGTCTTATAGACATGCATTTTTCATTTGCCAGAATATAACGTTCACCATCCCTGCCTTTGGTGGCTGCTAAATAACAACCTTCTGCCACATCTTTCACATCGATCCAGTTTAACGTGATGTTGGTTTCAACCGGGATTTCCTTTTTTAAAATCAAGTTAATAATGTTATAGGAAACGCTGAGCGGCGCGAATGCCTCTCCACCGATCATTGCTGCGGGCAATACGGCTACCAGTTCGATGTTGTACTTTTTTGCCAGTTCAAATGCCAGCTTTTCGCCATCATTTTTTGAATTGTAATACATATCCCGGCGGTCGGGATTATAACCATTGCTTTCTTTAGCGGGAAGTTTGGAATAATCAAGAGCGGCTATTGAACTCACATACACAATGCGTTTCACACCCGCTTCTGCGGCCGCCTCCATCTGAATTCTGGTTCCGTCCAGATTGACATCATAGATCTCTTTTTTCGGGTCTTTCGCCCAAAGTTTGAACGCTGCGCCCACGGCATAAAAAGTCTCCACGCCCCGCAGTGCATTCACCATTGATGTTTTGTCGGTAATATCGGCCTCTACCACTTCACAGTTCAGTTCCGCAAATGGTGACGTGTTTTTGATGTTACGAGCCGCCGCCCGCACCGGAATGCCTTTTTTGATCAGCAGTCTCACCAGGTTGTTGCCCAAATGCCCGTTTGCACCGGTTACCAAAGCCAAATTTTTCTGTGCCATAATTTTTTGTTTAAAATGATGACACAAAATTCAGTATCTGCTTTTTAAGACCACTTCGCAAATGTTACTTAATGATCGCCTTGCGTATCCGGCTGAGGCTTTTGGCATTCATGCCTAAAAAAGAAGCGATGTATTGAAGCGGGACATGGTGGATGATCTGAGGGTAGTCGTTTATTAATTTCAGGTAGCGTTGTTCGGCGGACAGGGTTGCCAGTTCTTTCGATCGATTTTCGTTATAGGTTAATGATTGCTGGAAAACTGAAATGCTGAAATCTTTGAAAACAGTACTGTTTTGGGTTAATAAATCCAGATTTGTCTTTGTAATGCGCAGTAGTTCACATGCGGTAAGGCATTCTAAATTCTCACCTGACTTTGTCTGGTTAATAAAATTCGGATACGACGTGATGAAGCCCGGCGGGCAATTGATATGTGTTGTGACCTCATCACCGTTATCGTTGTAGTGAAATAACCGTACAAAACCTGAAACCACAAAATAAAGGTAACCAGGGATTTTGCTCTCTTCCTCAATCACCCGGTTTTTAGGGAAAACAACAGGTTCAAAATATTGCTCGCACAATGCACGATCCGTATCGGACAGTATCACGGTTCGGGAAATAAGTTTAAATAATTGCTCATGCATTTGGCAAATTTAAATAATCGGCTTCCTGTTCAGCATAAACAAAACTGAAAATGTTTCAGAAGCTTTCCTTACCTCAATAAGGCCGGAAAACGGTTGGGTCTCGCGCAAAATCCGGGTTATCAATAGCAGAAGGGCTTCAATTAGCCCTTCTCAGCTTTTTTTACGTACTTGTGAACGTAAAAATTCTGTTAAAAATCTGTATTTTATGAAGTGTTCCAAGAGTTTTACCTGGTATCTGTTTGGTGTTTTTTTTACAATTTTTTCAACGCAGTCCTATGCTGTACCGGCTCTGCTAACGGGCAGGCTGACTTGCGAATACATGGAAAATCCGCTGGGGATTGATATCCGGAAACCCAGGTTAAGCTGGACGCTGGAATCGGTGCTGCGGAATCAGCGGCAGACCGCTTATGAGGTACTGGTCAGTGATAATCAAAAAGATATTGCAGGCCTTAAAGGAAACGTCTGGCAAACGGGCAAAGTGTCTTCGGATCAAAACCTGCACGTTGAGTATAACGGAAAAGCACTGAGCGCTTTCAAAAGGTACTACTGGCGGGTAAGGAGTTATGATACAAACGGCCAGCCGTCCGAATGGAGTAAAATTGCGTGGTTTGAAACAGCCATGCTCCAGCCAGAGGATTGGACTGCGCAATGGATTGGCGACGGCAGCAAACAATTTGAAAAGGATGAGGATTTTTACAAAAATGACCCCATGCCTTTGTTCCGGAAATCATTTGATACCCGAAAAAAATTAACTGCTGCGAGGTTATACATCGCCGGGGTGGGTTACTATGAAGCCTATCTGAACGGCCGTAAAGTGGGAGACCATGTGCTGGATCCGGGTTGGACATCTTACGAAAAACAGGTTTTATATTGTGTTTATGACGTTACAGCCCTGCTTAGGCCGGGTACCAATGTTGCGGGTGTTATGGTAGGTAACGGATTTTATAATCCGTTACCTCTTCGTCTTTTTGGAACTTTCAATATCCGTAATGCTCAACAGACGGGTCGGCCGGCCGTAAAGGCTGAGATCCGGCTGGAATACGCGGATGGTTCCACGGAAAAGATACTGACCGACGAAAGTTGGCAAACTGCGCCGGGACCGGTGGTACGCAATAGTGTGTACCTGGGTGAACATTACGACGCCCGCCTGGAGAAAAAAGGCTGGGCTTCGGATAAAACAGTTTCGGGCTGGAAAAATGCTTCCGTAACAAATGGACCATCGGGCCGGCTGACCGTACAGATGCAGCCACCCATCAGGGTAACCAAAGTAGTAAAGCCGGTCAGCGTAAGGGAAGTGCGGCCCGGTGTTTTTGTATTTGATATGGGGCAGAATTTCGCCGGTGTTGCCCGGATCAGCGTGTCAGGAAAAGCGGGAAACCTTATTAAATTGAGATATGGCGAAGACATCCTGAAAGATGGTTCGCTCAATGTGATGACCACGGTCACCGGACAAATAAAATCGGGAAGGGGAGGGCCGGGTGCTCCGCAGATCGCCTGGCAGGAAGACAATTATACGCTGAAAGGTGAAGGAAGGGAAGTGTGGGCACCACGGTTTACATTCCATGGCTTCAGGTATGTGGAGGTAACCGGCTGGGAAGGTACCCCCGGGCTTAATGACATTGAAGGACTGCGTCTGAATGCAGATCTGCCTCAGAACGGAAATTTTGAAAGCTCGAGTACTTTGTTTAATAAACTGCTTGATATGGCCCGGTGGACATTCCTGAGTAACGTTTTTAGTGTGCAGTCAGACTGTCCTGCCAGAGAAAAACTGGGTTACGGGGGAGATATCGTCGGTACGGCTGAATCGTTTATTTACAGTTTTGATATGGCCAATTTTTATGTAAAGGCCGTTGCCGATTTTGCAAATGACCAGCGGAAGGAAGGTGGTATCACAGAAACGGCGCCATACATTGGTATAGCCGATCGTGGCCCCAAAGACAGCGGTTCGGGGCCGCTGGGCTGGCAGCTTGCTTTTTCGTTTCTTCAAAAGCAACTTTACGATTTTTATGGCGATAAACGGATCATTGAAAACAATTATGAAACATTCAAAAAACAGGTAGACTATCTCCGTACCCAGGCATCGGAAAATTTTTTTTACAGAGATATCAGCGATCATGAGGCGCTGGATACCAAGCCCGAAGCATTTACAGCTTCCTGTTTTTATTACCACCATGTTAAACTTTTATCGGAATTCGCCGGTATTATAGACAAAAAGGAGGATTCAGTTGCGTATGGGAAACTGGCTGGTACTATTAAAGGTGCTATTTTAGAAAAATATCTGGTGGGTAATTCGGGAAGGTTTGACAACGGTACCCAGTCGGCGCAGATTTTCGGGTTATATTACAGTCTGGCACCGGAGGCACAAAAGAATGCGGTAATGAAGCAATTGGAATCCGAAATTGCACGTCACAAGGGCCACATCTCCACGGGCCTTTTTGCGACCAAAATGTTGTTTAATGTACTCAGTGATCAAAACCGTAACGACCTTGTCTATCTGGTCATGAACCAGCGGGAGTTTCCGGGCTGGGGGTATATGGTCGACAAAGGCGCTACCACGATCTGGGAAACCTGGGCCTATTCCGACAATATTTATTCTCAGAACCACCCGATGTTCGGCTCTTTCGTAGAGTGGTTTTACCGTTCCCTTTTAGGTATCAATGCTGTTTCTGCGGGTTTTGAAAAAATAAAACTTAAACCACAGCCCACCGGCGATCTCACATTTGCAAAGGGATCCTACCAATCTGTTCGCGGCATTATTTCCAGCGACTGGAAAATAGAAAACGGGCGTTTTATCTTTAAGGCAAGTATCCCAGCAAATACCAGGGCGGAAATCTGGGTGCCATCCAAAGAGGGACATGAGGTACTGGAAAGTGGTGCCACAACGGATGCCTCTAAAGGGTTACGGTTTTTGAGATACCAGGACGGATATGCTGTTTTTGACGCAGGCTCAGGAAATTTTATTTTCACATCACAATTGTAAACATCAGGCTTCCTGACCAGGACTCCCGGAGCAACCGATAACCGGCTGCACCGGGTGTTTTTTATGCTGGCCTGTTTTACATTCTGATATAAATGGTTACGGATTATTTATCAATGTTTTGGTAAATGAGGGTATATTCTATTGGTCAAACTTGATTTTTTCTATATTTCTTCTGAGTTTCCTGTAAAAAGGAGTATAAAACTCGCCGGGTTGCATCTTTTTGATATTGCCTTTGTCCTAAACCTGATAATATGCTTTTTATATCTTATCCAAGAAAGGCTGGTGGTCTGGTTTTCTTGCTTTTTCTGTTTGGCAACCTTTTTTTATTACCATCTTCTCATGCACAGGAAATAGACCTGCTTCTGAAAGGAGGGCACGTAATTGACCCTAAAAATAATATTGATTCCCCTATGGATGTGGCCATTGCGGGAGGGAAAATTTTACGTGTTGCGGTTAACATTCCGGCCGGGAGTGCCAGGAAAGTGGTGGATGTAAAAGGATACTTCGTGACCCCGGGCCTGATAGACATGCATGCCCATATTTTTAACGGTACCAATCCGGACGCCTATATCGCAGACGGTTTCACTAGTTTGCCGCCGGATGGTTTCACTTTCCGCACAGGTGTAACTACCGTGGTGGATGCCGGATCTTCGGGATGGAGAAACTTTCGCAAGTTTAAAATACAAACCATTGACCGCTCACAAACACGGGTACTGGCGCTGCTGAATATCGTAGGAACCGGCATGGCCAGCCGTTTTGAAGAGCAGGATGTCTCAGATATGAATCCCGAAATGACTGCCAACATGATCATGAAACTGTTTCCCACATACATCGTAGGGATTAAAGCTGCGCATTTTTGGGGAGATTACCGCCAGGTGGAGCGTGCTGTGGAGGCCGGAAAACTGGCTGATGTACCTGTTATGGTAGATTTCGGAGAGCACCAGCCGCCGCTTTCAATCGAAAAGCTGTTTAAACAATACCTGCGTCCGGGGGATATTTTTACGCATACTTTTTCATACGGGCCTGCCAACCGGGAAACGATAGTGGATGAAAGCGGAAAGGTCAAACCGTTTGTGTTTGAGGTACAGAAGCAAGGGCTGATTTTTGATGTAGGGCATGGTGGAGGTGCTTTTTCATGGAGACAGGCCGTTCCCGCGTTTCAGCAAGGTTTTAAACCCAACGTGATCAGTACCGACTTACATACTGATAGTATGAATGGGGGTATGAAGGGGTTAGATAATGTCTTATCAAAGTTCCTGAATATGGGAATGTCCTTGTATGACGTCATCTTGCGGGCTACATGGAGCCCCGCACAGGTGATCAGGCGTCCGGAACTTGGGAGCCTCAGTGTTGGAACAGAGGCGGATGTGGCGGTTTTCAATCTCAGAAAGGGGGACTTCGGTTATCTTGATGTCAGAAAGCTGAAACTAAAAGGAGACAAGAAACTGGAGGCAGAGCTGACGATCCGGGCCGGCAAAATTGTGTGGGATCTTAACGGCCTTAGTGCTGAAACATGGGATTCGGAAAACGCCAGGTAAAATTTAAAATGAGTTGATGTGAATTATTCGGGGATGTATTTTTGGGTCAAAAGAAAGTCTCTGACGGCAGCTACGCTTCTGCTGCTATCCTGTGATTTCGGTTTTGCCCAGCAATATGATCTGCTCATTAAAGAGGGCCATGTTATAGATCCTGCAAACGGAATCAGTAAAGTCATGGATGTGGCTGTCAGGAAAGGTAATATAGCCAAAGTTGCCGAAGCAATACCCGAGCCGGATGCAGAAAAGGTGATTTATGCCAGGGGACTATATGTTGCTCCCGGTTTTATTGATACCCATACCCACGTTTTTGTGGGAAGTGAGGCTAATGTTTTCGCTAACGGAATGAACAGTGTTTCACCGGATGACTTCACTTTTCGGTCGGGTGTAACTACGGTTGTAGATGCGGGTACCTCCGGCTGGAAAAATTTTCCGCTATTCAAAAGGCAGGTAATCGATCTGTCCAAAACAAGGATACTGGCATTTTTGAATATAACAGGAGGGGGAATGACGGGTTCTGCAACGGAGCAGAATCTGGAAGAGATGAATGCTGATTCGGCAGCAAAAGTGATCCGGGAAAATCTGGAAACACTCGTTGGAGTGAAAATAGGGCATTATCTGGGAAAAGATTGGGGACCTTTTGACAAAGCAGTGGCTGCGGCTGGCAAAAGCGGGACACCCTTGTTTGTGGAATGTCACCTGCCGGAATACAGCCTTGCCGACCAGCTTGCCAGGATGCGGCCGGGAGATATGATCACCCACACTTTTGAGAATATTGCCGAGCGGATGCCCATCATTGGAGAAGATGGGAAAGTAAGGGCGTTTGTAAGAGATGCCCGAATGCGGGGTATTCTGTTTGACCTGGGACATGGCGGAGCAGGTTTCTGGTTTGACCAGGCGATACCGGCCGCAAAGGAGCATTTTTATCCCGACACGTTCGGTACGGATCTGCATCGTTTCAGTATGAATTCTGCCATGAAAGATATGCTCCATGTGATGTCGAAATTTATGGCGCTGGGTTTAACGCTTGACGAAGTCATACTCAGGGGTACCTGGAATCCGGCCAAAGCTGTCAGGCATCAGGAACTTGGAAATCTGGGGGAAGGAAAGGTAGCCGATATCGTAATTCTGGGCGTGAGAGAGGGAAAGTTTGGATTTGTCGATTCTGCCGGAAACAGTATTCAGGGCAATAAAAAACTCGAAGCGGAATTAACCATACGGCATGGCAAGGTGGTTTGGGATCTGAACGGTATGGCTGCGAAAAACCAGCTGAGAACTTTTGGGTCAGAGAAATAGCATAACTAGTTGAATAATCATAATCCCTAATATTCTAATCTTAAATAACATCAAATGAAACGAAGAGATGCACTGAAGGATCTGTCATTGTTGCCGCTGGCTGGCGGCATGATGCTTCCCAAAATACCGGAGAAGACAACGAGCGTGATTGATGCGGCTGCGAACAAGGAAATCTATCAGTCAATTGGTGTTGAGCCTATTATAAATTGCCGTGGTACGTTTACGATCATTGGTGGATCGATCGAAAGGCCTGAAGTACGCGCGGCCATGGACGCTGCTGCGCAATCGTTCGTCCAGTATGACGAGCTTGCTTTTGGTGTGGGAAAACGGCTGGCAGAGCTTACAGGTGCCGAATGGGGCCTGGTGTCTTCGGGTTGTGCGGCGGGTATGAAACACATTACAGTAGCCTGCGTAACGGGAGGGAATCCTGAAAAACTGATTCGTGTGCCTGACCTGACTGGTTTTGAAAAAACTGAAGTGATCATCCCCAGGTATTCGCGTAACGTGTATGATCACTCGATCCGTAACGTGGGTGTGAAAATCATTACGGTAGACAGTATTGAGGAACTGGAAAGGGCCATCAGCCCGCGAACGGCGATGATCTACATAGCCGCTGGCGGCCCGTCGGAGTCGGGGCCGTTTTCAACTGAAGCCATTGCAAAAATTGCGAAACCCAAGAATATTCCCGTCATGGTGGATGCCGCTGCGGAAGACCTAACCATACCGAATGTCCATTTGAAAAGCGGAGCTACTGTGGTGGTTTATAGTGGTGGCAAGGTAATGTGCGGGCCTCAGTGTGCCGGTTTGGTATTAGGGCAGAAAGATCTGCTGATGTCAGCGTGGCAAGCAAGTGCTCCTCACCACGGGCCCGGGCGGGACAACAAGGTAGGTCGCGAGGAGGCGATGGGTATGGTGGCTGCAGTGGAGGCCTGGACCAAGCGGGATCACGCCGCCGACTGGAAAAAGTGGCTTTCCTGGCTGGACAATATTTCCAAAAAACTGTCGACGCTTGATGGTGTCAAAACCACGGTGTTTGAACCCAAGGGTTTGTCAAACCGCACCCCTGTCCTTCAGGTAAGCTGGGATCCATCCAAGCTGCATATCACGGGGGAAGAAATTGCGGAGACTTTCGGACGGACCAAGCCACGTATTGCGTTGGGAGGGAGCAGCCGTGATGCCAATCATACCTCCGTTTCAATCACTACAGGGCAGATGCAGCCCGGCGAGGACAAAATTGTGGCCGACCGCCTTTTTGAAACCTTATCTCAAAAACGCCAGCCGAAAAAAACCGAACTTGCCGCCGCTGGAGCGGATCTTAAAGGCCACTGGGATGTGGATCTGGAATTTTTTACAAGTACAAGCAAGCAAACTTTTATCATCGAACAGGATGGCAACTGGTTGCAGGGATCTCATAAGGGGGAGTATTCGGTACGGGAGCTCAACGGTATCATAGAAGGAAACGAAATTAAGATAAGAACTACCGACCGTCAGCCGGCAGATTCCATTACCTACATGTTTGCGGGTACTGTGAAGGATAACGTTATCACGGGCTCCGTGTACATGGGCGAATATATGACGGCTAAATTTACCGCCAAACGTCATACCTTCCGAGGTAAACGGGAGAAATTCATGATCCCAGGAGGTCCTCCGCTGGCGACGTAGTTTTCAGTCGGCAGTTTTCAGTGGGCAGTAAGCAGTGTGCGGTATTGGTTATCGGATAGTGCTTACTGAAAAGTTAAAAGTTTACAACTGCCCACTGTTTACTGCCTCCTAAAAACCGCCCACCGCAAAACTGCCTGCTAAAAACTCAACTTCCCACCCCTAATGCCTTTCTGACTGCCGGTGCCACCACGGTGCCGTAAAGTTCAATCGAACGGAGGATCTTGTCATGCGGCACCGCTCCCATGCTCATTTGCATCAGAAAACGGTTGTGCCCGAAAAGTTCATGTTCATACAGGATTTTGTCGATCACCTGCTGGGGGCTACCTACCATAAGATATCCTTTCGGATCACGCATCGCATCAAAATAATCCCGGTTAATACCCGACCAGCCTCTCTCGCGGCCAATGCGGTTCATGACATCCGCAAAGCTCGGGAAATAATCGTCTCCTGCTTTTTGTGAGGTATCCCCGATAAAACCCTGGGAATTGATACCAATGGCTAGTGATGCAGGATTGTGCCCGGCTTTTTGTGCGACATCACGGTACAAATTTGTAAAAGGGACAAACCGATCCGGTGTTCCGCCTATAATCGCGAGAGCCATGGGAAGGCCCAGAGATGCCGCCCGTGCCACAGATTCCGGCGTTCCGCCAACCGCCACCCACACCGGAAGTTTTTCCTGATAAGGCCGAGGATATACCCCCAGATTATCGAGCGAAGCTCTGTGTTTCCCTTTCCATGTGATTTTTTCTTTCTCGGTCAGTGCAATCAGCAATTCAAGTTTTTCGGAAAACAAAGTATTGTAATCTTTCAGGTCGTAACCAAAAAGCGGGAAGGATTCAATAAACGATCCCCGTCCGGCCATGATCTCCGCACGGCCACCGGATAACAAATCCACCGTAGCAAAATCTTGAAAAACCCTGACGGGATCATCTGAGCTCAGCACCGTTACGGCACTGGATAGCTTAATTTTCTTTGTTTTAACCGCTGCGGCAGCCAGAATAATCGCGGGTGATGAAACCACGAAATCGGGGCGGTGATGTTCACCTACTGCAAACATATCCAGACCGACCTGTTCCGCAAGCTCAATTTCTTCCATCAGATTTAGAACGCGCTGGTGTGCTGAAATTGATTTCCCTGTAACGGGATCTGCCACATTATCGGCAAAAGTATAAAGACCTAATTCCATGTTCATCTATTGTTACAAACGTATACTTTATCCCCAACACCGGAACAGACTTTCTTGTTTCAAACTTTATATCACTTCCGTATTCTTATTTACCGGCGCTGGCTGGGCTGCATATTAGATTTTCTTTAAAACTTAAAAACAGTTTGTTGATTACTGAAAGAAAATATCACATTTACATCACTTTACAGATGCAGGAACTCAACGTGTACATCAGATATTGGCCAGGACGAGAATGGTCAAAGTGGCATTTCAAATGTTACCATTAATGAATACTTAGATGAAAAATTTTCTTTCTGCCAGGTACCTTCCGCAATTCCTCCATAGGGCTGGCATGCCCTTTATCCGGGAAAATTCCAGGATTATTATCCGGTTTCTATTTACCGTGTTCTTTATCGGTTTAGGGATATGGTTTATCAGACATGAGCAAACCGAGATGATGGAAGTCCGTAATGTCCTTGTCTCAGCATCTGTTTCATGGGTTGTAGCGGGGGTGCTTTTTACATGCATATACATTGTTTTACAGGGGTTTATGTATGTAAGTTCGTTCAGGGTAGTAGGCAAAAAGGTTGACCTTTACGAGGCAGTTATCCTCTTTCTGAAAAGAAATCTGGTTAGTATTTTTCTTCCGGCGGGCGGCATTTCCTCACTTGCATTTTTTAGCCGGGATATTGAAAAAAAGGGAATCAGCAAAACGCAGATCCATTTCGCTTCGTCAGTTTATGCATTTATTGGGATCGTATCTGTGGTGGTTGTAGCCGTTCCTGCATTTCTTTATGCATTGTCTGTCGGTGGCGTAAGTAACGGAGAGTGGCTTGGGTTGTCTGGTGTTTTTCTGGTTATCGCTTTGTTAACAGGTATTTACAGGTCGCTGCGGAGGCAGGGAGTCGCTTTTAAGCTATTAATAAAATGGGTCCCTTCTTCAGAAATACTGATCCGCGAAATTCTGTCCAACCAGATTGATGTCAAAATGATATGGGTCACGCTTGGTTATAGCGTACTCATCGAACTTGCAGGAATCGCGCACTTATATATTGCCATGCAGGCGCTGCATGCAGAAGCCTCATTGTTCCCAGCGGTCATGGGGTATACCGTTTCGGTTATCTTCCTGATCATTTCACCGTTTTTAAGAGGACTTGGCGCGCTTGAAATCTCCATGGCTTTCATACTCACCCGTTTCGGATACAGCAGTATCGAAGCCGTCTCTATTACTTTTCTTTACAGATTTCTGGAATTCTGGCTGCCGTTGCTGGCTGGCCTGATCAGTTTTATGGCCAGAGCGGGGAAATTGCTGATGCGTATTTTGCCGGCTTTGGTTTTGTTGATACTGGGAATGATCAATATCGTTTCTGTACTCACGCCAGCCATTGGCACAAGGGTAAGGATTCTGGAGCGATACCTTCCTGGTGAGGCCATTACGATTTCCAATTATTTTGTTCTTGCGTCGGGGCTGTTTCTGTTGGTCACAGCCGCTTTTATGCTCAAAGGGTTACGTATTACCTGGTATTTTGCTATGTTTCTGAGCGTGGTTTCGTTGATCGGTAATCTTTCAAAAGCCATTGACTATGAAGAGTCCATAGCGGCGGTGCTTGTCATTGTTATTCTTTTTGTTTCCCGTAAGGAATATTACATCAAAGAGAACCCGCATTTGCGGAAAATTGGCTTGAGGGCAACGGTGTTCAGCATGGTCCTGGTGTTGCTGTATGGTATAACAGGTTTTTATTTTCTGGACAAACATCATTTTGGTATTGATTTTAATTTCGGACAATCTGTTCGGTATACCTTTCTGAATTACTTTCTGATCGATATAAATTCGCTGGTTCCGTTGGATTCATTTGCCAAAAATTTCCTTTACTCCATTAACATAAGCGGTTTTGTTTCCATTTGTTTTCTGATTTATACATTGGTGCGGCCCTACGTTGTAAAGGATACACTTTCGGCGGAAGATATGGAACTCGCACGGGAGCTGGTAAGTACCTGCGGGAAGTCTGCCATGGATTATTTTAAAACATATCCTGATAAAATAATTTATAGACCGGCAGAACTCAATGCCTTTTTAGCCTATCGAATCTGGGGAAATTTCGCTGTTGTACTGGAAAATCCTGTGGCGCGAAACGAAACAGACATGAAACAGTGTATCGCGATGTTTGATCAGTTCAGCAGGGAATGCGGGCTCAAAAATTTCTATTACCGGGTACCTCAGGAAAGTTTACCGGTTTATGAGGCACTTGGCAGGAAGAACCTTTTTCTGGGGCAGGAAGGAGTTGTAAACCTGGATACCTTCAGCCTGGAAGGCGGAGCTAAGAAATCTATGCGGAATGCATTGAAAAAGGTAACCGACAAAGGTTTTAAAGCAGTTGTGTATCCCGCACCGGTTAAAGACGGTCTTCTGCAGCGGATTAAGGCGGTGTCTGATGAATGGCTTTCCGAGGCTGGACGGCACGAACTGGTATTTTCCCAGGGTATGTTTATATGGGAAGAACTTAAAAATCAGACCATTATCACAGTTGAAAGTCCCGAGGAAAAGATCGTAGCCTTTGTGAATATTATCCCTGATTATGCGCCGGGAGAAGGTACGTATGATCTGATCCGGAAAACGGCTGATGCGCCAAATGGTGTCATGGATTTCATCATGGTGGAAATGTTTCATTACCTTAAATCAGCAGGATACACTTCTGTAAACCTGGGTTTGGCGCCCATGTCGGGAATCGACGCGGCGGAGAGCCTCCCGGAGAAGTCCATGAAGTTTGCCTATGAAAAGATACGTTCATTTTCCCACTATAAAGGCTTGCGGGATTTTAAAGAGAAATTTGCCCCGGTATGGCACAATAAGTACTTGATATACAGTGATGATTACGATTTGATACAGGCGCCGTCTGTCCTTAACCATATTATAAAACCATGAAATTAAATTTCTTTTTGTCCCTGATGCTATTATTGCTGGGACCGACTCTAGAAGTGAAGGCTGAAAAATCGGATTCGCTGGAATACGGAATGTTTGGTAAAATCCATGTATATCCTCCTTTGGCGGCACCTACCTCTTTTGTAATATTTCTTTCCGGCGATGGGGGCTGGAACGATGGGGTAATAAATATGGCCAGACTGTTGACGGAACAGGGCGCACTGGTGGCAGGGATTGACCTGGTACATTACAGCAAAGCTTTACGAAACACCAATTCCGCGTGTTATTATCCAGCGGGAGATCTGGAAGACCTCAGCCTGAGCTTACAAAAGAAGTATAAATTTGAACACTATCTCAAGCCACTACTGGTGGGCTATTCATCCGGTGCAACATGGGCGTATGGCGCAATGGCTCAGTCTCCGGCTGCTACTTTCAAGGGAGTTATCGCAATGGGATTTTGCCCTGATGTGGAAACGGACCGCAGTTTTTGTATCGGAAATGGGCTGAAATCTCACGTTCTGGTCGAAGGGAAATCTTATTATCTGGATAGAAATCTGAAATTACCTGCGCCTTTTATTGTGCTGAACGGCGTGATGGACCAGGTTTGCAATTATCGGAAAACAGATAGCTATATGAAAAATATGCCTTCGGCTTCTCTTGTTTCGCTACCGGCTGTGGGACATGGTTTTTCTGTGGTATCCCGCTGGGCTCCTGCGTTTATAAAAGCTTTTAAGGAGATAGAAAAGCCTGTTTTTGATTCTGATAAAAAGGACAACGGGCAAAATGAAATCCACGTTTTGAAAACTGAAATTCCTGTGGATCTACCATTATATCCCATGGTATCTTCTTTGCCGGGTGATGCGATGGTCTTTATGTTATCGGGAGATGGCGGCTGGACAAGCTTTGATAAAGGTGTTGCAGCGGCATTGGCCGCCAAAGGTTTACCGGTTTTAGGAATGGATACCCAGCAATATTACTGGAAACCGAAAACTCCGGAAAAGGCTGCGGAGGACATTTCAAAAGCACTGGATTATTATATGCGTCTCTGGAAAAGAAATGAGGTTATTCTGCTGGGATATTCTTTTGGTGCCGGTGTCGCGCCATTTGTAGCTTCAAAGCTGCCGCCCGGCTTAAAGGAAAAATTGCAGTCGGTATGGATGTTATCTCCGGATGAAAAAACGGATTTTGAAGTTCATTTAACGGACATGCTGAATCTGGGAAGGAGCGCTGCTCCTTATGACGTGATCGGTGAAATAAAGCGTATTGAGAAATACAAGCCGATTTGTTTTTTTGGGAGTAAGGAAGATCAAAACCGTACTGCCGTTTTCAGGTCGAATGGTTTTAACGTGATGATTATTCCCGGCAGTCATCATTTTGATGATAATTATGAACTGATCGCACAGGAATTAATGAAAGGTATCCCTCCCCATAAATGACGCAGAACAGTAGCCGGGGTACTTGTATTTTGGCTTATCCGCAACTTTTGCGCCGATGGCTTCCCATCGCAATCATCTTTGCATAGCCCTTAGTGACGCCTAAGAGGCAGCCTCTGGAGGCTATTGTCTGCGTTACATCCTGTTCAAAAAATCTTCAAAAAAAATCAACTTTTTTCTAAACGGCTGAAATCTTCAGTTTCCCTCCAGAATTGGGAGACAACTTTGAAACGTCGAAAGGGAAGACCAGTCGGGATTTCAGCAAATCCTGACCGTGTCAGACCGAAGGCATTATTTCTTACTTTCTAACCATGCTTAATGCCATGTTTCAAACTCGAAATTTTAGAAAATTAGCTCCTGTTGCCGTGATAGCGGCTGTTTTAGGTGGAAGTTCATACGCGGCCTTCGATCATTTTGCCAAACCTGATACCATCTCGACCTGGGTAAACGCAACTCCGGTCGTAAAGACAAGAATGGGCGAGAAACCCGGTGAAAATACGGCGATGATCCCAGCAGATTTTACCTATGCTTCGCAAAAGGCCACAGCTGCGGTGGTACATATTAAATCAACCCTTAAGCCCGAACGTACGGTGAGCCAGATGGAAGTACCCGATGCTTTTAAGGATTTTTTTGGTGATCGTAATCCTTTTGAGCAGCAGGCGCCTCAGGGAAGAGGGGAGAAGCCGCAGGCAACCGGCTCAGGTGTGATCATTAATCCGGACGGTTATATTGTAACCAATAACCATGTGATACAGGGTGCTGAATCACTGGAAGTTACGCTGTCTGACAAGCGAACATTTAAGGCAAAAGTGATCGGTTCGGACCCGAATACGGATATCGCACTGATTCAGATCGATGCCAAAAATCTGCCATCGCTGGCATTTGGAAATTCGGAAGGTGTGAAAGTGGGGCAATGGGTGCTGGCAGTGGGTAATCCCTATAATTTAACCTCCACCGTAACGGCCGGTATTGTGAGTGCAAAGGGTAGGAATATCAACATCCTGAGCGAAAATGCAAAGGCTCCGGTGGAATCATTCATTCAGACCGACGCCGCTGTTAACCCAGGCAATTCGGGAGGTGCACTTGTAAACCTGAACGGTGAGCTGATCGGAATCAATACGGCCATTGCCAGCCAGACAGGGTCTTTTGCCGGTTATTCTTTCGCCGTTCCGTCCAGCATTGCACACAAAGTGGTGGAGGATATTTCCAAATTCGGAACCGTGCAGAGAGGGTATCTCGGCGTGGGTATCAGCGAAGTGGACGGTGCCAAAGTAAAATCGTATGATCTGAAAGTGTCTGAGGGGGTACGGGTTGAAAGTTTTGCAGACCAAAGCGCAGCTAAGGAGGCCGGTGTTAAAATCGGAGATGTGATCACCAAAATTGACGGTCAGATGATCGAGTCGGTTCCGCAACTTCAGGAGGCAATTGCACAGCATAAACCCAACGACAAAGTTAACCTGATGGTGAATCGCGATGGCGTTGAAAAAGCCATTACAGTATCCCTGAAAGGCAGCGCAGGTAATACTTCGGAAAATGCCGGTAAAGCAGCTACGCTGGATAAACTTGGAATTGAATTGCAGGATTTGAGCAATAAAGCGAAAAAGGAGATCGGCGTGGAACAGGGTGTGCAGGTGAGCCAGATCTTCGCCGGCAAAATCCGCCAGGGTACGGATATGGAAGAAGGTTTTGTCATTACCAGGATTGATAACAAGCCGGTTACGAGCGTCGCCGAGGCCATCAAAATACTATCGGATAAGAAAGGCGGAGTGATGATTGAGGGGGTATACCCAGGCAAACCGGAAACACAGTACTATGCCGTTGGTTTGTAGGAAGTGATAGGGCAGCTGTTGCAGGGTTGGGTACGGGGTTTTCCGCCCTGCCAGCTTGCCTTTCTTATCAAAAAATCCATTGAATATTTTAAGATCAGTTAATCGGAGAAAGCAATGAAAAAGTTAGTGAACCTGATGGGCCTGCTTATGGTGATGAGTATCCCATCGTTTGCAAAAAACAGAAATTTTCAGCTTCCGGCACAGGCTCAGACCTACAACTGGATGTATCCGGACATGAAAACATCTCAAAATCCCATGTACAACAATGCGTTTGCAAGGCAGAGGATACAGCGTGCTTTTGACGCGGCCCTGGGACAAAAAGGTTTGACCAGAAACACCCAGAACCCCGACCTGCTGCTGCAGTTCCATACTTTCACCCAAAGGGTAAGGCGTAATTATTATGGCGGAGGAGGTGGTTATGGCTATCCCATGATGGGCTGGGGACGCTGGGGCTGGGGAATGCCTTTCGGCTATTACGGAGGGGGATATCCTTACAGTACCACCAGCACCAATGGTACGCTCGTACTGGATGTGACCGATGCCAAAACCGGAGAAGTACTGTGGCAGCAGGCCATCACTGGAGATGTCAGTAATTTTAACAGGCTGGACAGGCAGATCAACAAGGGGGTGAAAAAGCTGATGAAAAGCTTCCCCGACCGCCAGGTCTGAGGTAATAAAAACTGCCCGGAAAGTACAGGGATGTGGAAAGGAAGGACGGAACTTTCCGGCGGTTTTTGAATGGAGCCACACAAACGATGTGGTGTTTTGAACAGACAAGTAAATGAAACAAGTGATATGAAAACGCTTGACAGCAGATTTCTGAGAGCCTTTAGGGCTTTGGGAATCAACTCGAAAAAAGAAGGTTTGTTGCTCGCAGTTTTGCTTTTCGGAGGTACATTCCCGGTAGCTTTTGCTCAAAATGAAACAACCATTGGATCGGAACAATTAAAGGAAACCGATAAGGGAATTGTATCTGCCATTGCACCGTATAATGAAGATGTCAGGGAAAACATTCTGATTGTAAGCCAGTATCCGCAAATACTTGCGAAACTGGGCCAGATACACGACCAGGCGAGCCAGGCTTTTCAGGCTAGTATCCGGGATTTTAATCAGAAAAAACAAGGTTGGTTTTACAACGTTTCCAGGTATCCCAAGCTGATGCATGCATTGGCAACTCTGCAGGAAGGGAAATCCAGGAAGGAAACGGATGCACTGGTAACAGCACCGGATAATGAGCTCAAAGAAGCAGCCTGGAAATTGTATGATCATCACAAAAAAGACCTGATCGTGGTGGATAATCTGAATCAGCAGGCGGAACGTTCTTTTGAAGATCTGATAGAGGGGTTGGATTCAAAAAGCCAGGATGCTTTTTACAAACTGCTGGATATGCCCGACGTGCTTTCTTTGCTCAATGATCACATTGATCTCACCGTGCGCCTGGGAGACAGCTTTAAACAAGATCCGGAAGGTGTCCGGCAAAGCCTGGCCAATGAACACGACTCTCTGGAAGCGCTGAACAAACAGGAACTTGCCCAGTATAAAGACGATCTGTCGCAAAATCCGCAGGCGGTTGAAGACCTGCGCAAGGCCAGTGAGCAGTATGCTAAAGAAAACGGTTACAGCTATCCCGCGCCGGCCTCTGATACCGTTGTGAATTATTATGGTTACAATCCTTATTCCTATTGGTTTGGCTATCCTTACTGGTATGGATCGGCCATGTGGTATCCTGGCTCGCTGTGGAATAGTACCGGTTTTTACTTTGGACTGGGTGGTTCGCCGGTGATATTCGGATTGCCTTCGCTGGCTTTTTCAAACTGGTTTTTTGGAGGTGCTTACCGGTATTATCCTCATTTATACCGCCAGTACGATCATTATTATCATAACAATATTTCTCAACACCGCATTGTGGCAGCGAATAACAGCGGTTTTATGGGGGTGGCCAGAAGACATTTTAATCCTGAATATACCGGTCGTTCGGCCTGGATATCCACTCCCAATGTAGCCAGAGACGGTGCCAGAAATGCAGGTTCGAGGGTGGTTACTGTTGCTCCGCGCCAGAATTCCTTTAACCGCAATAACGCTGCTACTTATCACGGCCAGTCCTGGGGCGGATACAGTCGGGGCGGATTTAGCGGAGGGATGAGTTCCAGAGGCGGATTTGGAGGCGGAATGCGGGGTGGTCGTCGTTAGTATTGTTTGTTGTTTGTTTAACGGGTAAGTCGGTTTGTGGCTTACCCGTTTTTTTAATACGCCTGCATCTATTTTTTATGCCGAAGCTGAAGTCGTTTTTACAGGGCTTCGGTATTTGTCAAAATTGATGAGCAGTACACTGCCCAGGATGATGATCAGCCCCGATATCTGGGTAAGCGAAATACTTTCACCGCCAAACAAAATACCCAAAAGTACGGCAACCACAGGGTTAACGTATGCATAGGTACTTACCTTGGTGGCAGGCTGCACTTTAATGAGCCATACATAAGAGCTGAAGGCCACAATGGATCCAAAAATAACCAGGTACAAAACCGATAGCCAGGCGTTCAAGGGAACCGCGGAGATATCAAACGAGGATAATTCGCCGGAGATAAAGAGCCCGGGGATAAAAGCAACACCTGCGGTCATCATTTGCCAGGAAGTATTTACAGTGGGGGAAGTATTACTGGCGTTGTATTTGGCATACAAAGAGCCTCCTGCCCAGGCTGCCGCACTGAACAGTATCAGCCCCATGGCAAATAGATCCCGGCCGCTGTTGATGGAGTGCATGGCACTGGTGACCCTTTCGGAAAAAAGTAAAATCACGCCACCAAAACCAATAACAAGACCCAGAATCGCCAGTTTGTTGTTCAGATTTTCCTGCCATTTTGGTTTGTCAAGCAGTACAAACCAGAGCGGTGCCGACGAGATCAGAATGGCAACCATGGCACTTGGCAGAAATTGTTCTACCCAGATCACAATCCCGTTCCCCACAAATAAGAGAAGAAAGCCCGTAATAGCAGAAGGGATGATTTTCTTTCCCACCAGAATTTTTTCTCCCTGTATGACCGACCATCCCATCAGCAGTATACCTGCCGCGATAAACCGGAACGCACCGAGCAGAAAAGGAGGAAACCCCGACAAGGCTTTCTGTATGAAGAAGTAAGTGGAGCCCCATACGATGTACACAATGGCGTATGCCAGTATGATCATGAATGTGGAAGGCGTTTTGCTGTCTTGTAAAACCATAATTTCCCTATTTTTCCGGAATGACTGACTGTCGTTCTTCTTTTACTGTTTCTATACGTTGAATTATATTCTAAAATTAGGTAAAAGTAGAGAACATAGGGTTTTGGTAGCGGATCATTTGAAATTTAATTATTTAACGTCAAACGGGTTGTCCTTATCCATTCCTCTCCTGTGATACGTCCATAACTGCGCTGACTGGAACCAGGTATCAGAATCTGACGGTAGATGGTCAATCAATCTTATTTTATGTCTAAATTTGCCTATGCACCCGGTTAGGAGTACCATTCAGCTTTTGAGAATACCATTCTCGTTTTTTCTGATGCCATTGTTTTTGTTTGCATTAAGTCAGGCAGAATCCGTGCTGGTATCCGAAACCATCTGGTCATTTCTGATCATTCACCTGCTGGTATATCCTGCCAGTAACGGATACAATAGTTTTGTGGATCAGGATGAAGAGAGTATCGGTGGCCTGGAAAAACCACCCAAGCCGACCATCTATCTTTTTTATGTAACCCTGGCGTTGGATTTTACAGCAGTACTGCTGGCTGTTCTGCTGGTCAATAAGGCTTTTGCAGTTTGTCTTTGTCTGTATATCATTGCTTCGCGTGCGTACAGTTCGCGGATGATCAGGTTAAAGAAGTATCCTGTTGCCGGATTTCTGGTGGTCATGTTTTTCCAGGGTGCTTTTACGTACTACATGGCAACCGTGGCAATTACAGGCAGCATCCCCGAGGTATCCGAAGCTCATATTTTCGTCTGGCTCGGATGTTCCTTTCAAATCGCCGGAGCGTATCCGCTCACGCAGATCTACCAGCACCAGCAGGATCTGAAAGATGGTGTGGTAACCCTTAGTTATAAACTTGGTTACATCGGTACCTTCTGTTTTACTGCACTGATGTTTCTGTTATGTAATGTTTTTTACTTTTTATACTTCAGCAGTAAAGGAAATGGAATGATTTTTTATATCCTCCAGCTGTTCTTTTTGCCGGTCATTGTTTATTTTGGATATTGGTTTTACATGGTGATCCAAAGTCATAGCCATGCCAGTTTTAAAAATACAATGCGTATGAACCGTATTGCCGCGCTTTGCATGAATAGTTGTTTTGTAGTACTAATCATTATCAGTCAGTTCCTTTGAGTTACCTATCAGCAATTGCAACGGCGGTGCCCGAAAACTGTTTTTCGCAGGAAACCCTTACCGATTTTTACATCAGGTCAACCAATGACCTGATGAGTAAAAGAAAAATAAAGATAGTATCAGGAAAAACCGGAATTCAGACCCGTTATTCCGTTCTCTCCGATTTTGATAAGGCGTACGAGGATTATACCTTTTTTAGCAAATCCGCTGATCTTTTGCCGGAACCTACGCTGTCCGACAGAATGAAAATATACGCGCAGCAGGCCACGGAGTTATCCTTGAAAGCTGTAAACGGCCTGGAGGGAATCCATGATTTCAAGGAGCAGATCACCCATCTGATCACCGTCACCTGCACCGGATTATTTGCTCCCGGGCTGGACATTGAGCTGATGAGAGCGCTCAGTTTGTCCCCGACCGTTCAGCGGAGTTCAGTGAATTTTATGGGGTGTAATGCGGCGATACTGGCTCTTAAAAATGCAGACGTTATTTGCCGGACTTTCCCTGCTGCAAAGGTGCTGATCGTATGTACGGAGCTATGTACCATCCATTTCCAGAAGCAGTATAACGACGATTACCTTTTATCGAACCTGCTTTTTGCCGACGGAGCTGCTGCGGTCATCGTTTCAGGTAAACCGGACGGGATGTATCAGCATGCCGTGCAGATGGAAGAATTTAATTCCATGGTACTGCACAGCGGATATGATGATATGGCCTGGCGGCTTTCGGAGACGGGTTTTATCATGAACCTTTCTTCCTATGTACCCGGCCTGATCAGGGAAAATATCCGCGCAATGCTACTGGGCGCCGGGTTGAATATTGACCAAATAAAACACTGGGCGGTACATCCGGGCGGTAAGCGGATTATTGATGATTTCGCGCTGGCGCTGAATCTGGATAAATGTGCGATGTCGGATACCTATAAAATCCTTAAAAACTATGGCAATATGTCTTCGCCAACCGTTCTTTTTGTCTTGAAAGAGATCCTGGAAAAAGCAAAATCCGAACACCGGAATGAACAGATCCTGGCAGCTGCATTTGGCCCTGGCCTCACGATAGAAACTTTAAAGATGCGGTATGTTTAAAAAAAGGAGTCAGAAGAAGGAGCTCCTTGACGCGGAGGATATTCCACCTCAAGACCTCTTCGTTAACCTGAAAGAGCTTGATTTTATTAACAAATGGCTGGGTGGGTATGGAGTTTCTTTCTCGGCTCTAAAAAAGGTACTGAGCCGCTCAGAACATTTGTCGCTTGTTGATATTGGCAGCGGGGGAGGAGATACCCTTAAAAGGATAAACACCTGGGCGCAAAAGGGAGGTTTTGATCTGGCACTGGCGGGCGTTGATATAAAACCGGTGTGTACAGCCTATGCAAAACAGCACGCAGCTGACCCTGAAATAAACTTTTTCTGTGATGATTACCGGAATATGGACCGGTATGTCAGGACAATAGATATCATTCATGCTTCTCTTTTCTGTCATCATTTCTCGGATGAGGATCTTACGGAGCTAGTCAGATTTGCACTTGCAAAGCGTTGTGTGCTGATCATCAATGATCTGGAGAGGCATCCTTTGGCCTATTATTCTATCAAATTTCTCACTGCGCTTTTTTCGAATTCTTACCTCGTGAAAAATGACGCACCGCTTTCTGTGCTGCGTGGATTTAAGAAAAAGGAGTGGAAGGCAATTGTTGAAGCTGCGGGTGCGATGCATTTTACGATCCGTAACAAATGGGCTTTCCGGCATGAAGTGATCGTTTATGGAAACAGAAATTAAAAAATACGATTGTGCCATTATAGGTGGCGGATTGGGCGGGCTCTGTCTGGCGATTCAGCTCGCTGATGCGGGTGTTTCTGTTGTTTTATTCGAAAAAAAGAGATTTCCTTTTCATAAAGTCTGCGGTGAATATATTTCCATGGAAAGCTGGGGTTTTATTGAAAAGCTGGGAGTACCGTTGCGTGATATGTCTCTTCCCCGCATCACGGAGTTAGGGATAAGTTCTGAAAAAGGTTTCATGTTGAACCGGCAGCTGGAACCCGGTGGTTTTGGAATCAGCAGGTATACTTTGGATCAAAAATTATATGAAAAGGCCATTTCAAAAGGGGTAAATGTTGTAGAGGGAGCCAAGGTAAATGGCATTGAGCATCAGGACGGTATCTGGGAAATAGAAACATCCTCGGGGAAGTTCAGGGCAGACATTACCTGTGGTAGTTACGGTAAATATACTCCCTCGTTTGTACAGCAGCTTCCTGGTTATGAGGACGTGCAAAAGGCTGGTAAGCCGAATTACATAGGCGTAAAATACCATGTCCGGACGGATCTGAATGTGAACCGCATAGAGCTGCATAATTTCAGGGACGGTTATTGCGGAATTTCCAGAGTGGATGGCGGCAGGTATTGTATGTGTTATCTGACTTCGTCAAAAAATCTTCATGATTTCGATATGAGTATCAAAACCATGGAAGAACAGGTTTTATATAAAAATCCGTTTCTCAAAAGATATTTTACCGGATCGGATTTCCTTTTCAGCCAGCCGCTTGTGGTGAGTAATGTGGAGTTTCATAAAAAACAAACGGAAGTGAATGGTATGTTCCTGCTCGGTGACGCAGCGGGCTCTATTACGCCGTTATGTGGCAATGGGATGAGCATGGCTATGCGGAGTTCCCAATTATTAGGCGCAGAGCTGATAGGATATTTTCGAAACAAGACTTCCAGGGACGATATTGCAGATCGGTATCAGGTTGCGTGGAACCGTCATTTTGGAACCAGGATTAGAGCGGGGTATTATCTGCAGTACCTCTTTGGTAAAAGAACCCTGACGGATATTTCCCTGCGCCTTTTAAATCAATTACCTCAGGTTACGGACAGGTTCATTGCCCTTACACACGGTGACAATTTCTGATCATAAAGTTTTTCGTCTGAACGCCATAAAGTATTCGAATAGGCAGGTATTTATAAGAAGCATGAGCATGCCATAAAAAATATCTTCCATTGGAATGGTTACAATCCGAAGTGCCATATTTTCATTGTCGTTATACCATACAATAGGTTTTTCAAGACCGGTTCCGGTCAGTATTCCGTTTACAATAAAAAAGGGGAGCAGCAGAAACATGTGCACATAATAAAATTTACTGAGCCATTTTAGCCTGAAAATTAAACTCAGTACCAGGGTAATACCTAAGAAAACGGAAGTATAAAAAGTATAAAGCCGATCGTAAAAAAGGAAGCCTCCTGCAAGTGTGAGCGTCAGGAATATCAGCGTAATTAATTTTTCATATTTAAGGGAAAATGTGTTGGAAAGGTACAGCCGGAAGCAGTAATACGTGAAAAGACAGGCATAGGGAATACAGATGAAAAACAGTATTTCTTCGATTGGCAATCCCCAAAAATAAATCCCCAGAAGATAATCCGGATTAAAACCCCATACCTTGATATGCGTAAAATGGCTATCCCAGATAATAAATGGAATGGTGGTCAGGATAATGGCGCTCCATAAGGAAGGATATTGTTTATAGAGCTGTATTTTAGGATGAAAGGAAAACAGCAAAGGGACGGATAGCGCCCCAAGGTCCACGAGCAGGTACAGATAATTCATTTGACAGACGTCTTTCTTACTTCCCGGAAATACTTCAAGGGTACCCACAGCATACCAAAACATTCCCCGTCGTGTTTGCCGGTGTGTTTGTGATGCATTTTATGCGCGCGGCGAATGGCTTTCAGATAAGTGGAGTCTGAATTTCTGAGTATTTTGAAACGCTGATGAATAAATACATCGTGAACCAAAAAATAGGCAAAGCCATACATTGTAATGCCCAGGCCCACCCAAAACAGTGCATTGAAATGATTACGCAGACCGACAAACAGGCAAATGATGCCAGGTATTGCAAAAATGAGAAAGAAAAAATCGTTCTTTTCAAAAAATCCCTGGTCGTCGCGTTTATGGTGATCACTGTGTAAAAACCATAACATTCCGTGCATCAGGTATTTATGGGCAATCCAGGCAACGCATTCCATGCCCATAAAAGACAATAGCACAATCAGAAAGCTAACCAACGAGGAATTCATAAACTTTTGGTTTGGGATTCAATTTTTTCAAGTACATCCTGGATACAGATTTTAAACCATTCGGTATAGGTTTCGGATCTTGCAGTGAGGTCTGCCAGCAACTCGGTTCGGGATATGTATTTGTAACTTTCAACTTCGCTGATATTAATGTCAGGTTTTTGATCGGTAATTCCCCAGAAGACATGATCCAGCTCGTGCTCGGTGAGTCCGTTTTCCAGGGCAGCATGGTATTGGAAGGAAAACAAAAAGTGGAGTTCAGCCTCTATTCCCATTTCTTCCAGGAGCCTGCGGTTGGCTGCGCGAGTGGTATCTTCTTCCGGCAGCGGATGGCTGCAGCAAGTGTTTGTCCACAATCCGCCGGAATGGTACTTGTCGTAACGGCGTTGCTGCAGCAGGAGGTCACCTTCGGTATTAAAAATGAATACCGAAATAGCCCGGTGCAGAGCTCCCTTTTCATGTGCTTCCATCTTGGGCATCAGGCCCACAGGCGTATCATTTTCATCAACCAAAACTACCTGTACATTCATATATTATTAGGAGTTAGTATTTGTTCACCATCTTATCAACGGCCCCGGCGGCGGAATGATACATATTCAGGGAACAAAAACTTTTCATAAAAGATCAAACTGGTGACGTAAAAGTGATTGTAACATCAGGCCTATTTTATTGCTGTCAGGAATTCTGATCCTGGCATCCATTACCTTTTCCGGTGGAGTGGCCTTGATTCTCAGAAATAACTTGTGGTAATAAAAGTAAGCCAGGTATACCCCTCGCCGGGAGCTGGTAGGTAATTTTTTGATACCCATCAGCGCATTGCTGAAATCCGACTCTATTTCTTTTTGTATCTCCTCCTTGTCGTGCGCCGAAAAGTGATTGAAATTTACACCGGGAAAATAGGTTCTGCCCAGTTCCTGGTAATCGGCTTTCAGGTCGCGCAGGAAATTTACCTTTTGAAACGCCGCCCCCAGTTTCATGGCATAGGGTTTCAGTTCCTGGTACAGATCATTATTGCCTTCGGTAAATACCCTCAGACACATCAGCCCCACTACCTCTGCAGAGCCCAGGATGTACTGATTGTAGGAATCACTGTTGTGCTCGGTTTTCCGGAGGTCCATTTCCATGCTCAGCAAAAAGGTATCGATCAGATCCCAGCCGATGTGATATCGGTGAACCACTGCCTGGAAACTGTTGAGGATAGGGTTGATACTGATTTTCTGGGTAATGGCTTCCACGGTATCGTTCCGCATTTTTTGGATCAGGAATTCTTTATCGAAACCATGGAAGCTATCCACAATTTCGTCGGCAAGCCTTACAAATCCATAAATTCCGTAAATCGGTTCATGGAATTCTCTTTTTAGGAAATAAATACCGAGCGAGAAGGAAGTACTGTAAAGCTGGGTGGTTACCTTGCTGCATGTTGCGGATAAATTGTCAAAAATGATTTTCATACGTCATTTCTTTAGGGTTTTCAGCATTTCATGGGCTGCAATCTGTCCGGAGATCACAGATGGAGGTACACCAGGGCCAGGTACGGTAAGCTGGCCTGCATAAAAGAGGTTGTTTATTTTCTGACTTTTGATTTTTGGTTTAAAAATCGCCGTCTGCATCAGTGTGTTGGCCAGGCCATAAGCATTTCCCTGGTAGGCGTTGTAGTCGTGCACAAAGTCGGAAACGCAATAGCTTTTTTTATAAATGACATGGGAGCGGATATCTTCACCTGCAAATTTTTCGAGGCGTTCCATCAGTTTGTCATAGTATTCTTCGCGTATTGCATCGTTATCCGTGAGCCCTGTTGCGATGGGCATCAGGATAAATATATTTTCCATTCCGTCTGGAGCAACCGATTCGTCGGTTTTTGAAGGACAACTTACATAGAAAAGAGGCTTTAACGGCCACATTTTATCTTTATAGATATGCTCGGCATGTGCTTCGAAACTTTCGTCGAAGAATAGGTTATGGTGCCGCAGCCGATCGATTTTTTTATGAACACCCAGGTAAAATATCAGGCAGGAAGGAGCCATGATCCGCTTTTCCCAGTAAGATTCCGGGTAGGAACGGAATACCTCAGGCAGCAGCTGGCTTTCAATATGATGGTAATCGGCCGTTCCAATCACCCCGTCGGTAGGCAGCAGCATATCCTTTCCTCTTACACTGACGATGGTATGATCTGAAACCGTGAGCGCTTCAACCGCATGTGATGTTTTGATGTTTACGCCATTGCTCCGGGCAATTTTCAGAAAGGATTCCGCTACCTTTCCAAAGCCGCCCATGGGGTAGTAGGTCCCCTGCTTGAGCCCCGCATAATTCATAAGGCTGTACATAGCCGGTGTATCCTTGGGCATGGCTCCCAGGAACAGCACGGGAAACTCCATCAGTGCCAGCAGGCGCGGGTCTCGGAAGTGCTGCCGCACATGATCTTTAAAGGACGAGAATACCTGTAGCTTGAAAGCATCTCTGGCCAGCTTCAGGCTCATGAATTCCAGGATCGAATGGCTGGGCTTATACACCATTTCGCCCATGCCGATTTGGTACTTTAACGCACCATCGTCGATAAACTTTTGCAGTTGCGCGCCTGCTCCTTTTTCTGTATCTTCAAAAAGGTTGCATATTTCTTCGAAGTCCGCTGGGATATCCCATACTTCATTGCCGCCAAAAATGACGGCAAAGCCCGGATCCAGCTTTTTCAATTCATAGAAATCCGACGTCGTATGGCCAAAAATGTTATAAAATTTTTCATACACATCAGGCATCCAGAACCAGCTGGGGCCCATATCAAAAGTGAATCCCGCTTCTCTCAGGACACGGGCCCGGCCGCCGGTGGTTTCGTTTTTTTCCAGAACCGTTACACGAATATCATTTTTAGCCAGCACCGCGGCGGCTGCCATGCCGGCAAAGCCTGACCCAATAACCGCCACTGATCGTTTGATTGTCATTTAGTTTGAAGTGTTTAACAAGTCCAGAAGATTATCAATATGCCTGAGTACCGTTACCTTATGTTGCAAATCTGTTTCTTGAATACCGTCCGTTTTTCCTGAGACACACAATCGGACCTGACCAAAGTCGTTGATAAGATTCTGGATAAACCGCTCTGTTTCTTCCTGTGGCCGTTGCCTGACAATAAATGTACAAATATGTGTGGGAAGGCAATTGTTGATCACATTTGATAAATCGTGATAGGGCACTCTGGCGCCAAGATAAACGGCTCGGTGGCCCTGTTGCCGGATCATATAGTAAGCAAACAAAAGGCCGATCTCGTGGTCTTCGTCTTCGTTGAGGAACAACACCCATGTCTGCGCCGGATTTTCCGGAATAGGCAGCTGGTCAATGGCACTAAAGAGTTTCCTGCGTACAATATTGGACAAAAAGTGTTCTTGCGAAGGCAGCAGGTCGTCCTTCGTCCACATCAGCCCCGTGCGTACCAGCATCGGATAAATGAGCTTCATGTAGGTATCTCTCATGCCCAAATGCCTGATCGTTTGGTCGATTAACCCATTGATTACCTTTTCGTTATAGGTGGCAATGGCGATAAGTGCTTGGCTGATAACGGGGTTCAGGTATCTGTCGTCCGTGTAAGATTCCTGTATGGCTTTTTCTATTTCATTTCTGATCTCCTCATTACTGAGCCTGCTGATGTGTGATATCTTCATCCCGCGATCCAGTAGTACGCACACGTTGAGCAGCTTCTTTAAATGATCGTCGTTATAAAACCGGATATTCGACTCTGTCCTCTCTGGCTGCAACAGGCCATAGCGCTGCTCCCATATCCTGATGGTATGCGCTTTGAGGTTGCTGAGCCTTTCCAGATCCCGAATCGAGTAGGTTGACATTTTGTTTAACTTTTTTCAAAAATAGTTAAACAAAAATTAAAAACTAGTATTTTAAGGATATAAATAAAAAATGCTGGCAGATCCGCGAAAGTGGTATCGAATAAGAAGGTACCCGGCCTGGTACTACTCGCGGCGGGAAGATGTCGCAGGATCTTTTTGCTTCATGCGGTTTTTTAGGTCAGATAATCAAGGTGTTTGAATAAAAAATAAATGAAATTTTGTATCATGGTATCAATAATATCATTAGATTTGATACTGAAAGTATCTTGTTGTTCAATCATTGTTATCAGGAGTTATGGAAAATCAGGAAATTTTTTGGGCTGTTAATATCAAATACCTCAGGTTACGCCAAAAGTTAAGCCAGGAGGCCTTGGCCGAAAAGCTGGGGATATCCAGGGTGAAGCTCAATGCGCACGAAAGCGGGAGGACGGCAAATCCGACCATAGATGACCTTATTAATTTTTCCGAATTTTTCAGGATGAGTATTGATAGCCTGCTAAAGATAGATCTTTCAAAGCTTTCTGAACAAAAACTGAAAGACCTTGAAGAGGGGAGTGAGTTGTTTATGAAGGGCCATAACATTCGTGTTTTGGCAATAACAGTGGATAGTGAGGAAAAGGAAAACGTAGAATATGTTCCTGTGAAGGCGAAAGCGGGCTATCGGTCCGGGTATAGTGACCCTGAGTTCCTCGCCACTTTGCCAAAGTTTAATATCCCGAATCTGCCGCGAAATGGCACTTTCAGGATGTTTCCAACTGTAGGCGACAGTATGCTGCCCGTGCCTGAGGGAAGTGATATTGTTGCGCGTTACATTCAGGACTGGACCAAGGTAAAGGATGAAACGCCGTGCATCGTTATTCTGAAGGGGGATCAGGATTTTGTTTTTAAGCAGGTCTCCATTAATAAGGACGGCACCATGCTGTTGCAATCTTTTAATAAACAGTATTTTGCCTATACCGTTCCGATTTCTGAGGTAATAGAGCTGTGGGAATATTATAGCTTCCATAGTAAGCAACTGCCCGAACCTCAGACAGATATGCAGCAGCTCATGAAAATGCTTCAGGAGATGCAGTCGGAGATCAAAACACTGAAGAGTGGCGCTGGGATTCGATAGTGTAGTTAAGTGGCTTCTTTTTTTTATTATATTTTAATGTACATCCCTCTTAGGCTGGTTGGAAGCATTGTTGCGCTCTGAAAATACCTATAAAGTATTATTTTTACACTATAATCGCATTATTTTTACTTTTTGGCAAGGTAAGTAGTTGTTTTTTTATCGTAGAAATAGTTAAAATATAACGATAAAATAAATCTATTTAGTGATTCGTATTATTTAAATAGTACAAATTGTGCCGTAAAAGTCACCCCTCGGATGCAAGGATACACCCCATATTTTGGAGAGGTCGTACCCTTTATTTTCTGAGTGTCTGATGCCGATCTAATTTAGTTGAGTAAACCATTTGTCTCAACTAGATATGATTAGAGCATTAAAAATTATACTATCTTCTTTTTCCCTTTTCCTGAGTTTAGAATATCATGTTTTAGCGCAGAGCCCTACGGCAGCAGCAAAAGGATTCAATGTGTTTGTTAAGGGAGATGTTTCTTTGTTAGGCCGCGAGGCCGAAGGTGCCGTGGCCGCAGGAGGAAATGTTACCACAGGTACCTATCAGATCAGCCCCAGTACAAGTCAGCCTGGCTTTTATGTGGGCAATGCGCCCATTGGTCTGGCAGTACGCGGTGGCCTGAACCTTTCGTCGGGAGATCTTAAAATAAACAATAGCAATTATATTAAAATTGGAAATGTAAGCAGCCCTACTAACCTTAAGATCTGGTTTAAAGATGGAAATGGTGCCAACGCAAATATCCGTGTTACCGGCTCATCTTCAGGATACGACAGTGAGCCCAGGGTCAGTCTTAATTCAAATGCAAATTCCTGGGGAAGTCCGGCAGTGGATGTGGGTAACCCGGTTGCCGAAAATATATTCGGAACAGGTGCAGGGCAGATTGATATCGACGGGGCATTTACCGCATTCGTTGAAAAATCTGCCGGGATGAAATCACTGACGGATAATTTACCTATTATAAACGAGAACAATGTCGCGGTTCCGGGTCCTTATGTTACGACGGGTGTTTACAGCAACAATCCCAAACTTTCTGTAAATGCCAATGGTGTGAATGTACTGACTGTAACGGCCGAAGTATGGAATTCTATTTCACACTTTAATATGGACAATGTGCCTAGCGGGCCTGCTATGGGCAGTGAGACGTCAAACAGCTATGCACTGATCATTAACATCGTGAATTATGCGGCGTTCAACAAAAGCCTTGACTTCCCGAATATGGGACTTTCCGATGCACAGGGAAGCCAGGTGCTTTATAATTTCCCGGATGCCACGGGAGACCTGGTAATTTCCGGGAACAATACGATCAAAGGAACCATTTTTGCGCCGCAGGCGAATCTTACAAAAAACGGCAGTAATAATATTGACGGGCAGGTGATAGCGAAATCCTTTGTGCACAATGGCGGGGAAATTCACTGGCGAAACTTTGTGTCCTCGGTACCGCTGACCAAACCCGATCCTAAGATAACCATCACTGCATCATCTTCCTGCGTGAAGGATGCTCCGTGGCTGCATTATGAGGTGACGCCTGATTTTGACGCAACCGGATTGACCGCTAAAATCGAGTGGCTCAACAAGGATGGTGAAATTGTAAAAACCGAGTCGGGACTGGGATTAAAAGGCGACTTATTGTATCCGGGTGCCGCTGTGGACCAAAACGGGAAGGGAATAGCCTGGCCGGGATGGAAGCAGGTGAGCGGTGTGTGGCAGGAAACGAGCGATCTGACGGCCAGCATCAAAAAAACAGGTGCGTCCGTTCGAATTACGCTCCCACCTGATGCGACGTATTCTATTACCTATCCTCAGACCACGCAGACTTGCCGTACAGAGCCTCCGACTGATTCGTCTCTGCCTGTGACTTTGTCCTCTTTCACTGCTGAAAAAGAGAATTGTACCGTAAAACTGGCGTGGACGGTAGCTGAAGCCAAAAACTTCTCACATTTTGAAGTGGAACGCTCTGCCGATGCCAGAACCTTCACAAGGATAGGTGATGTAAAGTTTGATACGGGCATCAGTAAATATGCCTTTACGGATAATCCTTTTGCTTCGGAATCCGCCGCAGCCCGTAACCAATACTATCGCCTGAAACAGGTGGATATGGATGATACCTTTGAGTACAGCACCATTAGGGCTGTCAGCGCCGGAAGCTGCGGTAACCTGGGAACCGCAGAAGCTTATCCCAATCCTGCTGTAAACGAAGTGAATGTAAAAAGCACATCTGCTCTGAAACAGGTTGAAATCCTTACACAAGCCGGTGCTTTGGTTTATCATAACAGTTTTAAAACAAAGTCGGCGGAAGCAAGCATCGGCATCTCAAATCTACAGAGAGGCTTGTATCTGCTAAAAGTTACTAACCAGGAAGGTACCCGGATTATCAGAATGGTGAAAGAATAGTATTACCTTTATTCAGCGTTGTGAAGTTAGTTTGTGCAGGCCGTGGGAAACCATGGCCTGTTTTTGTCAGGTGAGTTTTCTTCCTTTCCATTCATAGGATTTTTTTTGAGCTGCAAGCCCAAAAAAGCAAACGTATAAAGGATAAATCAGCTGGGTTAGCGGAATGAGATAAACAGATCGCTTTTTTTGGAGAAACGAAAGAACTGACCCCAGGAAAATCCATTCCGGGATACATTTAAGAGCCCATAAACCAGCCAGTTGTGCATTACTGATCTCTCCCATAAAAAACAGTACCGTTGCCATTAGGAGTGAAAAATTGGAAAGGAAAATGTACAGCGCCAGGAAAAGAGGGGTTCGGCTCTGGTAGTGCTTCCATTTGCTGGCCCATCGTTTACGCTGCCGGAAGAATGATGACCAGTTACGATGCGGTTTTGTGTAGACGATCGCACTTTGGTGTTTAAGAAATCGGATCTTTTCCGGGAATTTGGCTGCTATTTTATGCATCAGGAATTCGTCGTCGCCGGATGCGATATGGTTTACGCCTTCAAAGCCATTCACTTCCATGAAAGCACTTTTTTCGTAGCAAAGGTTAGCGCCGTTGCACATACTTGGGTACCCAGCCTGAATGGACGCCGCTCCGCTGGCAACGAGGCTGGCAAATTCTATTGCCTGAAGATGATCAGTGATTGTACGTTCGGGTTCAAAGGTGACCGGGCCGCTGATGAGTTTGGCTCCCGTCGTGTGATGGTAGTGGCCTATCGTATGCAGCCAGGCGGAGCCCATGCGACAGTCGCCGTCCGTGGTGACGATCAGATTTCCTTTGGCAATGGCTACTCCCCTTTCAATAGCTCTTTTTTTTGGAGATTTGGTTGTATCGTCAGCCGGCGTAATCAGCTTCACATCACAGGAATGTGTTTGGATAAATGCCCGTACGATCTCCTCGGTTTCATCGGACGAACCGTCATTCATGATCAGAACCTCGAACCGGTTTTGAGGGAATGTTTGCGTCTGCAGGTCAGTTAATAGGTTTCTTATATTCTGAGCTTCATTCCGGACCGGAACGATCACGGAAATAAAATCATTACCGGTTTCCGCCGCATCGAAGTTTAC
Organism: Dyadobacter sp. CECT 9275; assembly: GCF_907164905.1. Lineage (NCBI taxonomy): Bacteria > Pseudomonadati > Bacteroidota > Cytophagia > Cytophagales > Spirosomataceae > Dyadobacter > Dyadobacter helix. The sequence goes on along the minus strand of NZ_CAJRAF010000004.1, from coordinate 510,602 downwards.
TTGGATTTTTTTCCAGAGAAAGGTAAGTAAAAGTGTAAAAATGGTATAACTGCCTAAAACGATCGCGCAGAGGAGTGCCAGCGAGTCGCTTGTCAGTATTGCCCATAGGAATGTTTTCATAGTATCAGGTTTTCCATTTATACTTCCAGATAAGGTACATACCGATCAGAATGGGGCCAAGTACATTCAGTATCCAGATCAGGAAAGTTGCGGCAATAATCTGCTCTGGTGGCAATCCGAATTGCCTGAAAACAAACAGTGCGGTAAATTCCCGTAAGCCTAGGTCGCCCAGCACGTTAACAGCCGGAATGAGGGTTTTGGCAAGGAAGATCAGCGTTACGCAGGCTGATAGGGTGAGGTAGTCCAGCGGAAAATCAAACAGTGAAAGCGTTAATACAAACTGAGTAAGAAACACCATGTATCTGGCAGCCCCCAGCACCAGGGCCAGCAAAAGATCCATCCCCGTGTATGCTCCAATGATGCGGAAGTAAGAATGGAGCTTTTTCTGCCAGTCTTTTTCAGGGTTGTAGTTCAGGATTCTCTTTCTGGCAACAACCACCAGTACACCTCCTGATAACACGACGAAAATGACGATCGAAAGAAGATTTGCCCCTAAGGCGCTGAGCTTTAACGACTCTCCGAAATAGAGCCAGCCAAAAGCCCCGGCCACAACCGAAACATAAAACTGGACGCCGTTAGACACCACCGCCGCGCCTATGGTTTCCAGCCGGTTATCTGCTTTGAGCGAAGCCACTCTTCCGGCAGTGTCACCTACCTGGGCAGGCGCGGCAACCCCTACGGCCAGGCCAGTCAGCGTACTTCTGAGAGCTTCCCGGAAACTCAGTTTCACTACTTTGCCTGCCAGTTTCTGCCATTTAAGACTTTCCAGCGCCCAGTTGAGTGGGACCATTAAAAAGGTAAGCAGGAATGTTCCGATATTATTACCGGCCAGAACGGTAGTCAGCACTTTACCTACATCCCCGATACCTTTTTGTTCGGTACTGAAGGTTTTATATATGTAGCTGAAAATAAGTAAAGTAGTCAGTACCTTCCCCGCCCGGATCAGTTTTTGCCAGTTGGTTTTTTCTTTTGACGTGGTGAGTTCCTTATCTTGCAGCATGATAAAAATGCAGCAGGCAAATGCTACCGAAAAGGTGATTATTGGCGTAGATCCCGGGACCCAGGTGATGGGTTACGGGGTGATATCGGTCAAAGGCCAGCAAATTACATTGGTTCAGTATGGTGTGATTCATTTGAGCAAATATAATACCCACGAGCTCAAACTGAAGAAAATCTTTGAACGGATCACACAGCTCATTACCGAATACCTTCCCGATGAAATGGCTATTGAAGATCCATTTTACGGTAAAAACCCACAGTCTATGCTGAAATTAGGTCGTGCCCAGGGTGTGGCTATGGCAGCAGCTCTGTCAAGGGATATCCCAATCGTGGAGTATTCTCCCAAAAAAGTGAAGCAATCGGTAACGGGGAGTGGCAGCGCATCAAAGGAGCAGGTAGCCTATATGCTGGAAAAAATCCTGAAGATGGAGCTTAGCCGGGAATTTATGGATGCTACGGATGGTATCGCCATCGCCATTTGCCATCATTATCATGCCAACACACCGGCATCCGTTTCTTCCTCCAAAGGTACAAAGTCCAAAAAAGGAGGATGGGGGGCTTTTGTCAGTGAAAACCCCGATCGTGTGAAGTGAGCATTTGTATCTCTGGAATATTTAGAAAAGCCCTTCTCTTAACCAATCCGCAAAGCTGTATCCGATTGGTCCTCCCATCGCAAAGTAGTCCCTTGCATCCTGCTTCCAGCTAATAATCGATATTTTCTAGTAATAAGACATTTTTTTATATCAAAAATACCATTAAATGAAATTAATCTCAGGATTAAAGAAATTTTAATGGTATTAATCTAATGTTTGTTTGAATTTACTAAACGATTGTTTGTTAAAATCAAACAATCGTTTGATTTGTTATTTTACACCAGTTACCTTTGTAAGGTTAAAAGTTGCAGCGGGGCCTGTGTAAGGGAAATTAGGTTTTAACAAAGGAAAATAACGGGGTAATGGAATATAACACGAAGCAGATACAGATCATCGAGGTCGCAGAGCGGCTGTTCGCGAATAAAGGTTTTGCCGGGACTTCGGTCAGGGATATAGCACAGGAGGCAGATATCAACGTATCGATGATATCCTACTATTTTGGTTCGAAGGAGAAGCTTATTGAAGCACTTTTTAATGTCAGGATGGTAGAATCCCGGTCGAGAATGGAGAATATCCTTCAGAACGAGGAATTGACACCGCTGCAAAAAGTTAATATCTGGATTGACACTGTGATAGACAGGCTGATGGGGAATCAGTGTTTTTACAATATTATGATGCGTGAGCAGCTCTCTGCGGAACGGACTCCCATTATATCTGACCATATTCTTGAGCTTAAACGAAGGAATATCGCCCTGATGAACACCTTGATTACGGCAGGGCAGGAATCGGGCGTTTTTAAGAAGAATATCGACCTTGGCCTCATGACGACTACTCTTTACGGGACCATTAACCAGGCAATTGCTACGCAGGATTTTTACAAAAAGATTAACAATCTGGAAGCGCTGTCCGACGAAGAATTTCAGATATACCTCAAAAGAAAACTCAGTGTACACCTGAAAAGTATATTTAAATTAACTGTATCCAATGAACATCACATTCAGAATTAAAAGAATGGCTGCAGGAGTACTTGGAATGGTACTTCTTGTTACCGCCACTCATTCATATGCCCAGTCGCCGCGCACACTTACGTTGGAAGAAGCTGTTGAAATGAGTTTGAAAAATAGTAAAGAATTAAAACTGAGCCAGACTAACGTTGACCTGGCAGGCCTCAGCATCCGTCAGATCAGGGATAATCAGTTGCCTTCCCTGAGTGTGTCGGCATCGTATCTCCGGTTAAATACACCCAATGTGGGCCTAAAAATCGGACAAAACGGGAATGACAGTACCAGCTCCTCCTCCAATCTCCAGGTACATCAGGCTATGTATGGTATGGCAAGTGCTTCTCTGCCACTGTTTTCTGGTTTCCGATTTAAGTATGGTCTGGAATCCGCCCATTATCTTGAGCAGGCTGCAAAACTTGACGTGGAAACCAATCGTGAAGCAATCATACAGAATACGATCGCTGCTTACAGTAATTTATATAAGGCCAAAAAAGCGGTGGACCTGGTCAGTGAAAACCTGAAAAGCGAACGGGAGCGGGTGACGGAGTTTACCAACCGCGAAAAAAACGGCTTGCTTGCCCGGAATGACCTGATGAAGGCAAAATTGCAGGAATCAAACGTAGAGTTGGCGCTGTTGGACGCCGAAAATGACCTGAAAGTTACCACGGTGAATATGGACCTGCTACTGGGATTACCCGAGAATACAGCTATTCTGGCGGATTCCAATAGTTTTAATGCTTTAAAGGAAGCAGGAAATGTAATGGATTGGGAGCAGAAAGCACTGGCAAACCGGAAGGATATTGCAGCAAATGCGATCAGACAGAAAGCGGCGAATGCAGACATCAAAGTTGCCAAAGCGGATTATTATCCAAGTGTGGCGCTCACTGGCGGATATGTGGCCCTTAGCATACCTGGTGTGGTGACCGTGCCAAACGCGATGAACGCGGGTATTGGGGTGAAATATGACATTGCTTCTCTCTGGAAATCGGGGGCTAAAATGGCGGAGGCGCGTACAAGAGCATATCAGGTCAAAACCAACGAGGAGATCATCCTGGACAAGGTCCACCTTGAAGTGAATACAGCCTTTTACAATTATGTATTGAGTAAGCGGAAGATCGATGTTTACGCAAAGGCGGTGGAACAGGCGGATGAGAATTACAGAATTACCAAAAATAAATATAATAACAGCCTTGTAACGACCACCGAGCTGCTGGACGCTGACGTGGCTCAGGTCCAGTCCAAGATCAATTATGAAGCTGCCAAGGCAGACGCCATCGTAGCATACAAAAAACTGGAACAGGTTGCGGGGGTGATTAATTAACTAAAAAAATAGCGATATCCGCTGGTATTGCTGTTCATTTGAACCAATTCAATTTACGAAAATTCAATTCTTGGAAATAGATGGAAACGAAACAAAACACCGCACTCGGAGAAGATACAGCTCCCAAAAAGACGAACAAACGCTTTATTATTATTCTTGGCTTGCTGGTACTGGTAGGCGGAAGCTGGGGTTTTACGAAATATAACCATGGCCTGCACCATGAAGAAACGGATGACGCACAGGTGGATGCCAATATAAGTCCGGTAATCCCGCGTATCTCCGGGTATGTTACTGAAATCAAAGTAAAAGATAACCAGCTGGTTCACAAGGGCGATACGCTTATTGTACTGGATAACCGCGATCAGATCATTAAATTAGAGCAAGCCAAGGCAGGGTTGCTGGGTTCGGAAGGGAACCTCACCGTTGCTAATGCAACCACAACGGCATCAGCAGCGGCCGGAATTACCTACCAGGCGAACGTGTCGGTAGTGGCGGCGCAGATAGAAGAAGCAAAAGTGAATGTATGGAGAGCGAATCAGGATTTTGCCCGTTATGAAAATCTGATCAAAGATCACTCGATCACACAGCAGGAATTTGAACAGGCACAGGCTACCAAGCAAAAGGCGGAACGCGCGCTGGCCGTTCTGGTGGCGCAGAAAAATGCTGCGGAGCGCCAGGCAAAAGCCGCAGGTTCGCAAACCAACGCCACTTCCCGGCAAAAGGCAGTTGCCGACGCGAACATTAAAGCGCGCCAGGCCGAAATCGCCAATGCAGAGCTTAATCTTTCCTATACTGTTATTACAGCTCCCACCAACGGAAGGGTTTCCAAAGTAAATGCACAACTGGGGCAATATCTGCAGGCAGGACAAACGCTGTTCAGCATTATATCCGATACCGAACCGTGGGTTGTTGCCAACTTTAAAGAAACACAACTGACCAAAATGAAGCTTGGGCAGAAAGTGAAGGTTCACGTGGATGCATACCCTGACCACGAATTTGAGGCAAAAGTTGCTTCATTTTCACCTGCAACCGGTGCACGTTTTGCGCTGTTACCTCCTGATAACGCCAGTGGTAACTTTGTGAAGGTGGTTCAGCGGCTGCCTGTAAGGATAGAATTTGACCAGCCTCAGGATAAATTCCTGTCGCAGCTTCGCCCGGGCATGAATGTATTCGTGGATGTGGAGCTTAATTAAAAGTTCACAGTCTGAAGTAAACCGTGTGCCGTTTTTGACGCATATAGTTTATTAGTGGAATCGACTTCAAATCAATAAAATGGAACTACAACAGGAATCATTGGTTGAATACGGTTTCAGGAGGGTGATCATCACCATTACTGCAGTGCTTTGTGCTCTCCTGGAAATTGTAGATACCACAATCGTAAATGTGGCGCTGAATGATATGCGCGGAAATCTGGGAGGTACATTATCAGAAGTAAGCTGGGTGATTACGGCATACGCCATTGGTAATGTGATCGTTGTGCCTATGACGAGCTGGCTCTCCCAGCAGTTCGGACGGCGTAATTATTTTGCGGCTTCAATCATTATTTTCACTGTGTCATCCTTTCTATGCGGTCAGGCGGACAACATCTGGGAGCTTGTGTTTTTTCGTCTGATCCAGGGCTTCGGAGGTGGTGCGCTACTGGTGACGGCTCAAACGCTTATCACAGAAAGCTACCCACCCGAAAAACGAGGTATTGCTCAGGCTATCTATGGGCTGGGTGTTATTGTAGGCCCCACGCTTGGCCCTCCGCTGGGCGGTTATATCGTTGACAATTACAGTTGGCCCTACATTTTTTACATTAATATTCCGCTTGGTGTCATTGCGGCACTTCTGACAGTGGAATTCGTTAGGAGCCCCAAATTTGCAAACAAAAAATCGGCAAGCGAGATTGATTACTGGGGGATTGTACTGCTGGCCATCGCGGTAGGTTCTTTACAGTACGTATTGGAAAGAGGGCAGGAGGACGACTGGTTTAATGATGAGATCATTGTGATACTGAGTATATCAACGGTACTGGGCTTTTTCTTCTTCATCTGGCGGGAGCTCACCTATCCCAATCCGATTGTCAATCTCAGGGTACTGAAAAACGGTAATCTGAGTGTGGGGACTGTCCTTTCCTTTATTCTGGGATTTGGGCTTTACGGTTCTACATTCGTGATTCCACTGTATACACAGGCCACACTGGGATGGACAGCCACGCAGTCGGGTATGCTCATGGTTCCGGCGGCTATCGTCACCGCCATGATGATGCCGATCGTTGGTCAGCTTCTTCAGCGTGGTGCCAAGCAGCAGTATCTGGTGGCTATTGGCATGGTAGCATTCTTTATTTACAGTTACTGGGGATATCTGATACTCACGCCTGATACTGGTAAAGATGCATTTTTTAATATGCTTATTGTGAGAGGTATAGGATTAGGATTGCTTTTTGTTCCGATTACAACACTGGCACTTTCTACGCTGAAAGGCAAAGAAATAGGCGAGGGTGCTGCTTTCACAGGTATGATGCGGCAGTTGGGAGGATCATTTGGAGTGGCCGTTATCACCACTTTCATTGCCCGCCAGAATATGCTGCACCGTAACGACCTCGTAAGCAAGCTGGATATCAATAATCCTGCCGTGCAGCAGCGGGTAGAGGGTTTGCAAAGAAATTTTCTTGGTAAAGGAATGACGCCAGAAGTAGCGCTTAAAAGTGGTTATAAAATTCTTGACCTTACGGTCAGCAAGCAGGCACTGGTGATGTCTTACATGGACGTGTTCCTGTACCTGGGACTCATGTTTCTTGTCTGTGTTCCTTTCGTTTTATGGACAAAAAGCGGAAAATCCAAAGTGGACACTTCGGCCGTCCATTAAGCAGGAGTGTAATCAGAATCTAATCAGTTGTTTATATAAGTAAGTGTAGTAGTATTTTAGAAGAAGCTCCCAGCATGAGTATGGGAGCTTCTCTGTTTTATAATAGAAGGAAAAGATATATCTATCCGGCCACATATACTATCTTTAAATTTTTAATCTTTCCAAAACAATATACCGCATGAAGGAGGAACGCCAGTTGCGACAGGTCCAGGTGACGCGTTACGTAACTCCTCTCAGAGAAGGAGGGTCGCTCCCGGCTATTGTAGAAGCCGATGATGATTTTCTGTATGTGCTTAAGTTCCGGGGAGCGGGTCAGGGGGTGAAAGCGCTGATTGCAGAGCTGATCGGAGGGGAGATAGCGCGCTATCTGGGGCTCCGGGTACCCGAAATGGTATTTGCGGAGCTGGATGAAGCCTTTGGCCGTACCGAGCCCGACGAGGAAATTCAGGATCTGCTACGGGCAAGCGAAGGCAGAAATCTGGGAGTACACTATCTTTCAGGAGCTATTACATTTGATCCGGTGGTATATCCCATTGATCCTTTGCTGGCTTCCAAAATAGTATGGCTGGATTGTTTCCTGACCAATGTTGACCGCACCGCCCGGAATACCAATATGCTGATGTGGCACAAGGAGCTGTGGCTGATTGACCATGGTGCAGCCCTTTATTTTCACCATTCCTGGCAAAACTGGGAAGAGCAATCCCGAAGACCTTTTGCCCAGGTAAAGGATCATGTCCTGCTGCCCTATGCCACCGAACTGGATATTGTGAATGAGGAGTTCAGAAGTAAATTAACCCATGCGCATATCCGCGCTGTGGTGGCCCTCATTCCGGACGAATGGCTTTTGAAAGATCCTACCTTTGAAAGCGCAGCAGCATACAGGGATATCTACATCAGCTTTTTGGAGAACCGTCTGGCAGAATCTGAAATATTAGTAAAGCAAGCACAGTATGCAAGAAAGACACTTATTTGAGTATGCAGTGATCCGGTTGGTACCGATTGTGGAGCGTGAAGAGTTTCTCAATGTGGGTGTGATACTGTATTGTGCAAGCCAGCGCTTCCTGAAAGCCTCGGTAGATGTAAATGAAAAAAGAATTAGAGCTTTCTCCGCTGGTTGTGACCCTGAGGAAATCAAAGTTTACCTGGCATCGCTCCAAAAAATATGCGATGGAGGCCGGGAGGCCGGGCCTATCGGGCAATTACCGGCTGCTTCGCGTTTCCGCTGGCTAACTGCCCAGCGAAGCACGATATTGCAGACTTCCAGGGTTCATCCGGGTTTTTGTACGGATGCGGCTGAAACGCTTGAAAAGCTGTATAAGCAGTTGGTTATTTCCGAATGATTGTTGAACTTAAAATCTTTGATCGTGCCAAAGTCTGCGTATGATGCTGTTGTAGTGGGTTCGGGGCCGAATGGCCTTGCAGCAGCCATTACTTTACGGCAGGCCGGGTTAACCGTTTTACTGATCGAGGGCAGCGAGCAAATCGGGGGAGGAATGCGGTCCAGGGAACTGACACTACCAGGCTTTGTTCACGATGTCTGTTCGGCAGTTCATCCTATGGCCAGAATATCTCCTTTTTTCAGTTCACTCCCGCTTCAGCAGCATGGCCTTGCCTATGCGGATCCGGAAATTGCCGCTGCTCATCCGCTGGACGACGGCTCCGCGGCTGTTCTCCGGCATTCCTTGAAGGATACTGCCGATGGCTTGGGGACTGACCGCCAACCTTATCTGGATCTGATGGAACAGTTGGTGAAGGATATCCCCAAGCTCCTTCCGGAATTACTCAGTGCATTTCCCGTGCCCAGGCACCCCATTGCTCTTGGCCGCTTTGGCCTTCAGGCAATAACTACAGCCTCCCATCTTTCGGGTAGGTTTAAAACCATGCAGGCCCGTGGGTTATGGGGGGGGATGGCAGCTCACAGTATGCAGCCACTGGATCATCTGCTTACCTCGGGAATCGGCCTGATGCTCATGGGTGCCGCTCATCTGGCCAACTGGCCGGTTGTTAAGGGAGGCTCTCAGTCACTGGCCAATGCACTTTTATCCTACTATGGGTCCATAGGGGGGGAAGTGCAAACAGGTTTTTGTGTTAAGGATCTAGAGGAATTACCGACTTCAAAAGTAGTATTAATGGATGTAACACCCAGCCAACTGTTAAAAATTGCCGGGAAAAATCTGAGTGGACGTTACACTAAAAGACTGCGCAAGTACAGATACGGAATGGGGGTCTTTAAAGTTGACTGGGCACTAAAGGAGCCGGTCCCTTTTTCCAATCCCGATTGCAGACGGGCAGGCACTGTGCATATCGGAGGGAGTTTCGAAGAAATAGCCGACTCGGAAAAAAAAATTGCCAACGGGAAGGCGGCAGAAAGGCCTTTCGTATTGTTTTCACAACCTAGTTTGTTTGACACTTCAAGGGCACCTGAAGGATTACATACCGCCTGGGCTTATTGCCACGTTCCTTCCGGACTAAGCCAGGACCAGACGCGCGTTATTGAGAACCAGATGGAGCGCTTTGCTCCCGGTTTTCGTGAAACCATCCTGGCGAGGCATACCATGAATGCATCAGAAATGGAAGCCTATAACCCCAACTATGTGGGCGGAGATATTAACGGAGGCGTCCAGGATATCTGGCAGCATTTCTCACGCCCGGTTCTGAGCACCTCGCCCTACCGTACTTCTGCTAAAGGGCTCTATCTCTGTTCGTCCTCAACACCTCCAGGAGGAGGCGTGCATGGCATGTGCGGGTATCACGCAGCTATCAGGGCCTTGAAGGATATTTTCTAAACCGTGCAAGTAACGGCCCGCACAGGCTAACATGACGTTAATTTTTTTTGTATTTGATCGGTCTTTTATGTAACTTTTGCAATCTTTTTTGCGTTTGTATTTTATTCAGAAATAGTTTTTTACTTCTCTTCGTGATCGATATCATTCACTTTCTTGATACTGATCATTTGTTGTTTATGCGGATTTGGGGAATTTTATGATATGTTCTTCTGTGGAATTGCGCCTCAATTCATTCGAACATTGCTTCGTTCAGTTCTCCCTAAAAAGGTCAGGCGTGTAGTTGACATTCAGTATTTGTAAGCTAAAAGAGGAGTGAATCATGAAAACTGACAACGAAATTAAAACAGAGATATATGCTATTCTCGCTGAAAAACCTGCTCTGAGGGAATCTTTGAACAGGATAGACATTTCCATAGAAAATGGAATAGCTATCCTGGTGGGGAGTATAGACAGTCACCAGAACCGGAACGATTTGTTGGAAGTATTAAGCCGCTATGAAAATCTGAGCATCCTTACAGACCTTACAGTGGATCCGGATATGATGGAAACGGATGCTGATTGCCAACTGGCAAAAACCATTAAAAATGCCTTACACTCCACTTTTATTCATGATGATGAGATTGAGGTAAAAGTGAGCCGGGGAAGGGTTTTTCTGGAAGGTAAAGTTTATTCCGAAACGGAGCGAAATCTCGCTTTTCAATCTGTCGACCGTATTTTTGGTGTCAGAAGGATATGCAATAACCTCACTTTTCCTAGAAACAGCATGCGCTGACATTCTGGAACAGATGGTTTAAACTGAGCGGGTTTTATGCCACCCGCTCAGTTTTTGTTTTCGGATAATTCCTTGATGCTAACAAGGGCATGGTCCCAGGCTTCGGTCATCATGTCAAAGTAATCTGCACCCATATCCACCGATATATCAAGTGTAGTCACGTTGTTGTTTTCGGAAAGGACATAGGTCTCCTCACTTCCTGCAAAATCTTTTGCTGCTTCACTTTCATAGTCTTCTTTTCCCCCTTCCAGCATTCCGGTGTAGGTAACCGAAAGCATTTTGGAAGGTTCATTAATCATGACCGTACCGATAAGCCCGTTTTCTGAGCCATCCTTAAAAATGACCTTGCTGCCTACTTGCCAGTCGGTTACGGCCACCGTTCCTTCCGAGAAGCAGGCGTACCAGATGCTGTTATAATTATCCAGCATGAGCACGTCCCAAACCTTTTCTTTTGAAGCATCAATAGTGATTGATTTTTTAATTCGTTTCTTTTCCATAGTTTATCAGATCAATGTGAAATTCTGTGCCTTCATGGTTTCGGCGATTATTTTTCAAGTATTGCTTTCAAATTGTGAAGGCCGTCGGACATGTCTTTCCCCAGCATGTCCTCCATGCTGATAAATACCAGCATAATATTCATCGGGTAAGCCATGCTGCTGCTGAACTTCCAGTTTACTTTGGTTTGAGTATCAGAAATGGCCTGTGTTGTCATGGAAGCGTTGGCTTGTCCTTCAAATGGCTTGATAAAATGAAGATGCGAATCAACTGCCTCCCCGTCCACTACTTTGGTGATTTCCTGTTCGCCTTTTCCCACTTCGTCCATGGTACTTTCCCAGGTGGTCACAAAACCTTCGGTTCCGTCTGTGCCTTTGAATTCCCTTTTCACCTGCGGATCTCTCATTACCCACACACTGTAGTAGCTCTGGTTTTTGAGGAGCCTGATGTAGTCAAAAACTTCCTGTTTGGGCTTATTGATGGTAACGTTGCGTTCAATGGTATAGTCCTTTTTGGTAAAAAGTGCAACCACCAGCAGCAGGATAATAATAGCCGCTATGACAATGAGGATCTTCTTTATTATTTTCATTTTCTGTTTGGTTTAGAACTGAACGTTGCATTACTCCGCGAAACGGCTGCTGTCCACATAGTTGATCATCCACTGGATGCCGAATTTGTCCTTAAAACTGCCGTAATATGCTCCCCAGAACATATCCTGAAGCTCCATTTCAATAAAACCGCCTTCGGACAGGCCGCTAAACAGCCTGTCGGCTTCCTCGCGGCTATCTGGTGAAACACAGATGTACACATTATTCCCGACTGTTAGTTTAAAGCCCATGGATTCCGTTGCGTCCGTTCCCATGATCATATTGCCGCTCCCGATGGGCAAGGAAATATGCATGATTTTGTCACGGTCCTCAATAGGAGTTTCCTGGCCTGGCGCGCCCTCGCCAAAACGTTGGACCATCGTAAACTCTCCGCCAAAAACGGATTTGTAAAAATTGAATGCCTCTTCGGTGTTGCCGCTGAAATTAAGGTAAGGATTAATAGTTGTCATGCTTGTTGGTGGTTTGGTTGAAAATAGTGTGATTTAATTTATTGATTATGAAGTATATTACTAACTCTTTTCGAGCTTTCCTGTAAGATTGGAAACAGATTCTTTACTGAAATTTCAATAAATTTTATTAAATTATTTTAATACTGATTATTAATTTTTTACGCCGGGTTGCACAGTAAGTATTTGCCTGGCATGTTGCCCGAATTGATGTGGATTTGGTCGGGCAAAAGCTCTGCACGGAATCCTGAGTTGTTTAGTATGCCGATTACTGCTGATGCATTTATCGTGCCTCTTAGAGTCTGTATCCTTAATATTTTATCGCAATCCTCCAGATCGAAGTTAACCGAATGATAGCTGAAGAATAGGTGTATCTGATGGAGTATCAACTCCGCCTGACGCTGATTCATCACATTAGTTTTAAAAACCTCTACCATTGTCTCGTTTTTTGTCTGACCAGGAGTAAATACAAAGAGGTTCCTCTTATTTTGCGATCAGCAGGGCATCGTAATTTCTACGGTAAACGTAAGCCAGGAAAATATTTCCAAGAAGCAGGAATATGGCGACAGGCAGCCCCTCAGGAGCAAGAAAGGCGTGAAAGGCAAAAATATTGATCGTAATAGGCAGCAATACCAGCGTAACCAGAGAAATAAAGCGTCCTGAGATTAAAAGCAGTCCGCAAATCAGCTCTATACTTTTCAGCATGGGAATAAAATAGCCTGCTGCGGCAATGCCTTCATTAAATGTTTTGACGGGACCATGGAGCTCCGGCTGCGGAACGAGCTTAAAAAGCACGGCTATTGCGGAAGCTGAAAAAATTAAGCCCATGAGTATTCGGACAATCATTACGGCAATTTTCATAAATCTTTGATTTTGACTTTAGATACTGGTTCTTTACGTTATCTGACTTGTGTTATGTTTACTTTTAAAATGACATCCGGATTTTCAAAATCCGGACACATGCCGTTAATTTTCTTTGAAATCATTGGCTTTCATCAATTTGGTACAGGGTTGCGATCCTACAAACTAACTGTTATTTAACCACTTTTAAGGATGCTGTTTCAGACAAAGTGAGGGGGGAATTGCGACATTCGGTAAGGGGCGGGTATCTTTCCGAGCCCGATTTATTTGTAAGTCACGCCGTCTATTTAAATGATGGGGGGGGCAGATATCCGGTCTTTTTACTACATTCAGGATTTGAAAAAGTGAAGAAAAATGCGAAAAACGTTTTGGATTATTGCCATCTTGATAGGCTGGAACCCGTCTGATACGATGGCGCAGTTATCTTCCGGAATGAAACTTCAAACGGGAGATCTGCTATTTCAGGATCTGGACTGTGGGCCTTTATGCGATGCTATTGAGCAGGTCACAAAAAGCTATCAGGGTAATCATTTCTCACACATTGGCATGGTATATGTTCGTCAGGATAGTATTTATATCATCGAGGCGATTGGCAATGAAGTGCAGCTTACCCAATTGAGTAAGTTTATGAGCCGAACTTCCAATAAAGTGCTCGTGGGAAGGGTGAAAGAGAATTACAGGTCATTGGTAAACGAGGCTGTAAATTTTTCTGTTGCAAAACTAAAAACACCCTATGACGATACTTTTCTGTATGCAAATGGTAAATACTATTGCTCTGAGCTGATATACGACGCTTTCAAGGAAGCCAACCATGGAAAGGATTTCTTTAGGCTGGAACCCATGACCTTTAAGCAGCCGGGGAAAAATGAATACTTCCCGGTGTGGGTGGAGTATTACGCGAAATTGGGAATACCGATACCCGAAGGCAAGCCAGGGATCAATCCGGGTGGGATTTCTACCGCTGGCCTGCTGGATTTTTTGAATGAATAATCTGTAATACATTTGCCAAAGACCAGGGCTGGTCCCGCAAAGTTTTATTTAATACCAAGCATCAGACTGGCTCCGCCTGCGCTGGTAGTAGGAAGTACTCCATTCCATTTGGCCACCCATTCCTGTTGTATCAGTAATGGGGTGAGTGTTTTCTGACGGAGCTGATTTGCCTCCGCTTCTGCACGCGCTTTAATGAGGGTGGCTTTGGCTTGCCCTTCCGCTTTCGCGATGAGTACCTTGGCTTCGGCCTCAGCTTGTTTAGCCATGTTTTCGGCTTTCAGGCGGGCCTGAATGGACGTATTTTTTTCGTCGATCATCTGCCTCAATGAGGGTGGAGGCGTAATAGCCGAAGTCAGCTGATCGTATACAAAGCCATCCTTTCCCAGGGTTTTGGTGAGTACGTTCTGCACACGGTCCTCAAACACTTCCCGGTTGGACATCACGCTGTCGGATGTGAAGGAGTTGGCGGCAATCCGGTACGCATCATATATGGTATTTTTCATAAATCCTTGCTCGATTTCTCCCAGAGGCCTGCGGTATTGACGGTAAATCTGAGGAACCTTGTCAGGGTTAATGTGATAGTTCAGTTTAGGGTCAACTTTGAACTCGGCGGCATCCTGTGTAGTAATTACAAAAGAGTCGTAGTCAACACTTTGGGTATAAGTTGGAAACTCGATGATCTTTGTAGTCCAGCTATTGTACCATACGCGCCCGGTTACGAGGGTGATATTGTCGACACCTTTGTCTGACCCGTACAGGTTTATTTTGATCCCGACATTTCCTGCGTCTATGTTTTCAAAAGTGAATGGTTGAAAAAGTAGTACAAAAAGCAGTACTACAAAACCAATGATTCCGGTAATAATATTTCTTCTCATGCTGATCAGAGTTTGGATTTAAGATGGGTGATCATTTTATTTAATTCAACAAAGAACAGGTAAATCGCAGCGCCAATGATAGCAAGTCCGGCTATAACCATCAGGTCGGATTGTGCATTGACCAGCCGCAGTGCGTAGGTAATTGCAAAAAGTATTGCGATAATTTTCAGGATAGGTAGCATCATTCTCTGGATTTTGTTTTTACAAAGGAACTGCGGAGGAGGTTATGTAAAATACAAATTTTTACAGATGGTCCCAGCTGTTGTCGAATGTATGCTGGGCTACACCAGTGCAATGATTGCCAATATAGGCCATGGAACGAGATTTATTATAATTTGAGCATACTCAGTTATCAAACGGGAAACGGAATGGCTCAGGCAGGTGTATTCAAAATGAAAGAGGACCAATCCTCAGAAATCCGGATTTTTAAGGATCAGGTATTGGAGATTGTTCCGGATGCGGATTTCAGGTTTAGTCTGGTAATCCTTAAGGATGGGAACAAGTACTTTCTGTGCGGAACAGAAAAGGACATTTGGGAAGCCTTGGAGCGAACGGAATAGCGTGGATATAGTGCAGAATGAGGGAATTGTGTAATCAGGTTTTATGCTGAACGGCTACTCAGGCCTCGCTCCTGAGTACAGGAAGACAGAGCGGCCCGCTTTTCCTCTGGAATTGCAGACGCCAACGGTGTCATTAGACAGTGGCCTTAGAAATCAGGTACTGTCAGTTTTTCATTTTTTCCGCGAGTTCTATCACATTCTGTACCTTCATTTTAGCCAGAATGTTTCGCTTTAAAGCGCTTACCGTACTATTGTGAATACCCAGGCCGCTGGCAATTTCACTGATCCTGCTGCCTTTGATCAACCCGTCGAGTACTTCACGTTCCCGGGGTGTCAGACTCACATTTGCTCCTGTGTATTGCTCGTCGTTGCCGGTGATGATATCGTTCATCAGCTTTTGCCTGAGCTGAGGGCTCAAATATTTTTCGCCCTTAAGCAGCGAACCGACGGCTTCGGTGAAATCGGCAAGGGAAGCATATTTTAATAAGTAGCCATCCGCGCCGGCCCGTATCACAGGAAGTGCTAAACTGTTTTCATCCTTATGGGAAAACACAAGGATTGCCATGTCAGGATACTTTTGCCGTATCCTTTTGATATTCAGTAAGGGGTTCTCGGTAGAGTGGTTGGATGCCTCAATAACCAACAGATTAAATTTTCCTGTTTCCAGCTGTTGTACCGCTTCGGAAGGGGTACTGGTTTCTGTAATTACTGCATCAGGAAAAACTTGGTTAAACATTAATGTTAAGCCGTATCTGATTACGGGAAACGGTTCAGATATTAAAACTGTGACCATAGAAGAGTTGCGATCGTCGGATTTAGCTTCCTGAAAAACAGAATATTCCTGTTTTAAGAATTTGCTAAGCCGGACGAAATATTAAAGGTTCAAGATTTTTTAGATATCCGTTAATATTACAGTATGCAACATTACCGGACTGGGTTATTCGTTGTATTGGTACTTACTCTAAAGCCTTAACGCTTTATAAGCGATCATTGACCTGCAAGGTTATGAAAAAAATCTTCCCCGGACACAAAAAACAACTGCACGGAGTAAATTAGTTTAACAAACCTTTCACCATAAACAGAATTAAACGGAATCTTATTGCAGATGGTGGATCTAAGATTGTATTATCTTACTATTGTACCAAAATTCCTTAACAGGGTGGGTGCTGCAGTGTGAGGTAATTATTGCCAAGAGTGAAATTCATACCAATTACTTTGTACTTAAAAATTTTGCGCACTTTTTAGGTAACTTTATTTGAATAGTACCAAAATTTAATAGAATTAAAACATTAATTTGATCTGAGCAAATTTGAAATAATCCGGGTAAGATTTCTTAAAAATTTTTAATTCTTACTTTAAAAGCCTGTTTGATCCATTTTATTTTCAAATCTGAGGAACTCTTTGCCCAGAATGTTGAGAAAGTGTGAATGTTTGTCTCATGCGCAATGTCAGAATAGTATAATTCCGACGGGACATTCGGCGTGAGCGGTTTGTCTATTTTTAACCGTCGGGCTCATTCGAAGTCTCAAAACAATTGATTTTACCACTTATTTAAGTGCGGATACACTCAAATTCACAGTAAGTTTGTCTGACATGGTCAAACTTTTGCCGCCCACCCCAAAATCCCTCCTGTTTAAGTCAAACGAACCTTTGAAGATATATCCGTTGTCCTGGCGTGTAGCGGTGAAAGGAAAAGTAATGGGTTTGGTGATATCTTTAATAGTCAGATTGCCTTCCATCACGTAATTGCCTTGTTTACCAGTCACTTTGGCGGATATGAAACGCATCCTGGGATATTTAGCGGTATCAAAGTAACCGTCTTTGCTCAGGTGCTTGTCACGAAGATTATTATCAGTATCCAGGGAATTCGTAAGGACGGTAACGTTGAATGACGACCTGGACAAATCCGAAGTTACAAATTCAATACTACCCTCAATGTCCTTGAACTGACCCGTAGTACTTACGCCCAGGTTCTTGATAACAAATTTTACTTCCGAATCTTTGGCCGATATCTTAAGGCTTTGTGCATGTACACCCAGGCAGTAAACCGACAGGCAAATCAGCAATATTTTGGATTTGATCATAATAAGGCTTGTGCGGTTACCGAATCACGAGTTGTTTAGGGTAGCGACGCTGGATTAATTTTATGCAGCAATAAAGTTACTCAAAAATGACGGAGAAATATCACAGGCTCCATGTGACGGATTTGCAGAGTACAACTCGAACTCATTAAAGGCAGGATGAATCCTCCTTCACAATGTCTGCTGGTGCCCGGTATCTACAAAAAATATTAAAAAGATTATCTGATTTTCAGTGATTTAAGTACACGAACGTCTTTTCCCCTAAATTTGGCCCCGATCACCGAATTGTTAAGGACTTTCTGAAATTCTCGGATGACGTAGTTAATCTGCTTTTTTGTTATCCCGCTATATTCCCACTGTAGTAATCGTGACTTTACGGAGTCGTATCTTTTGGATTTCCAGTACATCGGGTGGCTGGTACCTATTGGAAGCCTGAATGTTTTGTCCTGAGGATCCTTTACAAGTATTTCCATACCTGTCAGTAATTGTTCTGTATTTTGAGCCAGTTGTCCGTCGAGTACAACTTTCGCTTCCCGGCCCCCTTCAAGGAGCAGGATCTTTTCGTGAATCATCTTTCGTTATCTTATAAAATTTTTCTGACAAAATGGTTAAAAATTATGCCAGAAATTGGGATTTAGTAGTTATTAGACCCTTTTTAACGTATTTGGTAACGATTTTCGTCTAAAAAATCGCAAATTTCCGATATTGATATTTTTTTTAATAGCTAATGTAGCTGGCCGCCTTATTAAAGTTAAAATTCCTTACGAAATGTTCAATTGGTATATGACGAATATTATTGAAGCAAATGAAATAGCAGATGTGCTTGCGACCGGAGATACGGTTGTTATCGATGCACGGGGAGGGGCCGATGCACTGGATCGTTTTAATGCGGGTCATCTGGAAGGCGCCCTTTTTGTGGACCTGGAAACGGACTTGTCGGAGAAATCTGTAAACGCGGCTGAAGGTGGTCGTCATCCGCTGCCGGAAGTTTCAAAATTCGGCGCCTTGCTGGGTAGGCTTGGTATCGGCCCCTCCACCCGGATTATTGTTTATGACGACAAACGCGGTGCTATGGCAGCAGCTCGTTTCTGGTGGATGATGAAGGCTGTGGGGCATCGGGAAGTAGCTGTTGTGAGCGGCGGGCTGGAGGCAATTGTCCAGGTGGGGCTGCCCATTACGACGGACTTCCTTGAACTGCTGACAGAACTGGAGGACTATCCGGTAACGGAGTGGCAATTACCAATTGCCGAAATGGAACAGGTAGCAAATGCTGCGGGAAATCAAGGATGGATTGTGATTGACGTACGGGAAAATTACAGATACCAGGGGATAAGCGAACCGATTGATCTGGTAGCGGGGCATATTCCAGGTGCTGTAAATATACCTTATCTGGATAATCTTGATGGTGAGGGTAGATTTCTCCCTGCTAAAGAATTGAGGGATAAGTATGCAGGAATATTAGGCGAAACCGACCCGCAAAATATCATCGTGCACTGCGGTTCGGGTGTAACGGCCTGTCATACCCTGCTGGCATTGGAAGAGGCAGGTATGTCAGGAGCAGGTCTTTATGTGGGTTCCTGGTCGGAATGGTCCAGAAATGGCCTCCCAGTTGCCGTAGGTGAAGCATAGAGATCAGCCATCCTCCGGTGCTGGTCTGGCTCCGGAGGATGAAAGGAAAACCGGAACGCTAAACCCGGAATTGGGTCAGATGGTGATCGAGATGTTTATAAAACATATTATTCCATTCTGTAATGTTCAGTTTGCCAAAAGAATGTGACTCTCTCCCGTCAAAATAGTCGGCCCCCAGCTCCTGTGTTCTTCTGAGGTAGCTGATCAGCCTTTCTTTTTCTAATGCGAAATCACGGTCATCAGTGATCCGAAAGTCAGAAGCCGTCGGTGAATTTCTTTGATATGGTTTTTCGCCTACGACGGCATTCTTAAGAAATGATTTCATAATCCATCGCATCAAAGCACCGGGGCGTTTGTGGTTGTTGTCAAAAACATATTCATAAGAGACGCAGCAGTGAGCCAGCATTTGAGCGGCGGTCATTTTGCCCCATTCCGGTATCGTGTCTTTTGTTAGTTTGTTGATCCGTTCAATTACAGCATCTGTAACGGCTTTGCTAAAGATATTGGGAAGTGCCATGCATTTTTTGTTTTAAATATATAGAATTTTGCTCCCTAAAAGGATTTAAAACTGTCTATAAATTAAATTATATTTAGGTTCTGGCGTCGCTGGATTTTATTTCCGTAAATTTGCCTCATGAACAGTAAATCAACATACAGCAATCTCGTCTCCTGGTACCTAAGGGTATACCCGGTGGGATAGTTATTATGTTGATATTCAGATATAATGCAATCCGCCTGGTATCCAAGCCCGGCGGATTTTTTTATTTCAGGTTAGCCGGCTGCGGTACCTGAAAGGACAGAGCGCCAAGGTACTGTCGCTGAATTTTTTTGAGGTCATGATATGATAAAATAATGAAGGTATGATTCAAAAGATATTATACAATTACCGTGTTTCTTTTAGTGGTTTAAGTCGGGAAATCTGGTTGCTGAGTTTTGTGGTACTTATTAACAGATGCGGTTATATGGCTGTTCCGTTTATGAGTATGTACATTACCCAAAATATGCACCGGAGTATTTCCGACGCAGGCCTGATCATCACCTTGTTTGGTGTTGGGTCAGTACTGGGCGCTATGGCCGGAGGTTATTTTACGGATATCGTTGGTTTCAGACCGGTACAGATAATCAGTCTGGTAATCAGCGGGCTGTTGTTTGTTCTATTTGGTGAAATAGATGACTTCGGGGAGATTTGCTTACTGACGGTTGTGCTGAGTTTTTTCGTAGAGGCTTTTAAGCCGGCCAATCATACGGCGATCGCGTCTTATGCAACAAATGAAAATCTTACCAGATCCTATTCCCTCAACAGGCTCGCTACCAATCTGGGGTTTGGCTTTGGTACTTCGGTAGGAGGCATTCTGGCAGCAATCAACTACCACCTGTTATTCTGGGTAGACGGTGTGGTTTATATTCTTGCCGGTCTGCTGATCTGGATTTTATTACCTTCGTCAGGGAAAATCATTCAGAAAAAACCGGAGGATTTGTCGGGACCGTCGCCCTGGCAGGATCCGTTTTTTGTCCGGTTTATCATATTGGTGACCGCTTATATGCTCAGCTTTCTGGTGTTGTTCCGGCTTGTACCGGTGTATTGGAAGGAGCATCTGCATATCAATGAATCGGTGATCGGTCTGCTGATCGGGGTAAATGGAATCATCATCGGGCTTTTTGAAATGGTTTTAATTCAAAATCTGGAGGGGCGCAAAAATGGTTCCTGGTATATAGGGCTGGGTATTATCTTTACGGGCGCTTCTTATGTAATGTTAATGAATACAGGTTTCATGCCTGTCATAATTGCCGCCGCTACGGTAATACTGTTTACGGTAGGAGAAATGCTGACGATACCCTACATGGCTACCATCGTAATGAGCAGGGCGTCGGAACATAACCGGGGCAAGTATTCCGCGGCGTATGCTATGTCTGGAGCGGTGGCGCAGATCATCGGTCCGGCTCTGGGCGGTTTTATTGCGGAGAAAGCGGGCTATGATGTACTCTGGTGCAGTCTTGTCGGATTGTGTGCGGTGTGTGCCCTGGGTTTCCGATTTATCTTCCGCAAAGAAACTGTTGTGCAATCCAAACGGATCTGATCATTCAGTCGCGAGTTAATCCCCTTTGGAAATAAGGGTTTTCTGAAAATAACCATTTTTTAAAGTGAGCAATATACTTCCTGGAATTAAACAGTTTGATCTTACGGGGAAATCGGCCGTCGTAACCGGTGGTTCAAAAGGGCTGGGATATGCTATGGCGGCGGGGCTTGCTTCTGCGGGTGCCAGGGTTATGCTCGTCAGCCGTAATGCCGTGGAAGCAAGTGCTGCTGCTCAGTTGCTCCAAGAGCAGCATGGGGCGGAAGTGCATGCTTATGCGGCGGATATCACGCAACAGGATCAAACGGAAGCGATGGCTCTGGAGGCTATCCGTGTTTTCGGCCAGATCGATATTCTCATCAATTCTGCCGGAATTAATGTCCGGGGGGCGATTGATGAACTTTCTCAGCTGGATTTTAAGCAGGTCATGGATGTAAATGTAACCGGTACCTGGCTTTCCTGCAGAGCGGTGGTACCGTTTATGAAGAAAAATAAGTCGGGTAAAATCATCAATCTGGCAAGTACCCTTGGGCTGGTGGGACTTGCCAACCGCACGCCGTATACGGCCAGCAAAGGAGCCGTTGTGCAAATGACCCGTGCGCTTGCGCTTGAACTTGCACCGTTTGGGATCAATGTCAATGCAATCTGCCCCGGCCCGTTTCTGACGGAGATGAATATTCCTGTTGCGAACAGCCCGGAAACAAAGGATATTATTCTGGGTGCAACCGCGTTGGGACGATGGGCGGAACTCCGCGAAATTCAGGGTGCGGCTATTTTCTTGTCAAGCGAAGCAGCCAGTTATATGGTGGGCTCTATTCTGACTGTAGACGGAGGATGGACGGCGCGGTAAACCTGCCTGACGACAAAAGCCACGAGGGTACTTCATCATCAGGCAGATGCACCGGGAACTTAACCGGGCTAATATTTAAGCTCTGTTGTAATAAACTCCAGGATTCCTGTTCCAATATTTTGCAAATCGTGCACGGCAGTCCCGTTTGCTTTGATATTCCAGAATGCGGTCTGGTTTTTTGAAAATGTAAGATGAACCTGGCTGCCATCCAGCTGGTTGGACAAACCGACGCCATCCTGCAGCACGGTCCAGAAATAATCGTAATTATGACGGTGATAGTGAATCCTTTCTCCGGGTTGCAGGGTGATGTGCCATACTTTAACCTTGTCGTTTTCAAACAGTAAGGTATGTCCGACATGATCGTTGTGCAGGTTCTGCTGCAATTCTTCATGCAACTGTTCCGCAGTTGGGTTGGTATAAGCTGACATGTGATCTGGCAATTTTTTGGTTGTAAAAACGGTTCGGTTTTATTAGAAAGCAAGGAGTTACATGCGATCTACTTTGATTCTTTTTGGAAGAAGCTGCTCATATAAAGAAGTTGGTATTGCACCGCATTGGCCCAGTATGGCCAGCTGTGTGCACCCGGACGGGTAATATAGTCATGGGGGATACCCCGATACAGCAGCTGTGCATGCAGGTTTTCATTTACTTTGAAAAAGAAATCATCTACGCCACAGTCAATGATTAACGCAAGCGAATTGGGCGTCAGCAGATGCAGCAGACCAGCTACTGTGTTTTGTTCCCAAACCTGCGGCTGTTCCGAATATTTTCCTATCCTTTTAGCCATGTCCCAGTTGTTGGGATACGAACGGATATCAAGACCGCCACTCATGCTTCCTCCTGCACCAAAAACATCCTGATGCTTCATGGCCAGGTATAGCGCACCGTGTCCGCCCATGCTCAGGCCAGTAATGCCACGCCCCTTACGATTTTTGATGGTCTTGTATTTCTGATCTACAAATGCCACAAGCTCTTTGGAAACATAGGTTTCGTACTGATAGGAGGGGTCCACGGGGCTATCCCAGTACCAACTGCTGAAACCGCCGTCGGGGCAGACAATGATCATATTATGAATATCAACTGCCTTTTCAAAACCGGGGGCTTTTTTTAGCCAGCCCGCGTAATTGTCACTGTATCCGTGCAGAAGATAAACAACGGGTAATTCTTTCGCGGAGGAATAATTGTCAGGTGTAATCACGACGGCCTTGATGTTTTTTTTCATCACCGCACTGTAGGTGGTGACGGTATCAATAATGGCGGCCTGCGAAATGAAGGATACTAAAAGCAAAAAGCTGATGCCGAAGTAAAACTGTTTCTTAAACATAAGGGATTTAGGTTGGAATAAGGAGGCAAGATAGCAATAACAAAGTTTTTACTCAAAACGAAGTAGAAAGAGATTATACGTAGCCTGCCGTTCCGCATAGTTGTTTAATCATTATTTTCAATTGGCGATGGTTCTCTTGGATAGTTTTGAATTTCGTAACTTTACTTTATGAAACAGATCACCACAGTTCAGGAGTTTTATGAGGATATCTCTCAGCTTATCCCTGAAAGAATCCAAAAGGAAATCGGGCATTTCAATGTTTTCAGAACGGAAGAACTGCTCGCTTCCAAGCAGCGACAGATGCCTTATAACAGGAGGGCTTATTACAAAATAAGTTTGATTCTGGGGAAAAACAGAGCTGAATATGCCGATAAAATTATCGACATCGAACACAACGCATTGCTGTTTGCAACTCCTCAGATACCTTATAACTGGCAGCCGCTGGATGATAAACAGTCTGGGGTATTTTGTATTTTTTCGGAGGATTTCTTCACGCAGAGTACCAGCGGAGTACGGTTAGCAGAGCTGCCGGTTTTTCAACCAGGCGGCAATCCCGTCTTTTTCCTTCAGGCGGATCAGGTGGAGGAGGTTAAGAGTATCTTCGGTAAAATGATACGGGAACTGGAATCCGACTATGCGTACAAGTATGATCTCATCCGGAACTATATTATTGAACTGATTCATACTGGGCAGAAATTGCAGCCTATGACTGCCCTGCATCCGGAAACCAACGCAACGCGCCGGGTGTCATCCCTGTTTATGGAGTTGCTGGAAAGGCAGTTTCCGGTGGAGCCGCCGCATCAGCGACTCCGCTTCCGTTCGGCAAAAGATTATGCCGACCAACTGGCGATCCATGTCAACTATCTCAATAAGGTATTGAAGGAGATAACCGGAAAGACCACTACCGATCTTATTGTGGAGAGGATCGTGACGGAGGCAAAGGTGCTACTGAAACATACTGATTGGAATGTGTCCGAGATCGCCTATTCGCTGGGTTTTGAAGAGCCTGCACATTTTAATAACCTTTTTAAAAAACATACTTCCCTCACCCCAAAGGCATTTCGGGCATAGATTTGAATTTTGTAAGTTTTGATTTGAAAGCCGCAAAGACCGTCCCGGTGGCCTGATATACCTTTGTTCCATCAAATTTTAAATCAAATGAAGATGGAAACAACAAATAAAATAGCACTGGTAACAGGTGGCAGCAGAGGATTAGGGAAAAATATGGCCCTTCGGCTTGCCGAAAAAGGGAATGATGTGATCGTGGTGTATCGCGGTAATGAAAAAGAGGCCGTGGAGGTGGTGGGAGAAATTGAAAAACTTGGACAAAAAGCGGCTGCCCTGCAACTCGATGTAGCTGCTCACAAGACTTTTGACGAGTTTTTTCTGAAACTGTTGGAAGTGCTGAAAACCGGATGGGGCAGGACCAACTTAGATTTTTTAGTTAACAACGCAGGTATAGGACGGTATGCTGCCATCGCAGATACCACGGAGGAGGATTTTGATGATCTTATGAATATCAATTTTAAAGGAGTGTATTTTCTTACACAAAAGGCACTTCCGTTTCTTGCCGATGGTGGCAGGATCGTAAACCTTTCCACCGGCCTGGCTAGGTTCTCCACGGCTGGATATGCTGCTTATGCTTCCATGAAAGGTGCCATAGAGGTGTTTACAAGGTATCTCGCAAAAGAATTAGGGCACCGCGGAATCACTGCCAACGTGGTTGCTCCGGGCATTATCCATACCGATTTTACCAAATCCGCATTTGAAGGAAATCCGGGTATGGAGGAACATATCAATTCGGTCATCGCACTGGGCAGGGTTGGGATGCCGGAGGATATAGGCGGAATCGTTGCCTTTTTGTGTTCCAAGGATGCAGGCTGGATCAATGCGCAGCGTATTGAGGCTTCGGGCGGCATGTTTCTGTAATGAACCGGAATTCGGATAAGATTTCAGTAATCTTATCCGAATGTTGATAATCGGCTTTGGAAAAGTGTCAGGTGTTCGCAAAACTTACCCGGTCCTGTTTTAGGGCCTGTTTGCTCCGCCTGGTTTCACAGAGCATTGCTACATTGAAATGTTGGTATAGAGTGTATTTAATTGGGCTTCCCCCGCGGGGGCATTTGGTACTATCACTGGGCCGGAGATGTTGAAAAAACAAAAGTGTGTATGCCTCTTATCCTGAGTTTCTAGGCTGTCTGGATACATATTATTCATTGTGAGGTATTTAGGTAAAGTTCTGCCTGTTCGTCAGTTACAAATGGAGATGTTTAATATGTAACATACCGGTTATTAAAAGTGCCGTCGGCATAAAGGTCAATCATAGCATAGCCCGGTTTTGTCTGGCGGTATTTTCCAAACCAGTAGTTCCCGCTCACCGCGCCGTTGCAGCAATAGGTTATGTTATTGTATTCTACTTTGTCGTGCAGGTGAATGTGCCCGCTGATCGCAAGTTTTACGTTGGGGTAGGAGTAGAAAAGTTTGGTGAGTTCATGGCAGTCTGTGTGCATCCAACTGCCGGGTAACTCCCAGCCACCGTTTCTGACGTTCTGGCCATCCAGAAACACACATGCTGACAGAATGGGAACATGGGATACTACCAGAATGGGTATCTTTTTATCCGTATTTTGAAGGTCCGCTCTAAGCCAGGCCAGTTGTTTTTCATCCAGTAGGGCGGTGTATCCGGCTCCTTCGGCTTTGGCGTGGATACTGTCCAGAACAATGATATGCCAGCCATTCCGATCCAGACTGAAATAACTCCTTTGTAATTCCAGCAATTCCAGAGCCCTGGCTTTGCCGTCATAAAATGCGGTTACCTTATCTTGCTTACACCAGATATCATGATTTCCGATACAGGATATCATCGGCAGCCCGTTTTCACTTTTTAAAACCTGATGAAATATTTCCCATTCGCGTGTGGATTTATCTGCTGAAGTATTTCGGGCACCCATTACGGCATCTCCGCCATTGATGATCATATCGGGTTTGTCCGGCAGGTTCTGGACATGATGAAGGCATTTTTCAAAGCCGAGAGCGGCCCGTATTCCTTTCTTTATGTGAATATCCGTGAGATGGGCTATTCTTAATACTGGTTCTGCATCCTTTTCCCCTTTGGCGAGTGTCAATTCGGGCAATGCAAAGCCGCCAGCAATGAGCCCGATACCTTTCAGTAAATTTCTTCTCTGCATATTTTTGCTCTTGGTTATGCAAAGATGCCCGCGTAGTATTACTCTGCTATATACCTTTCATTAACAAATTGTTATAAAAGGGATAGGTGGTGCCAATTTGCCCTTTCAAGAAGGTATCCTAAGAAAAAAATCGTGTTTCATCATTAAGTTTTTCCGGTTTGATGTCTCTTATTAAGAAAAACATCGGGACGGAAGTTTTCCGGTCTGATGGTTCATCCTAATTGTCCAAAAATCTACCTTAATTTCAGATCTACATGAAAAGCATCTCACTGTTCCTTTTCCTTTCGCTTTTGGTCCTGTTGCATACAAATGCAGTTGCGCAGACTGACGTGAGCAAATACCGGGTTGTCTATAAAGGAGAATCGGGGCCGGGGGTAGGGAAACATATCGTTTTTATTGCCACAGACCATGAATACCGGGGTGAAGAATCTCTGCCTGAATTTGCCCGGATACTTGCCAAACGCTACGGATTTACCTGCACGGTGATATTTGCGCTGGATGACAAAGGAAATATTCTTCCCGGCAGTTCCAATCTGAAAGGACTGGCAGTGCTGGACAAGGCCGACCTGATGGTACTCTTTACCAGATTTTCCAATTTCCCGGACGAGGAAATGCAGCATTTTGATAACTACCTGAAAAGAGGCGGGTCTATTGTGGCTTTCAGGACCTCCACGCATGCTTTCAGAAATAAGGAGAATCCTAAATGGGGACATTATTCCTATGATTATGACGGTCCGAAGGCCGCCTGGAAAGACGGTTTTGGAGAATACGTCCTGGGCGAGACCTGGGTATCTCATTACGGTACCAACCACAAACAGTCCTCAAAGATCCTGATTGAAGACAGTAAGAAAAATCATCCAATCATGACAGGTGTAAAAGATATGTGGGTACAGTCGGGAGGGTATACGGCCTATCCCAAAGGAGAAGTTTTGGCGCGCGGGCAGGTATTAAACGGTATGACCCGGGACTCCGAGCCAGACAAAACCAAGGAGCTGCTGGCCGTAGCCTGGACAAAAAATTACAAAATCGAGGGAGGGAAAACGGGCCGGTCCTTTACAACCACACACGGCGCATCTGAAGATATATTAAATGATGGCTTCAGAAGAATGGCTGTGAATGCTATGTTTTGGGCCATGGGCATGGAGAAAAGCATCAAGCCTACCAATAATATCGCCTTCGTGGGCCCTTACAAGCCGACCACTTTTAACTTTGACGGATATAAAACGAATGTGAAACCGGCAGATCTGGCCGGCTGGGATTCACTGATCATGCCCGGTGAGGTTTTTAAGAGGAAAAGCAAATAAGACTCATTATCCTGTACTGTAACCGGGAAAACCCTGCTTCAATTCCTGGTTACAGTACTAGGATTTTTAATTCGGCGTAACCGGAACAGTGAGCAGGATCCGGGTGGAGTCGGACTGATCCCCGGAAGCTTTCCCGATTCCAAAATCCGCACGATTAATGGCAAACCGGCCACTGAAAATGGATTTGCCGTTTTGATGTACAAAGTTAAAAGGTATCGCGACGATTTTTACAACACCATGCAGTTCCAGGTGCCCCGTTACCACATAACCAGAATCTGATTTTGCCACACTGGAGGATCGGTACCGGATCAGCGGAAATTGTTCAGCATCAAACCATTTGTCGCTTCGGGCATGTTTGTTCTTTAATTTATTGCCGGTGTTAATGGAAGCTACCTCTACGGAAACATCAAAACCGGACGCCTCCGGATGCTGCTCGTCAAAATGAATCGTCCCGCTCAGATTTTCAAAATTTCCATGGGCATATTTGCCGTCAAACTGAATGGAAAAATCCGGATTGATCTTCCATTCGGTGATCGTCCAGGCGGAAAACGAAGCAAGTGCGCCGGTTGAAAAGATCAACCCGGCGATTTTTAATTTTATCTTTTTCATGGCTGTATAAAAATATGATGCAGCCTAAATTACACTACAAAATGAAATCAGCCAGCCGTGAGTTATTATCCGGTAAAAAAGGGCAGGGTTATTTTTCCCAAAGGCTGTCGGTGAAATAGTGCCGGCAGTCAAGGAAATTATGATTTACAATGAACCCGTTTTCTTTGGCCAGGCTATTAATCTGTTCAAAGGTATATTTCTGAGATAACTCCGTCCATATCAGTTCATTCTGCTGAAAGCTGAATTCTTTTCCCAGTGCCTGTATCCAGACTTTTTGCGCAACCAGGCTCACAAGATAGCTCTTCACTTCGCCCGAAATGGGGTCATAATGACAATAAAAGTCAAACTGGCTGACCTGAAAATTGGCTTGTAATTCTCTGTTGATCCGTGTCAGTAAATTGAGGTTAAAAGCTTTTGTGATGCCATGCGGGTCATCATAAGCATTCCGGATCACTTTCGGGTTTTTTTGTAAGTCAAACCCAATAAGTAGTTTATCCCCGGACGACATGGCTGCATAAAAACTGCTGAGCAGTTCGCTTGCTGCTTCCGCGGGATAGTTGCCTATATTACTTCCCAGGAAAAGAAAAAGATTGGGCGTGGCAGCATCGGAAATCGCATGGAACATGGAAAAGTAATCTCCGGCCAACGGTTTCATTTTCAGCTCCGGCAAAGCTTCTATCATATTCTCCTGCAAATCAGCAAGAGCCTGTTCGGAAATGTCAATAGGGACATAGGTAAAATCAATCCCCGTTTCGAGTAGTTTCTTTAACAGCTGGCGTGTCTTGATACCATCGCCTGCCCCAAATTCAACAATATTAAATGGTCGGCCGAAGTTGAGGCTATCGATGATCTGAGCACTTTGAAGCGAAAGGATTTCAAATTCGCATGCTGTGGGATAGTATTCCTTCATTTGCATGATCTTGCGGAAGATAGAACTTCCGGTATCGTCATACAAAAATTTGGAGGAGATAAATTTAAGATCAGCCGAAAGACCATGATCAATTTCAACTGCAAGGTTTAGATTTTCTTCTACAATTACAGCGGCATCGTCAGCCTGACTGAGATCATAGAGTGGTGTGGTTGTCGAACGCATACGATGTTAAATTTCCGAAGCTAATTATTTTCTTTCAGGCACCTATCTGGCCAGGCGGATACCCGTAAATTGCCAACGTTCATTGGTATGGAAAAAGTTGCGGTAAGTTTTACGGCTATGCCCCGGCGAAGTGGCCACCGATGCTCCCCGTAAAACCATCTGATTGATCATGAACTTGCCATTGTATTCACCAACGGCACCTGCTGCGCGGGTAAAACCAGGATAGGGGAGATAGGCACTGTTGGTCCATTCCCATCTCGCTCCCCAGTTCAGGCGCTCCGCCGCCGCCTCCCATTCAAATTCCGTGGGAAGCCGCATGCCCTTCCATTGCGCAAATGCAGCTGCTTCAAAATAACTGATATGGCTTAATACCGCCTTGGGATTTACTTTTTGAAGACCTTCCAAAGAATACTGAAACCAGGTTCCGTCAATATTATGCCAGTACAGAGGGGAACTGACCTGGTTATCATTTACCCAGGCCCATCCTTCATCCAGCCAGAGATTGAAATCCTGGTATCCACCAGCCGCCATGAAGTTAAGATACTCTTCGTTGGTTACCAGTGATTTACTGATGCTGAAAGGATGGAGATATACCTTATGGTTGCCCAGCTCATTATCGAAGCAGAAGCCGTTACCTTTGTGGCCGATTTCATATATCCCTTCTCCCATGTCGACGAACCCTTCTTCGGTATTTTCGGGATCAAATAAAGTGCCGCCAATTTTGTAAACCGGGAAAATGGGGTTGTGGCCAAGGATATATTTAATATCTGTGATCATCAGCTCCTGGTGTTGCTGTTCATGGTGGAGGCCTAGTTGTACTAAATCGAGCAGGCGACTGTCATCTACAGATTCCAGTATAATGGCCATGTGCTGGTCCACATACTGACGATATGCATACACGGTTTCGATCGTGGGGCGGGTGATATTTCCACGGTTGGTGCGCAGAATACGATTGCCTACATTATTGTAATAACTGTTAAAAAGATAGCTGAAATCCGAATGGAAAATCTGGTACCCTGGAAGGTAGTTTGATAAAATAAATGTTTCGAAAAACCAGGTGGAGTGTGCCAGGTGCCATTTGGGCGGGCTTACAAACGGAACGGGCTGGGGCACATAGTCCTCTTTTTCAAGTGGTTCGCATATTTTTTCGGAAAGATTTCTGACCAGGATATATTCTTCCCGAAGGTCAAGGGCGGTTAATTCGGCGATGTTATTTTCTGGTTGCATTGGCTGCGTAATTTTGTAGTTCCGAAATACTGCTGATTTTTAAAGTTAGGGCCTGTTCCTTTCTCATCATAAGGGCGTAGGCATTATTAAAGCCAATGGGTTTAAGCCAGCTTAGGCCGTATTGCTTCTGGAATTCTGTCTTTACGTAATCATAAACCTGGTCGCGGTGCCCCATCAGAGGTGCAAGGGTTTGTTGATTCGGTTGTAAAATTACCAGTAAACCGGTTCCCGTATATTCGGGGTACATATCAATTTCATGGTTGACCAATGCATCAAAACAAATTTTCGTTCCACCCAACCCTGTTCTTGTTTCAACGCTAAGGTCGGTCATTCCCTCAATCAGCATCTTGTACATACTGATCAGTATATATTGTTCACCAAAAATTTTGGAACCTAATCTTACAACTCCCTTCCTGCCGTTCCGGGGCGGTTTGTACAGGCCCACCTTTTTCAGAAACTCCTGCGCTACTTTTTCGGGATGTTTTTTTTCGTAGTCCACCTCGTAATTCAGTCCTGTCATGATGGTATCATTAATCTGGCCGGAAAGTATATCAAGGACAGCCCCTAATTCTGGATACTTCCGGAGCATATCCGTTCTGACCAGCGGTGCGGCATAGTAGGGTGGAAAAATGGTTTTATCATCTTTGAGTGTTACAAGGTCAAACGCCTTCAGGCGGCCATCGGTACTGTACCCGCTGATCACGTCAAGCCGTTTTTCGTAAGCGGCTTTGTACATCACGGCATCACTGATCACTACCGTGGGAATATCAAAATCGTATCGGGATCTGAGGCCAAGGTATCCATCCTCACGGCCCATGAATTCCGGGGTAAAGCCAGCGAGTATCTTCGTTTCTGCCTGCCTGAGTAAATAAAGTGAAGATATCGGCAGCAAAATAAACGGTAGTATCACCCAGGTCTTCCGCAGGGACCGGAGCCTTGTTTTCTGCAAAACGGATAACAGCAAATCGAAGAGTATGGCAAGTAAGGCAGCCGGAATAGCCCCGGCGAGGATCATATTGCTGTTGTTTAGTGCAATTCCCCCGAATATGAATTCGCCCAACCCGCCTGCCGCAATGTATGCAGCAAGCGTAGCCACCCCTACATTCACCACCGCTGCCGTACGTATGCCTGCAAGGATCACCGGCATGGCCAGCGGAAGCTGTACACGGAACAATACCTGCCAGTAATTCATGCCCATCGCAGTGGCCGACTCAATGACTGCCTCATCAATTCCCGTTATACCTGTGTAGGTGTTGCGGATGATGGGCAGCAGCGCGTAAAGAAAAAGGGCCGTAATTGCCGGGAGCGGTCCTATCCCCAGAAAAGGTATCAGAAAACCCAGAAGGGCGATACTGGGAATGGTTTGCAGTATTCCGGCCGTTGCGAGGATCAGGGAGGCGAGGTTTTTCCTTTTGATCATCACAATTCCCAGGGGGAGGCCAATCGCCACGGCGATGAGGAGAGAGGTGCAGGTAAGTCCTATGTGCGCGATGGTCTGGCTCAGAAGCTTGTCAGACTGCTGCAGCATAAAGGCTCCTAAACCTTGCTGTGTTTCACCCATTTTTTAACTTGATTTTACGGTATCCTTCCAGTATATCTGCCACACTGGCCCTCCTGGTTTCCCCCATTTTATTCCGGATATCTAACGCCGTTATATTTTCTTTGGTTAGCATATCCATTGTTATCCAGATGGTTGTCGTTTCGGAGATTTCATTCGCTCGCGTATTTGATTGGGCAGGAGGCAGGGAATACCAGATATCACACAGTCGAATGTGGTTCCACTCCAGTTGCAACTGCTGCTTTTCCAAGAAACTGCTGACAAATTCATTTTCGGGATGAAAAAGAAGGTCTTTCGGAGTGCCTGTCTGGACAAATTTCCCCTGATCCATTAAACAGATCTGGTCGCCGAGCTCAAACGCTTCGGTTACATCATGGGTAACAAGAATGATTGTCTTTCCGGCAACTTTAATAAGCTGAGAAAATTCTTTGCGGATTTCCGCACGAGTCACCGGGTCCAACGCTCCGAAAGGCTCGTCCATGAGAATCACCGGCGGATCTGTTACCAAGGCCCGTGCAATGGATACCCGCTGTTGCTGTCCGCCGCTGAGTTCGTCAGGCATTTTGTTCCCAAAGGTATCGTAAGGTAACAGGAGCTGCGCCAGTATGCTTTTAGTCTTCGATCTGATTTTTTCCTTGTCCCATTTAAGTAATTCCGGAACAACGGCCACGTTCTCAGCAACGGTATAGTGCGGGAACAACCCGTTATTCTGGCTAACATATCCGATACTTCTCCTGAGCACCTCAGGCTTAACCGTCCGGATGTCTTGACCATTTACCCAGATCTGCCCCGACGACGGCTCTATGAGGCGGTTGATCATTTTCAGGGTTGTGGTTTTGCCACAGCCGCTGGTACCCAGTAACACCATTACTTCTCCTTTTCCGACTTCAAAAGAAACGTTATCTACCGCTCTGTGGCTGTTAAAGTTTTTTGAAATGTTACAAGCTGCAATCATTTATAAATATTTATTCATCAAGATTCATGAACAGGTTATTCAGTGATTCGGAATACGTGGGATGTGCAAACATACTGTCACGTAGTTGCTCCCAGGTGATACCTCCCAACATGGCCATCTGCAAAACCGCTATTACTTCGCCGCCCTCGTTTGACAACACCGCCGCACCAAGAATCTTACCGGTTTCTTTGTCCACAATCGCTTTCATCATTCCCCGGGTGTCGCCTGTTTCAATGGACCGGGCAACCCAGCTGTTCGGCAATGTGGCAATTTTTACTTTCAGCTTCTGTTTTTCTGCCTCCTGCTGTGTGATTCCCACGCGCCCAAGCTGAGGGTCCGTAAACATGCAGTATGGTAAAATTCGGTCACTGGTTTTTCTGTGAGCGTTATGCAGCAGATTACCTGCCACAATACGGTAATCGTCATACGAAACGTGGGTAAATGCGGGCCCTCCCTTCACGTCACCGAGGGCGTATACACCTTTTACAGAAGTTTCAAGCTGATCGTTCACTATAATAAAACCTTTTTCATCAGTTTTAATTTCCGATGCTTCCGGTTTCAGGACGGCAGTGTTCGGAACACGGCCTGTTGCCAGCAAGACGTGCGTATAAGTGCGTTCCGAAACCTTGGTGCCGGATTTCAGTCGGGCAACTATCCCATCCTTACTGTTCGCAAAGGACACTACCTTTGTATTTATCTGTATATCCAGCCCTTCATCTGTCAGGATTTTAGTCATCTCCTCCGCTATGTCCGTATCTTCCCTTAACATGATCCGCTCAGAGCCTTCGATAATGGTAACGGCGCTTCCAAACCTTTGATACATCTGGCCAAATTCAAGGCCGATATAACCTGAACCCACCACCAGCAGTTTTTCAGGTATTTCTTTTAAATCAAGCAAGCTGGTCGAGGTAAGGTATTCAATGTCCCCGATACCCGGAATGTCCGGTATTTTGGGTTTGAGTCCTGTATTGACGAAGATCTTTTCAGCCGAAAGTAACTGTTTTTTTCCATCGGTAAAAGTGACCTCAATCTGCTTCACACCGCAGAAAGCGGCCTCTCCGTACAGCACATCCAGATTTTTGGTTTCGGCCATAGATTCCTCCACATTGGAACGCATCCGGAGAACAATCTCTTTCTGTCTTTCGATGACTTTTTGAATATCTACCGTTACACCGGCTGCGAATATGCCCAGGTGGCCACTTTGGCGAGCCCCCCAGGCCGCCTTGGCAGACGCTACCATGGCTTTTGTGGGAGAGCAGCCATCGTTGACACAAGTACCACCCACCCAACGCTTTTCGATCAGCGCTGTTTTCAGGCCCGCTTCGGCCAGTTTTTTGCATAGGGGCGTTCCCGCTTGTCCCGAACCGATAACGATAGCATCATATTTTTTTGTCATAAGTATCCTTGGTTTGAGTACTTTTTCAATGGTCGGCTGAGTGAGTATTGGTTGGTAGAATAAATTCGTTCTTCATCCTTGCTCAAGGAAAACAACAGTCACTATCTTCAACCAGGATATACGGTCAACCGGCCGTTATCTGGCCATTCCATACAGCTTTTTTGTTTTTGTCTGTACTGTTTGAGCTTCTTCAATAAAAGTGTGCCTGTGATCTGATGGTGTAATATTTTGGCTATCATCACTGATTTTAGTTACTTTAATATCAGGATAAGAGCGCATTGACGAGTGTTAATTTACTGAAAATATGAACAAAGAGAATAAAGTATAATGAGATGTTCAGGTAAATTAGGAGTATCTTGTAGCCGTCAAAATATCTCACACTTAGATACTTATTTTAGGAGGCCCGTGTTATGAATTTTTTGGATGGCGAACTATATAACTTGCTTAAAAACGATAAAAGTTTTTTCGATTTTATACAGGATTTCGCGGAAGATGGTTTAATTGTAGCTGAGAAGGACGATGTATCTGATATATGGGCAGATAAAAGATTTAAAAAGGTAGTAGGGCTGGCAAACGACGGCTTGTCCGGATGGTCGTCGGGGATTTACCCCACACTTCCGCAAGAGCTGACGCAAGCTTTTTTAGGGTTGAAGGATATTCATTTCCAAGCAGACAGTCCGGTGTTTCTCAGTTTCGAGTGCCGGGATACAATGGGTGCCAAAAGCCTGATGACCCTGTATGTCAGGTTATTTACACTTCATGAGCAAGATTACTATTTGGCAGGGATTCAGCTCAGGAGTGCGGAGCCTTTTTCCGGACCGCAGGTATCCGACCAGGTTTATCATTCAGTAGAAAACAGTACTGCATTTTACCTTATACGCGTAAATGCCTTGGGGCATTATGTAGCCGTCAATAACCATTACTGCGAGTCGTTCGGCGTGGACAGAGAACATGTTCTCGGAAAGCTCTCCTCCAATGAAGTAATAGCAGAAGACAGAGAATTGTGCTGCGAGGTGGCGGAACTTTGCGTCCAAAAACCTGGTAAGCCGCATTTTGTTTCGTTACGGAAATTGTTACCCAATGGTGAAATGAATACCATCAATTGGGAATTTACAGGCCTTGCCAACGCCGACAATGA
Source organism: Dyadobacter sp. CECT 9275 (assembly GCF_907164905.1). NCBI lineage: Bacteria > Pseudomonadati > Bacteroidota > Cytophagia > Cytophagales > Spirosomataceae > Dyadobacter > Dyadobacter helix. The sequence goes on along the minus strand of NZ_CAJRAF010000004.1, from coordinate 474,898 downwards.
GGTATACGAGTTACTATGTATCGGTTATGACGTAAGCAGGGAAGTGAAAATAGAGCAGGATCTTTCGGTATTACTGGATAATATGACTGATGTTTTGTTCTCTATTTCCCCTGAGGGTATATTTACCTATGTATCGCAGAGCTGGGAAAAAATCTACGGATATGCCCAAAAAGAGACAATCGGAAGGCATTTTGCTGAATTTATTCATCCGGATGACATTGAAAAATGTTTTAAGGCCCTAAGAGCTACAGCAAAAAGTGGTGTTCCGCAGTCTCCCGTTGAACATCGTATCCGGCATCAGAATGGCAACTGGTACTGGAGTTCCACCATGGCCAGTGTGGACCGGATAACAGGGCAGATCATTCTTACCAGCCATGACATCACCGAATTGAAATATTCCCAGGACAAGTTCAGAGAGCTTGCGCTGGTTGCGTCCAATAGTAAGGATGTCACCATCATTACGGATAAAAACGGATACGTTACATGGGTGAATGATGCTTTTGCCCGGCAGACGGGTTATGCCATAAACGATATACAGGGTAAAAATGCCCTTGATTTTTCAATCGGGCCGGAAACGGATACCTCGGTTGTTGTGAGGATCAAAGCAAAGTGCCGGAAACATCAAATGGTGGGCGAAGAACTTCTGGTTTATGGGAAAAACGGAGAACCTTACTGGATAGAACTGGCGGTAACGCCTGTACTGAATGAAGCGGGTGCATGTACCAACTTCATTGCTATTGAAAGGGATATCACCGCTCATAAAAAGGATTATACAGAGCTTAAAAGGACCCGCGAAATACTGGAACAAACCAGTGCGGTGGCGCGTGTGGGTGGCTGGGAGCTGGATTTGAGAAAGGGAAAACTGTACTGGTCGCCAGTTACGAGGGAAATTCATGAGGTATCTCCCGATTTTGTGCCGGATCTTAAGTCCGCAGTGAAATTTTACAAGGAAGGTTCGAGCCGGGAAGCGATTGAGAAGGTAATTGCAATGGCAATTAATAAGGGTGAAAACTGGGATGAGGAATTTCAGATCATATCTGCTATGGACAGGCCGGTATGGATACGTTCCATCGGGAAGGCCGAAATGGAGGGAGGTGTTTGCGTAAGGCTGTACGGTACTTTCCAGGATATTACGGAAAAGAAAGCCTCAGAGGAAGAACTCCGCAAATCGGCCAAGCTACTGGAGCGCCTTACCAATCAGGTACCTGGTTCTTTGTATCAATTTCAGCTATTTGATAATGGCTCGGTCCGTTTTCCTTACTTCTCCGAAGGGCTTAATCATATTTTTTCAAGGGAGCCCCACGGTTTAAAACGTAACGGAGTGCATATTTTCTCTATGATCCACCCCGAAGATCTCCCCACTTTTTTAGAAAGAGTGAACATATCCAAGCAGACCCTTGAGAAATGGGAGCTGGATTTCAGGCTGCTGCTGTCGGATCATCAGGTAGTATGGATCCGGGGTGAGGCAGTTCCGGAACGTTTGGAGGATAGTTACCTTTGGAGCGGTTATCTCAATGACATTACGCAGAGGAAGATTGAGGAAAATGAAATTCTGGAATCGGAGGCCAAGTTCAGAAGCCTTTACGACCATACCGGCGATGCGGTTATACTTTTTGATAAGACTGGTTTTCTGGATTGTAACCCGGCAGCATTAAGTTTGTTTTCGTTCGAAAATACTGAGGATTTCAAAGCGTTTCCCATGGATAAGCTCATGCCGGAAGAACAGTTGGGTGGACATAACTCCCTGACTGCCATGATGGGCATGATACAGCAGGTACGAAGTGCTGGGAATCATTCATTTGAATGGACATTCCTGCGGAAAAATGGCGAGCCTTTTGTGGCAGAAGTGTTGATGAACAGGATTACGATCGGTGGAAACGAGTTGTTCCAGATTGTGATAAGGGACATCACCCGTCGCAAACAGGCTGAAAACGCTATGTTGGAAGCAACGGAACAAGCCGAAGCAGCCAGTAAATCCAAGTCGGAATTCCTGGCCAATATGAGCCACGAAATACGGACCCCGCTGAATGGAGTGGTAGGTTTTACGGATCTGCTCATGAAAACCAACCTGGATGAAACGCAGCGCCAATACATGTCTATGGTGCTGCAGTCGGCCAACTCCCTGCTTGACATCATTACCGATATTCTGGATTTCTCAAAAATTGAAGCAGGAAAACTGGAACTGGTTGTTGAAAAAACAGATATGCTTGAACTGTGCGACCAAGTAGCGGATATCGTTACCTATCAGGCGCACCACCGGCAGCTTGAAATGCTGTTGAACATTGCACCGGATATCCCCCGTTTCATATATGCAGACGCTATTCGTCTGAAACAGATCCTGGTGAATCTGCTGAGCAACGCTGTTAAATTCACGATGTCCGGTGAGATTGAACTGAAAGTGGAGCTGTTGGGACAACCTCAGCAGGACTTTATGGCGTTCCGTTTTTCGGTGAGAGATACGGGAATAGGTATAGAACCACAAAATCAGAGAAAGATTTTCGAAGCTTTTTCGCAGGAGGATTCATCCACTACCAAACGTTTTGGCGGTACCGGCCTAGGGCTTACCATTTCCAACCGGCTTCTGGAGCTGATGCACAGCAGGCTCCAGCTCAGCAGCGTTGCAGGGGAGGGGAGCACCTTCTTTTTTGATGTAACCTTCCGTACTGTTACCGGAGAGGAAAGCCTGCTGTGGAATAACCAGGCAGGTATTCAGAAGGTCCTGATCATTGATGACAACATACATAACGGAAGGATACTCAGAGCTATGCTGCTGAATAAACAGATACACACCGAATGTGCCTGCAGTCTTGATGAGGCTTTGAAAATTATTGAAGCAAAGGAAAAACTGGACGTTATTCTGCTGGATTTTGGTATGCCGGGTATAAAAGGTCCCGAACTGGTTGAGAAAGTGACAGAGGCCGTCAGAGCGAATTACGGTAAGGAAATTCCGGTGATTTTGATGAGTAACACGCCGGACGAGGAGACAGTCAGACGGGAGGGAGAAAGGCTGAAAATACATAACAGATTATTGAAGCCCGTAAAAATACAGGAATTGTTCCAAACCCTTTCTGACCTTGAAACGACGTGGGTATATGCCTCGCAAAAAAATGTACAAGAAACTGACGAAGCCGAATACAGCACTTCATTTCCGCAATACAAAATATTGATTGCTGAGGACCAGCGGATCAACATGATTTTGGTCAAAACAATGCTGGATAAGATTTTGCCAGGTGTGAAACTGACGGAGGCCACCAATGGGAGAGAAGCTGTCGAAAAGTTTGTGGCGGAAGGACCCGACCTGGTGTTGATGGATATTCAAATGCCTGAAATGAACGGGTATGAGGCGACCGGAGAAATCAGAAAACTCGCCTTGGGTAAAACGCTTCCTATTATAGCCCTCACGGCAGGTACTGTGAAAGGGGAACGGGAAAAATGCCTTGAAGCGGGTATGGACGACTACATTACTAAGCCGGTAGTCAAAGAGACGCTGGAAAAGGTACTTAAAACATGGCTTCTCAATGAGCGGGCGGTATCAGAACAAGAGAAGTAAGAGTTTTGAAAAAGAATGGGACTCTAATATATATTTCACCATGGAGAATGATTACTTACAAAGCGTAAAAAAGCAGTTTGAATATTACAAGTTGCTGGCTGATAAAACGATCACCCAATTGCCGGACGAAAAGCTTTTTTGGCAGTTTAACGAAGAAAGTAACAGTGTCGCCATGATCGTTAAACATTTGTCGGGAAATATGCTGTCGCGCTGGACCGACTTTCTGACCAGTGACGGAGAAAAGGAATGGAGAAACCGGGACGCTGAATTTGATAACGATATCAGGACCCGGCAAGATATGCTGGCCAGATGGGAGCAAGGCTGGCAATGCCTTTTCAGCGCGCTTAACTCGCTGGATACACCACATCTGGCGCAGGTTATTTACATCCGGAACCAGGGGCATACCGTAATGGAAGCGATTAACAGGCAGCTTGCGCACTATCCCTATCATGTGGGGCAGATCGTGTTTATCGGAAAGATGGTACAGAACGAAAAGTGGCAGTCACTTTCAATTCCGCGTGGGGCCTCTTCAGGTTATAACGCCGATAAATTTGCTCAGCCCCAAAGAAAGGAACACTTTACCGACGAATACCGGAAATAGGTACTACAACCGCTGGTGGGTATTTTTATCCTGTTTTTCTCTTTTGGTATTGTCAGTTGATCTGTTTCTAAATCATTCTTCACTCCCCTATCATTTTGCGTTATGTTACTTCGCCTGAAATCCCTGATCATTTTAATGTTGATTGTTTCACTGATGCCTGCCGGCAGTATTGGACAGTCTGCAACTCCTGGAAAGTATAAGGTGATCGGTTACGTTGGAGGATTCCGTGGGCTGGTTGCGGCTGAACAAATAGACGTCCAAAAGCTCACGCACATAATGTATGCCTTTGTGAATGTCAAGGATAGCCTGGCAGTACTCACTAACCTGGCGACGGATTCTACCAATTTCAGAAAACTGAACCTGCTAAAACTCAAAAACCCGGATCTTAAAATTATCATTTCTATTGGTGGTTGGGCGTGGAGCGAAAATTTCTCTGATGCCGTACTTACCGAAACTTCCCGACAGGCTTTTGCCCGCTCCGCTGTTGAGATTGTGCGCCAGTATAATCTGGATGGTGTGGATATCGACTGGGAATATCCGGGTATGCCGGGTGAAGAAGGTAACGTTTACCGGCCCGAAGACAAACAGAATTTTACGCTGATGTTTAAATCATGCCGCGAAGAACTGGATAAACTGGCTGCAGAAACCGGTAAAAAATATGAACTCGCAACCGCCGTGGGTGGCTCCCAGTCGTTTATTGACCATACCGAAATGGGCGTGCTGGAAAAATATCTTGATTTTATCAATATCATGACCTACGATTACGGCGGCAAAAATGGAACCGTTGGCCATCATACCAATTTATACGCATACGGTGATTTTGAAGATGTATCATCGGCTGATCGTTCGGTACGTAATTTCATCGCGGCCGGAGTACCTCCTCATAAAATAGGACTAGGTGCGGCCTTTTACGGCAAAGGATGGCAGGCTGAAAGTGCGGTAAACAATGGTCTGGGGCAAAAAAGGGTGAAAACCGTACAAGGTGGGGGTTACACAAAACTGAAAGATACGGTCATTAACCAGAACGGAAATGTGAGATACTTTGATAAAAAGGCGAAAGCGCCTTATCTCTTCAATGCAGCCACCCATACGCTGATCAGCTACGACGATGAAAAGTCAATCAAGGCGAAGTGTAAATATGTGAAAAAACATAAACTGGCCGGGATTTTCTTCTGGGAGTATTTCAATGACCCGAAAGGATATTTATTGGGGCAGATTGATAAAAGTTTGTGACCAGGTCTACCTTATTTTTCCACTGTCCTCAGCCATTCCCTGATCACATTTTGTAATAACTTTTCTTTGGATCTGGCATCTTCCAAATCGGTAAAATAAGCCAGCCTGCGGCCGTCGGTATATTCCCCTTCCAGTAGACCTGAGGTATCCTTTATTTTTGCTCCGCTTGGGAATACCAACAAAATGCGGCCTTTGTGAAGGTTAAATACCGCTATTTCCCTTTTGTACTCCTTGGGGTTGAAGGGTGGCATTTCGCCGGTGTAATAAAAACTCGTATTGTTCCACTTGATCCGCTCCCCGATTTCTGGATCGGTACTTAGTATGATTTGTCTGATGCTTTCAACTATAATGGCCAGAGCAGGGTCCAACTTTTGGATATGCTCATTTACCTTGATCTTGTCTTTTTGTTGCTGAGGTTCTGTCATATTAGCCTGTTTTTCTGCAAAGTTATACCGAATCTATCAGCAAGGAGATGTGCGAAGTTGCCATAAAAGAGGGTGATTCAGGACAATTTTTTTGTATGAAGTTACAAATATTACTGAAACGGTGATATTTGCAGGATTTACAACAATTGCCCTGCACTAACACGAAAACTATGAAACGATTCTGTTATTTTCTCTGCTTCCTGATCCTCCCTGTTTTGAATGCGTGTTCCCCCAAAACAAAAGTCGAAATCGTGAAGAGATATCCCCCGCTGGATCACCTGGCACCGGTGGAATTAATCCGGAGGCACGATGAGGAACCGGAGGACAGTGAATTATTGGCATCTCTGATCATCAAAAACGGAGAATGGGAGAACGCAAGAGATTACGAGTCGCTTCTGTTTAAGGCAAAAGCAATGGCCAGGGAATTGGGCGGCAATGCAGTGAAAGTCACCCAGCATCAAAAGCCGTTTTCTCCTGCAATGCGTGTTCCGGTTGGAGGAATGATGTATCCTTACAACCCCAAGCATAAAATGCTGATCGAGATTTTAAGGGTAACGTATGACCAGAACAATCCTAATTAACAACCAACCCCAGCAAATCACTTTTTGTCAGCGTCTTTAGAATATTCTGGTCCGTTTTGATGAGGTCATCCGCGAGTTCCTTTTTGGTTTCCTGCAAAAGCATGATTTTTTCCTCAATGGTATCCGGACAGATCAGTCGGACGGCAATTACGTTTTTCTGCTGTCCCATCCGGTGGCTCCGGTCAATGGCCTGGTTCTCAACGGCGGGGTTCCACCATGGGTCCACAATGTAGACGTAGTCGGCTTCTGTAAGGTTAAGGCCTGTTCCGCCCGCTTTCAGGCTGATCAGGAAAACACGTACTTCCGGATTTTGCTGAAAATTGTTAACCGCACTTTCTCTATCCCGCGTTTGTCCGGTGAGGTATTCGTGGCCTATATTTTTTGCCCTGAGTTCGGTGCGTATCAGGTCCAGCATGGTAACAAACTGTGAGAAAACGAGAATCTTGTGCTGCCCGGCTTTTCCCTCGATCTGTTCAAGGAGTACTTCAATTTTGGAAGAGCCGTCGCCATAATATTCCTCGTCGTTCAGTAACGCAGGTGAATTGCATATCTGCCTCAGTTTTGTCAGCCCCTGCAGTACATGAAGCCTGTTTCGGGTGATATCACCTTCCAGTTTGGTATGGATGTAATTGTAAAATTCCTTTTCGTAGGCATTGTAAACCTTGCGCTGTTCATCTCCCATTTCACAGTAAAGTACCATTTCTGTTTTGTCGGGCAGTTCCCGGGCAACCTGTTTTTTGGTCCTTCTCAGAATGAATGGATTAATTCTTTTTCTGAGATCGGCCGCGGCCTCTTCATCCTTGAACTTATCAATAGGCGTCAGATAATGGTTCCGAAACTGCGTGAGCGATCCCAGCAAGCCCGGGCAGGCAAAGGAAAGCTGGCCGTAAAGATCCAGTGTATTATTTTCGAAAGGGGTACCTGTCATCACTATTTTATTTCGTGACTGCAACAGACGGGCAGCCTTGTAGCGCAGGGATTCAGGGTTTTTTATCGCCTGCGACTCGTCCAGAAAGATATAATTGAACACATAGTTTTTCAGCAAATGAATATCCGAAAGCATGGTGCCGTAGGTAGTTAATACGATCTCATAAGAACCGAAATCATCCGTATTTTTAACGCGGGAATTACCATGAATGGTTATTATTTTCAGGTCAGGAGCAAACCGTGCTACTTCGGTCTGCCAGTTGAATATCAGGGAAGTAGGGACAACGATCAGATTGGTATTCACTTTCACTCTCCTGCGCTGGGACAGAATAAAGGCAATGATCTGAACCGTTTTGCCCAGGCCCATGTCGTCAGCCAGGCAACCTCCAAAGCCGTATGTATCCAGGAAGTTCAGCCAGTTAAGTCCTTGTTTCTGATAGTTACGCAGTTTGGTCTTTAATTCCTTCGGTACTTTAACGTTGTCGATTTTTTCAAATTCCTCAAATCCGGACCGGATAACCTTAATTTCATTCCGTACTTCATCGGCTATTATTTCTTCATCGTACAGATCCAGGATGCTGTTAAAATTGATTTTTGGGATCTGGATACTTTCGCCGTTCAGCTCACCTGCGGCAAAGTATTTCTCCATTTTCTGTAACCATTCACCGGGAAGTATCCCCTGGGTTCCATCCCCCAGTGCGACAAATTTTGTTCTGTTTTTTACAGCTTTCTGAAGATTTTTCAAGGATACTTTTTGCCTCCCGAAACGGACATCAAGCGTTGAGTCAAACCAGTTGATACCACTTGTTACCTGAACCGTTACTTTCGGTTTGTAAGCATTTAGCCTGTTGCCGGTAATCTTGTTAAAACCAAGTACATTGATGTCCTGGTTTTTCCATTCTTCAAAGGCTTCCAGGAACCAGTTTTCGTCCAGAAACGTGTGTTTATGTAAAAATACTGCATCTTCCGGTTCCTGACCGGCAAAATCGGGATGCAGGCGGATGAGGGCGGATATAAACCGCAACTCCTCATCAGGGTTTCGTTGGACTGTAAAAGGATTACCATGGGAATCGACGGAGTAAATCTGTTTTTTTGTAAAAACCGGAACCTCGGCCTTCCCATATTTCATGACGGGCGTGAGCAAAACATAATTCCCAAATTCGGACAAATAGATGATCTTTTCCACTTTTTCATCAAACCCGTTATCCCTGAGCTGTTTTTTAGTGGCAGGTTTCAGGAAGGAATAAATAATGCTGATCCTGTCTTCCAGGCGGGATAAAATATTTTGTCGGAACGCCTCAAACCTGGATTCATGAATAATGATTTTCTGACTTTGTTTCCTGAAAAAATCAATTATCCTTAAGAAATCGGGATTGCCGATCAGATGCAGTGTTTTGCCGGTTTGTACAAAGTAGTCAAAGCGGGTGACCAGTGTTTCCAGGTTATATTTTTTCTCCGCTATTTCCAGATATCCGCTTACCTCGTAAAAATTGTTTTTTAAACTTACCGTCAGCTGAAGATTGAGCGGGGAGTGGAGTATTTCAATCCTTGAAAGAGATGATGCGTTGATATTCTCTGAAACAGAAGGGTCGTGGGCGTAGAAATCGAGCTGTTGCGGGTTTGCCAGTATCGTTTTAAGTGTATCGATATCCTGTTTTGGCAGTTTTTCCCGGAACTGGTTCCTGAACCGCAGGAAAGATGAGTAAAACCGGATGAGCGCGGGATCCTGATGTCTCTGAAGCTGATCAATTACATCTGTTATCTCCACCGGATTTTTGATCTTACCGTCTTTGGTACGGGCTGCGGAGTATAGTTCCAGAAAAAAATGATCATAGTACTTATTCCGGCCCAGTACGGCAATCGGTACCTCGTCCTGCGATGTGGCCACATTCATTCGATCAGGTGTTTTCCCGGGTAAAAGCTGATGCTCAAAATGCCTGACAGTTTCGGTATTCACGGCAATCAGCTCCCGCATGATGGGTACTATCCGGGCGGAGCGGTTGGCATACTGCACCTCAAAGTAGGTGTCAGGATTCGGCTCGTTCTCAAGCCCGTAATCCTGAGCAAATTCCCGCATTCGGGCATGGCGCAAGCTTGTATCAAAGAACAGCCGGATCTCCTTTCTATCCATCATGTTATAGAGTACCTGGGTCTGGTGCAGGCACAACTTGCCCGCGACTGCCCGACAGGTGCAGAAGAGCTGCAGGTGGTTTTCCGGTTGCTTCACAATGACTTCATACCAATCAGAAGTGCCCTGAGGTACCAGAAAGGTAGCTTCGTTCAGGCGGATTTCTTGCGGCTGAAGATCAAAAAAACCACGTTTCCCGGTTTCGGGAACGTCAGAACAATACCGTAGAATGGCGGCATTGGTGAGGCTGGAAACGCTCAGGTCTGGAATGATAAATTCGTGCATGGCCAATAGGTAGGGGTATGATTTTATACCAGTTCTGCTTTAAAAGCTCAAAAACAAAGTAAAGCACTAAAATGCATATATGCCGGAATATGGGAAATTCTTTGTCTGGTTAAATGTATGCGCCTATTTTTACCGATTCAATACCAGTTTATTTTTCAGGTCATCCCAAAATTTTATCCGCCTTTTTAATGACATACCATTAAGTTCAAAGGGGGAGCGTAACATGAATGAAAACATTAAAGTCAATTATTTTCCTGTTATCAGCGCTGTTTTCAGGGCTTTCATCTGTTAAAGCGCAAGATACAGCTGCTGACTCACTACCGGTTTCGGCGCGGGATTCATTTAATCTGGCAGCAGACAGCCTGGATAAACCCGTTTTTGTGTTGGTGGATACCCTCCGTTATCGTTTCATTGGAGACGGAAATTTTACCCGGGGGAATGTGAACAGGAGCTTGATGGTGCTCCGGGCCGAAATTCTGGCCACCGGACCGCTGATCAGTATAGCAACCAACCCGCGTTTTACTTACGGTAAACAAAACGGCGTACTGGCCGAACGAGACTCTTATGTAGATCTGTTTATTGATATTTTCAAGAAAAAAAGAACCTATGTATTCGGGCTCGGCGTATTGGAAACCAGTAATTTAAGGCGGATAGACCTACGGCAGATGGCCGGTGCGGGGTTAGGTTTCAGGATGTTGCGAAGTAAAAATAATAATCTGAGCTTTACGGATGCTATCCTCTATGAATCCACTAATTTCAGGGAACTGCCGACAGTTACAACCATCCGGAATTCGTTCAGGATTAAAGGCAAACATTCATTTGCGCTGGATAAGGTAAGGCTTAACCATATCACTTTTATCCAGCCAGCACTCAACGACCTGTCCAATGTGAGGTGGAATACTATTATTTCTGTCGAACTTCCGATTAATAAATGGGTGACGATCCGAACCAGCTTTGAGAATTCGTATGAAAGTGTGGTGGAAACCACACGGAAAAGGAACGATTCCCGCATTACTTTCGGAATTGCAGTCGGTAATAAATGAACCGGATTTTCTTTGGAATAAATATCATTTTCCGTTTGTCAGGGACAATACCCGGTTCCTTTGTCTTTATTGGTGAGCAATGTTAAAAATTATTAAATGCTTCACATGATTATGATGAACCTGTAAACTGCTTTCCATAGAACACTTATTATCCAAACGCCGACAATGAAAGAAACAGAAGATAACCGCCGTAATTTTATCAAGTCTTCATTAAGTACCGCTGCCGGGCTGATGATGTTGCCGGAAATTCCGGTGAAACCTGCCATCGTGCAGTCGCCAGCCATTATTACGTCTTCGAAGGGGCGCCCGGCCGCTTCGCGTATTAAATTTGCCGTGATCGGGATGAACCACGGACATATTTATGGCCAGGTGGAGGCGGTTGTGCGCGGTGGAGGCGAACTGGTATCTTTTTATGCCAGGGAAGCAGACCTGGCGTCAGCATTTGCCAAAAGGTATCCTCAGGCGAAGCAGGCGAAAAATGAAAATGAAATTATTGAGGATAAATCCATACAACTGGTTCTCAGCGCAGCCATACCTGACGAAAGAGCTCCGTTGGGGATCAGGGTCATGAAAAGCGGGAAAGATTTTATGGCGGATAAGCCGGGCATCACTTCACTGGAGCAACTGGCCCAGGTGAGAAAAGTACAAAAGGAAACCAAAAGGATCTATTCCATTATGTACGGTGAAAGGCTTGAAAACCGGGCAACCATCAAGGCAGGTGAGCTGATCAAAGCGGGAGCGATCGGTAAAATTGTTCAGACGATCGGCTTGGGGCCGCACAGGGAAAATCCGAAAACAAGGCCGGAGTGGTTCTATGACAAGAAACGTTTTGGCGGGATTATCTGTGACATCGCCTCCCATCAGTTTGACCAGTTTCTGTTTTTTACAAATTCAACCAAAGCTGAAATCATAGCGTCTCAGACCGGGAACGTTAATCATCCACAACATCCTGGATTTGAAGATTTTGGAGATGTAATGTTGAAGGGAGACGGCGGTGCGGGGTACATCCGTGTAGACTGGTTTACGCCGGATGGCCTGAATTCCTGGGGTGACGGCCGGCTCACTGTGATAGGTACCGAAGGGTTTATCGAGATCAGAAAAAACGTTGATATTGGCGGACGGGACGGAGGAAGCCACTTATTCCTTGTTAACCAGAAAGAAACCAAATACATTGACAGTACAGGAACGCAGCTTACTTATGGCAGTAACCTCGTGGATGATGTGCTGAACCGCACAGAAACCGCTATGTCGCAGGAGCACTGTTTCCTGGCCACCGAACTGGCACTGATTGCTCAGAAAAATGCAAAAAAGCTGGTGCTAGGATAAACATTTTTTTATTCTACTTCTATATTAAATGAGGCGTTCATAACCAATTTACCATCAAAGGGTTCGGGCCTTCCTGGCATGACGAGCCCTTTGATTTTGGTTGTTTTTCCTTTGCTCAGTAAATCAAAAACATGTTTGTCGCTGAGCGTTTTGCTCATCATTTCAAAGGGTATCTTAAAGCCGCAAACCTGGAAATTGGTACAGCCATAGGCTGTTTTCCCCTTTTTTAGTAACTGATTTTTACATTTCGGGCAGTTTAATTCCTCTATTGCTATCTCAGGTTTCGGGGTTTTCGGTTTAGTTTCCTTTTTTGGTTTTTCCTCTGCCTTTTCCGGGATTTCCACTGCAATAGCGATCATTTTTCCGGTGGTACGCTTTACCTCCTGCGTAAGGTTAACTACCATATCAATGAGTTCCTGCTTGAAGGTATCCATGGCATATTCACCTTTTTCGATCAGCCTCAGCTTTCCTTCCCAGATACCCGTGAGTTCAGCGCTTTTCAGCAGCTCCACCTGAATGGTATCAATCAGGTCCATACCGGTCTGCGTAGCCAGCAGATTCTTTTTCTTTTTCTCAATATATTTCCTCTTGAAAAGCGTTTCAATGATATTGGCCCTGGTGGACGGCCGGCCAATACCGTTATCTTTCAGAAGTTCACGCATTTCCTCGTCGTCTACCTGCCGTCCCGCGGTTTCCATCGCGCGCAGCAAAGTAGCCTCGGTGAAGGGCTTGGGCGGAGAAGTTTTGCCATGATGTATCCGAGGCTCGTGCGGGCCTGTTTCTCCCACCTCGAAATTGGGCATTACCTTTTCTTCCTCCGGATTTTCTTTTTTTGCGGTGTTGTCATTGGCATATACTTCGCGCCAGCCCGGTTCCAGGATCTGTTTTCCCGTGGCTTTAAATTCTAGCTGACCTACCTTCCCCAGCACCGTGGTATTGGATACCTTACATTCCGGAAAGAAGGCAGCCAGAAACCGCCTCACGATCATGTCATATATCCTCTTCTCGTCAATACCAAGGGCAGAAGGGAGCACGCCTGTTGGGATAATAGCATGGTGATCTGTCACCTTTTTGTCGTCAAATACTGCCTTAAGTTTAGGTATGGGGCTAGACAGAATTGTCTGGGTATACTGGCTATAATAGGTCAGTTCCCGCATGATACCTTCTATTTTAGGGTGCAGATCCTCGGAGAGGTAGGTTGTATCGACACGAGGGTAGGTAACGAATTTTTTCTCGTACAGGTTCTGGACATGTTTCAGCGTATCTTCTGCCGAATAACCATATTTTTTATTGGCTTCCACCTGAAGCGATGTCAGGTCAAACAGTTTGGGGTTCCCCTCTTTTCCTTCTTTTTTCTCAAATGCCGTAATCTCAAAAGGATGTTCGAGCAGGTAGGCAAGGCCTTTTTCTGCTTTTTCCAGTTTTTTTAGCCGGTCAATGGTGGCCGTAAATTCCGTTTCGCGGTAAATGGTTTTTAATTCCCAGTACTCTTCAGAAACAAACGAGTTAATTTCCTTCTGCCGCTGAGCTATCATCGCCAGAGTAGGCGTCTGTACCCTTCCTATGGACAAAACAGCTTTTCCCTGGCCATATTTTTTTGTAAAAAGTCGGGTAGCATTCATGCCCAGAAGCCAGTCGCCGATGGCCCGGGCGCTGCCTGCCGCATAAAGGTTGTCGTACTGAGTGCTTTCCCGCAGTTTGTCAAAACCTTCTCTGATGGCAGCTTCCGTAAGCGACGATATCCATAACCGTTTTACAGGAGCCGTACATTTGGCTTTCAGCAGCACCCAGCGCTGGATCAGCTCTCCCTCTTGCCCTGCATCACCGCAGTTAATAACCTCATCGCAAGCCTTCACCAGATTTTCTATGACTCCAAATTGCTTAAGAACACCGGCGTTGTCGATCAGCTTAATGCCGAAACTGGGCGGTATCATCGGAAGGTCTTCCAGCCGCCACGATTTCCAGCGGTCAGTATAGTCATGTGGTTCTTTAAGCGTGCAGAAATGGCCGAAGGTCCAGGTAACCTGGTACCCGTTTCCTTCATAGTAGCCATCTTTTCGCTGTTTGGCCCCAATCACCTCCGCAATATCCCTGGCAACACTGGGTTTCTCAGCTATACAAACTTTCATAATTATTTTCCGATTTTTACCCGATCTTTTCTGAATGCACGCATCCCATCAGTTCTGATTTTTCGGGGCGACAAATATGGCGAAATTTATTGGAACCGACGATTCGGGTACCAGGCACTTACAGCACATTTTAACAGGTCAGGAGTTTAAGCCCTGAGAAATTCGGGAGAAAAGCACAGGCGGATTCTGTTAAAAAAATACCTTAATCTATCTTTGCCTAAATTCTCTTGCATGAATTATTAGACAAACTTATGGACCATATTTCCGTTGTTGCATTCGACGCCGACGACACCCTTTGGGTGAACGAACCTTACTTCCGGGAAACGGAGGAGAAATTTTACAGCCTGCTGGAAGACTACCTGCCCCGGCATACCATTTCACAGGAGCTTTTCAAAACAGAGATGGATAACCTGCCTTTATACGGATATGGTGTGAAGGGATTCATGCTCAGCATGGTGGAAACGGCACTGAGGGTAAGCGAAGGAACCATGGACGTACGTGTGATTGAAAAAGCGCTGGAATATGGGAAGGAACTACTGGCGAAGCCGATTGAAGTGCTGGAAGGTGTGGAGGAGGTACTTCAAAAATTAGCGCCCCGTTACAAACTCGTAGTGGCCACAAAAGGCGATTTGCTGGACCAGGAGCGGAAACTTAAAAAATCAGGTATTGATCATTACTTCCACCACATCGAAATCATGTCCGACAAAAAGGTGGCGGATTATAAAAAGCTGATCCGGCATTTGGACATCGGTGCCGATGAGTTTCTGATGATCGGAAATTCGCTTAAATCGGACGTGCTGCCCGTGCTTGAACTGGGGGGGCATGCCGTGCACGTCCCTTATCACATCACCTGGGTACACGAGCATATTGAGCATAACGTGCATCATGAGAATTTTCGTCAGTGTAGCCAAATCAGAGATATCCTCCCTTTTTTAGTAAGGTAAAAGGTCCTTATCGGAACGTATATCCCTTTGATAATTGGCTATTACAATCATCAGTCACGCCGATTTTCCTGTGAACAGTCCTTTAGGGACCATCGTTTTGTTTCAGATGTTGACTGACAAAAATGATCTCTGGTACCGTGCATGCTGTTTTTCATTTTGAGTAGGTCTGCGGCTACATAATCTTATTGCATATATCTCCTAAAGGGGCAATAAGTAAACTAATGTTATTCGTCTGACCAATTTCTATGAAAGCGTTACCGCTCGTTATTCTTTTGTTTTTATTCAATCTGGGGTTCATTTTTTATAAATCCGAACCGACTCCCGCCACTACGCTGGTAAAAGATGAGGCGTTAAAACTTGTGGCGGATGAACAACAGCAAACCATATCCGTATTCAGAGCGGGTGGGAAAACACCCATTCTGGTACAAAATGTTAAACAAGATTTCCGGCCTTATCTCCATCCCATTGTAGCGCCTGACGGGAAGGGTATCCTCACAGAATACAGTCCGGGGCATCATAAACATCAGACGGGTATTTACTGGGGGTATACCCGCGTCAATGGCCGCGACTATTTCCATCATCCCGACAAGGATTACTGGAGAAAGGTATCTTCCTCTGTAGTAGTGGCGCAGGGTGATGAGGTGAAATGGCAAACCGTTTACGATCTGCTGGATTCCACAGGAAAAGCAGTACTGACTGAAACCCAAAACTGGTCGATGCGTGAAAAGGACGGCAAATATCTGCTGGATCTGGAATGGAATGGGGAAGCACAGACCGACGTTACCATTGGAAAATATGACTACGGAGGGCTTTTTGTAAGAATGCCATGGAAACCGGGTATCAATGGAGAAGTCGTGAATGCCGCCCGGCAGAAAAATGAAAAGGCAGAGGGCCAGCCTGCCATGTGGGTAGACATTGCCATGCAGGTGGAAGGGAGGAATGATCTTGCGCATATTGCCATTTTTGATCATCCTGAAAACAAGGGATATCCGCAAACCTGGCGTGTTGACGGCCAGCTCGGTGCCGGTCCGGCTCGTGCACGTAAAGCCGACTGGCATATTAAAAAAGGCGAAACGGAAGTGATTCGGCATGAGTTGGTTGTTTACTCAGGCGTGCTCAACGATGTGAAACTGACGGAGACCTGGGAGGAATATTCGGGGAAAAAGGGGATGTATTCCACCGCTGCACTTTGGGCTATTGCGCAAAAAGAAGGCAGGGAAGCTAAGTTTCTTTCCCCCGCCGAAGCCGTTGCGGCCATGACAGTCAAGGACGGGTTTAAGGTAAATGTATTTGCAGCTGAACCCATGATGACCCAGCCGATGGCTTTCTGCTGGGATGATAAAGGCAGGCTGTGGATTGCCGAGAACCGCGACTACGAGTCGCGTGGGAAAGGGTTTTCTAATGCAGGTGATAGCAGGATACTCATTCTGGAAGATACCGATAAAGACGGCGTTGCAGATACACGGAAGGTGTTTATGGAGGGTATTGCTTTTCCTTCGGCCATAGCCGTTGGTTTTGATGGTGTGTTTATCGGCGCGCCGCCCAACCTGCTTTTTGTGCCGGATAAGAATGGAGACGATAAGGCAGACACCGAGGATATCCAGATCCGGCTGACGGGCTGGGGAATTCGGGACAGACATGAAACGATCAACAGCTTTCACTGGGGGCCTGACGGCTGGCTGTACGGTTTACAGGGCTTTGCAACGCCATCCAAGGTTGGGAAGCCGAAGGGGCAGGGGAAGATTTACCGACACAATGATCCCTTCCCTGAAAACATTCCGGTGGAAGATGGCGTGGATATCAACGGGGGAGTGTGGCGGTACCATCCCACACGGGATAAGTTTGAGGTAGTGGCACATGGTTTCAGCAATCCATGGGGAGTAGATTACGACGCCAAAGGGCAGCTGCTGATCACGGCCTGTGTGATCCCTCACTTGTGGCACGTGATTCCTGGAGGTATTTATCACCGGCAGGGCGGCCAGCATTTTAACCCATACGTTTACAGTGATATTAAAACAATTGCTGATCATAGCCACCGCTCCGCACATGGTGGGGCGCGGGTATATCTTTCCGATGCCTTCCCCAAAGCCGAATATGGCAAGATATTCATGTGTAACATTCATGAGCATGGGATCCTTTCCGATATCCTGGAAAAGAAAGGTTCTGGGTTCAGCGGGAAACATGGCGATGAGTTCCTGATGGCGAATAATGCCCAGTGGGTAGGTTTCAGCATGGAGATAGGGCCGGAAGGAGGGTTATATGCCCTGGATTGGCACGATGCGGATATATGCGGGTCGGATGTGCTGAACGAGAACACCGGACGGGTTTTCAGGGTGATGCCAAAGGTTTCGCAGGCGGAAAACTGGGAGGGAAGATATGGTGACCTCAGTAAAATGACGGATGAAAAGCTGGCTCAGCTGCAAACCAGCAGCAGCGAATGGCACGTACGGCGAGCGAGGATTGTTTTACAGAACCGCGCTTCACATAAGCCTATTTCGGCGGATGCAGTAAGCGTTTTAAACAAATTGTACAACACAGCTGCCAATGCCGACCACCGTCTGAGGGCCATGTGGGCATTACAGATCACCAATAATCTTAAATCGGCAGATTTGCTGGCTGCACTGAAAGACCGCGACGAGTATATCAGAAGCTGGGCGATACAATTTTTATGCGAAGAGATGAAACCAGGGGAGGAGGCGATCAGGAAATTTGCAGATATGGCCCGAACCGATCCGTCCCCGGTTGTGAGGTTATACCTGGCCAGTGCTTTGCAGCGCCTCAGCCCGATGAGCAGATGGCAGATTGTGGAAGGGCTGGCGTCTCATGCCGAGGATTCGGAAGACCATAACATCCCTAAAATGCTGTGGTATGGCGCCGAACCGCTGGTGAAGTCTGACCCGGCAAAGGTACTTAAGCTCGCGTCAGCCTCTAAGATACCGATGTTCGCGCAGTTCAGTGCGCGGCGGGCTGTTGATGCGGATGCGGTGGATGCATTGGTTGCATCTCTGACGATTCCTTCCCCGGCCCGGATCCATTTGCTGGAAGGTATGCGCGATGCTATTGAAGGCAGGACGGATATTAAGACACCCGGCGGTTGGGCAGCTGTTCATGCGAAATTAAAGCAGGCAGGTGGCCCCCAGGCAGCCATTGCTTCGGAAATAAGTCAGCACTTTGGAGGGACAGAAGCAGCCCGGAATCTGATGGCGACTCTGAAAAATACAAGTTTGCCGTTGGTACAAAGGCAAAAGGCCATCCAGGCACTGGCTACGCAGCAGCGGGCGGAGCTTTTGCCCGAACTCCCCAGGTTGCTAAAGGATGACCAGTTAAGATTTGATGCTTTGCGGGCAGTGGCTTCTTTTGATCATGAGCCACTCGGAAAACAGATACTGTCTCAGTATGCCACCCTTTCAAAACCGGAAAAGGCCGAGGCAATCAACACCCTTGCAGCCCGGCCCAAATATGGATGGTTGCTGACGCAGGCAATCGCCAAAAAGGAAATTCCCAGAAACGATATAGCCCCTTACATAGCGCGACAACTTCGGCGCGTAGTGGGAAGCGGTTTTGTAGAAGTATGGGGGCCTATTGACCATGTAGCCCTGGATGAAAAGGCTTATACCAAATACCGCACTTTACTTTCAGACAAAGCCATAGCCGCGGGTAACCCTGCCAAGGGAAGGCTGGTTTTCAAAAATACCTGCTGGCCCTGTCATAAAATGTATGGTGAGGGGGGGATCATCGGACCGGAGCTAACGGGTTCCAACCGCTCCAATCTGGATTATCTGTTAGGGAATGTGTTGGACCCAAGTGGGGAAATTCAGGATGATTATAAAATGGTGGTTATTACCACCCGTGACGGACGGACTTTTGTAGGTAATGTTGCCAAAGAAACAGAGCGCCAGATTACCCTCCGGGTGGTGGGGCAGGATGCAGTGGTGGTTAACAAGTCGGATGTACAGTCCAGAGAAGTTACACCCACTTCTATGATGCCATCGGGACTTTTTGAAACACTTTCGGAAAAGGAGATCATTGATCTGGTAACCTATATGCGTACGAAAACGCAGGTTCAGTTACCAAAATAAAAAGGTTGATAGTTCTTAAAATATCATGTATTTATATAGGTATATCCCCCGGCTTGGTCAGTAAAAATGGAACTGTTCAGATCTGCTGGTTCGCAAGGTTAGCTATTTCGGGTTTATTTTTATAGATGGTGGCAGTTAGTTATGTGAATACCCTGTCTTTTGAATAACATTAATTATTCTTATTTGTAAAATATGGAAAATCAAGATATCACCAGGCGCCAGTTTCTGGGAACCTCTTCCCTTGCCGCAGCAGGTTTGGCACTGTTTTCGGGATCTGCTTTTGGTATGCCTGCCTACATAAAAAATCTCGGCAAGCCTAATTCTCTTTTTAAAGGTGTTCAGGTGGGAGTCATCAGTTATTCCTGGAGAAGTATGCCAAGCAGTGCCGAGCAGGTTCTTCAGTACTGTGTCGATAGCAACATCAGTGCCATAGAACTTATGGGGCCTTCGGGTGAGTCCTTTGCAGGAGCGCCTGTGGCTCCATCAAGGCCAGGCGGACGGCAGGAGCTGACAGCCGAGCAAAAAGCGGAACAAGCCGAATACCTGGTTAAGCTGGCCGAATGGCGGGCCAAAGTCCCAATGGACAAATTTGTGCAGCTTGGGAAAATGTATAAAGATGCCGGTGTGAAGATTTATGCCTTTAAACCTTCGGCACTTGGTGCTAATAATACGGACGCCGAGGTAGATTATGCATTTCGGGCAGCCAAAGCCATGGGGGCCAACCAGGCTAATATAGAACTGCCGAATGATCCGGCACAAACGAAACGTCTGGGTGATATTGCCGCCAGAAACAAGGTTTATGTAGGATACCACGGGCACACCCAGCAAACACCGACCTGGTGGGATGTGGCACTTGGACAGTCAAAATACAATGCGATGAATTTTGATATGGGCCATTATGTTGCTGCCGGTTTTGATCCCATCGAGCTGATCCAGGCCAAGCATAGCCATATCGTGAGCATGCACGTAAAGGACCGAAAGTCCAAAGCTAACGGAGGTGCCAATGTACCCTGGGGAACAGGAGACACGCCGATCATTGGAGCACTTCAGTTAATGAGAGACAAAAAATATAAGTTTCCAGCTACTATCGAACTGGAGTATGATATTCCGGCTGGTTCGGATGCTGTGAAAGAAACAGCCAAGTGTGTAGAGTATGCCCGCAAAGCTTTGGGGGCATAAGTCAGCATTCATCAAAATCCTGATCACAAGATTCCTCGTTCACTGAGGAGCATGTGATCAGGATTTTGTTTTTAAAGGTATGGTAGGTCTCGTGTCTTTTTTCCTACTTCGCACTACTAATCACTACATCGTCAATATAAAAGGCTGACTCACTTACCTGCTCGTCTGCTCCGGGCAGGGGTGGCTCCGGGGTTTCGTTCGGTGTGGAGCGATCCGGCTTATTACGGTATTTCCCGGTTCGGAAAGATATCCGCTCAACGGATTTTACAGCTTCCGAAAGCATGGCTTTTTCCAAAACCAGTTTGTTATTGAGGTACAGGTCATAACTGCCTTTATTTTCTGTACGCACAACAATTTTAAAGGTATACCATTTTCCTTCCTCATATCCTGGAAGAAATACCTTCTCCACACCATTGAAAGCCACCAGTTTCCCTTTTTCATCAAGTCCTATTCTGACCGGCCTGCTGCCATGTCTGTCAGTAATGTCTACTTCAAGCTCTCCGGAAGTTTGTCTGGCAAAAATACTGAAACTGATTGTGGCTTGAGTACCCTCCTGAAAAACGCGGATAGCCCTGGCATAATCATAAGGATCGCTATCTTTTAATATCAAACTTTTATTGGCATCGGATGGGAAATTGGCGATATCAACCGGCGCCCATTTGGGTGCATAAATATTCCAATCGATGATATCTCCGCCTGGTTTCAGATGATTAAAATTGTCCTTCACCGGGCCGGTAACTTTATATCGTACTGGTAAAGGAATCCGGCTGACCCAGGCATCTTCCTTGTTCACCGTGTAGGTAAGCCACATGTTGTTGCCGTCAGGAATCCCATTGCCTTCCGCGATACCACGGACATAACAAGGGCCGAAATCTTTCCATCTTCCAAAAAAACGTCTGGGCGGCACTTCGCCATGTACAACCAGCAAATGGTCAAAAATAACACCATCGTCACTTGTGGTAATGATCAGCGGATACCTGTATTCCTGGGTGGCTATAGGGTTGAAACTCATGGCATACCTGCCGTCTTTGGTTCGCTGCCCCCAGTTTTTCCCTCCGGGCATAATGAGTGAGGGTACCTTCACAGGCGCCGACCAGATTTTTCCTTCATCGGCCGACAGGCTTGCGTAGGAGAATTTGTACAGTCCCACCACTTTGCCGTCGGCGCGGTGGAAGTAGGAGAGCGCCTCAATACGCTCCTGATGGGTTGTATCTGTTTTTCCATAAAATCCATCCAGTCCTCTGTCTTCGTCCCACCACTGGCGGGTTTTTAGCTTGTCGGAAAGTAATGCTTCACAGGCTTTGACAAATCCTGCATCGGGTGATTTTTTATAAAAAGGGTAGGAGGTATTACTTTCATTCCAGTCGGCATGGCTGGAATATCTGATGAAATAGATCGGCCCGTATGTCCCGTTTTTATAAATCTCCCGCACTACCCGGCCAATCCCTCCTTCCTTAAACGGATCTTCGGTATGTCCGTAAAACGCCACCGTGAGTAATCTGCCGTCTGGAGCGACGTAAAATCCCATTCGCTGATGCATCATATAACCGTCGTATCCTTTCGGGAACTGCACACCTGGCGGGGCCTGATAGGGAGGGAAAATTACTTCAGGCTTATTCCAGTCACGGCCATTGGCTGAAACCATGAGTAGTGTCTGGCCTGGCTTAATGTGCTCATCTACGGGATTGCTGAGGTACTGCTGGTAAAATTTACCGTTCCAGTAAGCCAGATTGGACGCATGATTATAAGTCCATCCAAAGCCGTCGGCCATTTCAGGATGTGTGCGGTTTGCCCTGAGGGTTTGCCTGTTTTCCGTGCCTATGGCATATCGTAAAGCCCCGTCCTGCAAATTAGGATTGGCAATTTCTCCACCTATGTATCTTACCGGTTCGTAGATACTGCCGGTTTGTGCAACAGCATGTCCGGCACAGAGTAGCGTTAGTGCTATAAAATATTGGGTTACATTCTGACATTTTAACATGTTCATAGGCAGGGTTGGAAATGGGCTTGTCTGAAACAATGGTAATACCATCAAATTCGGAAAAGAGACCATACAAGAACAAATGAAGCATTTTGAAAAAAGCCGCAAAAAAAGCTACGAAAAATTTCCTACGTAAGAAATATTTCCTACCTTTGATCCGTTATTAATGAAAACGAATCAAATGGAACCTACAAAATCGGAATTGGAAATATTACAGGTATTGTGGCAGCATGGCCCGTCGACGGTCAGGTTTGTTAATAATATTTTAAATGAGGAAACGCGTCCGGTTCAGTACTCTTCGACACTTAAGCTGATGCAGATTATGGTTGATAAGGGAATATTGGACAGAGATGAAAGCGTGATGAAACATATTTACAGCCCGGTGGAGGAAGAAGGTAAAACCAAAAATCAGCTTTTGGAAAAATTTGTGGATTCGATGTATCATGGTTCCGCATCCAGCCTTGTCATGCAGCTTTTTGGTAACAAAAAAACGTCAAAAGAAGACCTTGACGAGATTAAGGCATTCCTGAAAAAACTGGAAGAATAATTTTCCCAACAGTAGCCATTCTATTAGCCATGTACTTTACATTTTTAAACCAGCCCGGTTACCAGAAGTTCATCCAGGCCGTTTGTCTGACCTTTCTACATTCAATATGGCAGGGAATGCTGCTGGCTATTTTAACCGGGCTGGTTTTGATGTTCAGTGCCCGAAGTCGTCCCGTAATACGTTATAACCTGTTCTGCTTCTTGCTTTTGCTGTTTTTTGGAGTGAATGGATACACGTTTTACAGTTTGTATGCAGATGCGACCGAAAGCGTATCTGCTGCTCAGGAAGTACCAGGATCGGCCATTTTTCCTCACAGCCAGCACGATATCCTGGCAGGCTATCTGC
Source organism: Dyadobacter sp. CECT 9275 (assembly GCF_907164905.1). Lineage (NCBI taxonomy): Bacteria > Pseudomonadati > Bacteroidota > Cytophagia > Cytophagales > Spirosomataceae > Dyadobacter > Dyadobacter helix. Next base: position 451,595 of record NZ_CAJRAF010000004.1, on the reverse strand, counting down.
CTCAGCAATCATTTCTGATGGAAATTATCCAACGTGTAATGCAATGGTGCAATGACCATTCTGTCTGGATCGTATCTCTGTGGCTTGTTGTTTTTTTGGTGAAAACAATCCAGGCGGGTACCGGGCTGGTCTATGTGAATCGTATCACCCGCTCCAAAACGCACGCCGCGGATGTAGCCTGGCTGGAAAGGCTGGAGGTATTGAAACATAAGCTGGGGATCAGCCGTAATATTGTTTTGCTTGAATCGGAAATCGTTACGGTTCCCATGGTCGCGGGATTTTTGAAACCCGTCATTTTGTTGCCTATTGCGCTGGTCAGTCATTTGCCTGTGAGCCAGGTTGAAGCTATCCTCCTGCACGAATTGGCCCATATTCGTCGGGAAGATTATTTCATAAATCTGGTACAGACCTTCTCGGAGAATATTTTTTTCTTCAACCCTGCGGTGCTTTGGCTGTCTGACCTGATCAGACAGGAAAGGGAACATTGCTGTGATGACCTGGCGGTGTCTCAGATGGAAAACAAATCGGTACTGGTGAATGCGCTGGTTGGGTTTCAGGAGTACAACCTGACGACTCACCAGGCTGCGCTGGCCTTTCCTGGAAGTAGGATGGGTAAAACGGGGAATCATCTCTTGACCCGTATCAAACGAATTATTTACAACAACAATAAATCTTTAAATGCCATGGAAAAATTATTTGTAACTGCAAGCCTACTCGTATCGGCAATGTTGCCCGTCGCGATTTCTCCGTCACAGCAATCCGCTGAACCAAGCAATGTCATAACCGCAACTATTAAACCCATTACGGCACAGCTTGCTGTGGACGTTGTCCCCCGGTATCTTAATGATACGCTGCCCAAAAGGGGTGTAACGAGATACGGCGACAAAAGTACTTATGAAATCACCCGTGAGGATAAACACTATGAAATTGAGGAGATTAACGGGAAAATCACATCGTTGACTATTGATGGAAAACAGATAGCCGAGGATAAGATTGAAACTTACGACAAGGAGATTACACCGATCCTGGAGGATATTAAAATTCACCAGAAGGAAGCGGAAGCTCATCGTTTTGAAGCAGAACAGAGAAGGGAAGAAGCTGAGACACATCGTATAGAGGCAGAAAAGTTCAGAGCGGAAGCGGATCAGCTGAGGGAGAATGCGGAGGTGCAGCGACAACGGGCCGAGGAGTACAGAATTCAGGCTGATGACATGAAAATGGCGGCAGAAGATATGCGCAAGAGTGTAGAAAAGGAAAGCATCCGTAGCCAGAAATTCAGAGAAGAAGCGGCACTTTTGCGTATAAAAGCGGAGGATTCAAGAAAGCATGCAGAACAGGCGCGGAAGGATGCCGAGGTCATTCGTCTACAGGCGGAGGAACATAGGGAAATAGCCGAAATTCATCGTAAAGAAGCTGAAAGACACAGAATCCAGGCTGAAAAGGATCGGGTGGTTTATGAAAAAATGCAGGAAGAGCTGATACAGGATCTAATCAAGGAGGGAATCGTAAAAGATCGTAATAACGTTTCTTATAAACTTAGCAATGATGAATTGATCGTGAACGGGGTAAAACAGCCTGCGGCAATACATCAAAAGTTTAAGGCTCGGTTTGTCAAGGAGAATAAGCAGGCAGTTTTTAGTTCAAAGTAGGCAGTTTGCGGTGGGCAGTGTGCACTGGGTAGTGGGCGTAACCGTGGCACGGTTGTAATAATTGGCACATTTGGGCCTGGTGAATCAACCGTGCCACGGATCATGCAACATGTAAGCAGTTTTTATTTTTAAGTAGGCAGTTCAAAGTGGGCGGTCGGCTCTGTGTTGGCAACGCTGTAAACTTTTAACTCTTAACTCTTAATTTTTAACTATCTCTAAATCAGGTACTTTTACAGCCGTAACCAATCCACCATCTTTTTACGGGTGGTTGGGTCAGGTAAGCGGCCAAAGCCTGCTCCAGTGTTGTCAAGGAGGTGCCCGACATCCGAAGTACCCGGTATGACACAGGTCACGGCTGGGTCGGCAATCAGGTACTTGAGGAAAAACTGAGCCCAGGAATGGATATCCAACTCTCCTGCCCAGGTGGGGAGTTCCTTTCCTTTGACGAGCCTGAAGAGAGCTCCCTGATCAAACGGCTCATTGATAATCACGGCTACTCCCTTATCCCTGGCCGCATTCAGCAAGCTTTTTTCTGCATTGCGTGAGCGGATACTATAATTGAACTGAACAAAATCAATGGGTTCCGTTTTGAGTATCTGTTCCAGCCTGCTGTGTGCGGCGTCGGTATAATGAGTAATGCCTATGTACCTGATTTTCCCAGTTTCCTTCCATTCCCTCAGTGTTTTCAAGTGCGTCTGCCAATCCTGCAGATTATGGATCTGCATCAGGTCTATTTTTTTTCTGTGCAGTTTCCGGAGAGAATCGTTCATTTGACTGATCCCTTCCTGCCTGCCGGTGGTCCATACCTTGGTTGCCAGAAAAAATTGATCGTTCGACTTCAGATCAGCTGTTAAATCTCCGATCACCTCCTCAGCCCTGCCGTACATCGGGGAAGCGTCCACCACTTTACCTCCTTTGTCTAACAGGTTCCCGAGGACTTCCTTTAGCGAACCTGTTTCCTGAGCCGAAGCGCCTACATCAAACTGCTGCCAGGAGCCCAGCCCCACTACAGGTAATTTTTCTCCAGTTGCAGGAATCGTCCTTTGAATCATCTGATCTTCCTTTGTATAAGCCATGGAAGGATTTAGAATTAACCCAGCCGTACCCAATCCAAGTATTTTTGTAGCCTGTCTTCTGTTCACTTTCACCTGATCGTATTTAGCATTTCTGATAAATTTAACAACAAATAGGCAGACCGGTGTTTCCCGAGAAAACTTTTGTGAAATTCAGATAGCAAAATAGTGCGCCTGAAAAATATCTGCCAAGATTGAAATAAAAACCGCGGAGGTTATACTTAACAAATTTGCATCTTTAAGCACGCAAAACAGGACCAGGACTTTCGGTCATCCAATACACTCAACATTACAAATGACAACCTATCATTCACTTATTATTGATGATGAACCCATTGCCCGGGACGTAATCCGGACTTACCTGAAAGACGACCTCTCCATTGAAACAGTTGGTGAGGCGTGTAATGGTTCAGAAGCTGTTATAAAAATACTGCAGTACAAGCCAGACCTTATTTTTCTGGATATCCAGATGCCCGAGATGGACGGTTTTGAGGTTTTGAAAGAGGTATGGCCGCATCACCGCCCTTTCGTTATTTTTACCACTGCCTTTGATCAGTATGCGCTGCGTGCCTTTGAAGTAAACGCCATTGACTACCTGTTAAAGCCATTTGACGAAATCCGGTTTCACCAGGCACTGGGAAGAATCAAGGAAAGGCTGAGCCTTCAGTCCCAGCCCAGAATGGAAGCACTGGTTACCCGCTTACTCCAGCAGCAGGCGGAAACCGGTTCAGCTCAATATTTACAGCGCATCCTGGTGAAAGAAACCGGCCGGATGCTCCTGGTAAAAACGGAAGACATAAGCCATTTTGATGCCGACGGCAACTACATTACACTTCATACAGCGGCCAAGTCGTATACCATTTACGAAAGTTTGTCGAGCCTGGAAGAACGGCTTAATCCGGCGGATTTTATCAGGGTAAGCCGCTCTTATATCATCAATATAAACTTTATAGCGGAGCTTGAAACCTATTTTAACGGAGAATATATTGTTTTACTCCAAACGGGTGAACGCATTAAATGTACCAGAAGTTACCGTGAAAATCTCAAAGTTTTTTTGACAAATCTTAAGTAATGTAAATCCTGGTGATTTCAAAAAAATAGCGGTGTGCCGGACAACTGAACCTGCGCACCGCTATTTTCTTCACCCCTCACTTTTTCGCTATCGAAACACTGATCTTATACTCTCCAAGTTCAGGTGTTTTGGATGTTACGGGAAAAGGCAATACCTGGCTCACCGTAAGTTCATAGGTATCAGAACCAAGCCTGAACGACTGGCTTGCCCCTTTATCATCTCCTTTAAAAGTGATGGCTACATCTGTTTCATTGCTTCCGTCCGAAACCGAAAACTTTACAAATGCACTTCCGGCCTGTATGCACTCTGCGTTGATCGGACAACGACTATCTTCAACGGACAGTAGTTCAACCTTCAGATCCTGACCGGACGCCCGTACGGATGATTCCTTTGCATAGGTTATGTCGGTTGTCTGTAGTTTGATTTCAGGTGTAGCAGTATCCTCTTTCTTTTCGCAGGCAATAAAAGAAAAACAGGCTAAGGCAAAAACAATAAATTTTTTCATGGCAAACGGATTTAATTGGTATTGAATGAAAGAACCGCTACCTATAAAAAAGGTTGGAAGTATTTTCGAAATTTTAATACATTTTTCTGATACAAAAAGCCACTGCCCGTTTAACATATTCTGCTTCAATTTGTTAAAATTATATTTTAGTCATCCTGCTGTTGCTGCCCAAAAAGTATTTTTTGTAATACCCGGATAAAATCCCAAATTGCGCGCCCAATTTTTCAAAAGCATCCAATGAGTACCATTTCATGCGGTATAGATTTCGGCACATCCAATTCCAGTTTGGCCGTTGCAGATCAGCAAACCGTTCAGTTAATTGCAGCCGAAAACGGCAATAGCACCATTCCAAGCGCCATGTTCTTTCTCCGAAAGGGGAATACCGCCTACTACGGCCGTGAAGCCATGAACTTGTTTCTGGACAAAACACCAGGGCGCCTGATGCGAAGCCTTAAGCGGGTCCTGGGTACTTCGGTAATGAAACAGGGTACCATTGTGAATGGAGAACACATGAAGTTTGACGCCATCATCGCGTCATTTCTGAAAAAACTGAAAGACCAGGCAGAGCTTGAGGCAGGGCAATCCATTGAGTATGTTACGATGGGTCGCCCGGTACATTTTGTTGACAACGACCCAGGGGCCGACGAGCGGGCCGAAACCGAACTGCGCGCCATTGGAGGCCTGCTCGGGTTTAAGGAGATAAGTTTTCAGTTTGAACCCATTGCGGCTGCTTTCGCACACGAAACAACCATTGGGGGTGAGAAATTAGCACTGGTGGTGGACCTGGGCGGTGGTACTTCGGATTTCACGGTGATCAGATTATCTCAAAATAACATCCGCAAAACCGACAGAACGTCTGATATCCTTGGCAATACCGGCGTGCGGATCGGAGGAAATGACCTGGATAAAGACCTCAGCTTGGCCGCTGTGATGCCGGTTCTGGGATACCGGAGTACCTATGGTGAAAAAAATCTGGAGGTACCGCTCAAACATTACCACGATCTTTCGGAATGGAGCAAGGTGAACTTTTTATACAATACCAAAAACATTTTTCAGGTAAAACAGCTCCTCTTTCAGTCGCATGATAAAAAGAGGTATGAACGACTGTTAAAAGTGCTCGAGCAGGAAACCGGGCATGCCCTGCTGGCGGCTACTGAGCAAACAAAAATTGCCCTCACGCAACTTCAGGAATTTGAAACGCCTTTCGATTTTCTGGAAATGGGCCTGTCCGAAAAAGTAAGCAGGGAGAAATTCAACCAGGCTATTGAGCAGAGGGTGAGCAAAATCAGTCAGACGGCCATGTTATGTGTGGCAGAAGCAGGTGTGAAAGCCGGCGATATTGACCTGGTCATACTCACAGGTGGAACGACGGAGGTGCCTGTGGTGCAGCACGAATTTGCGGTGCTTTTTCCTAACGCCAAAGTTTCGGGCGAAAACAAGCTATCCAGCGTTGGCCTCGGCCTTGCCTACGACAGCCGCAATAAATTTTCGTAAATTTCCGGCCTTACAACCCAGACAAAGGAATGGCTGCCAGCCAGTTCCTTTGTCTGGGGTTAATTATCCTGGCAGTGTAATCTTAGTCTACGTGCTGCCCGTTTTTGTCAAGTTTCACACGAGCACTTTCATCACCTTTCTTGACATCCAGCTCATAGTACTGCGATCGGTCTTCTCTCGTGACCAGGTAAGCATCTGTTATTTTCCAGCCTTCGAATGCATCGCTTCTTATTGCGTTTTTAACAGGTTCGGGTAAGTCTTCCACTTTCACGGAAACTTTCTCCTGTGCCGAAAAAAGTGATCGGGCCGTTTTCATCTGTACACCTGCATCAGCCCATAAGGGAGAAACCAGTAGGAATGCCAATGCTGAAACTATTATCTTTTTCATAATCTTTCCTGTTAAATTTCCCGGGGTTACACGGGTATATTTTTGTTACAATTATTATTATGCCACAAAGAGTTTATTTATAAAGTTTTGGTCAAGAGGTACTTGATGAAGTATTGTTTTCTAGCATCTCTTACGCCCTTCCTCAAAATGACGATAAAATCTTCAGATTCCTATTTCTTCTTCTTTTTCATAGCTACCGGATCCCAGTGAACAATCTTCTTCTCAAAATAGCTTTCGTTACAAGCCAATACAGGAGCCGCCGCCCGAAAACCAAATACGGGGTCTTCAATGGTTCCAATACTTCCCTTTCTGATATTTTCAAAAAAATCGGCAAAGTGAATAGCATGAGAATCTTCCTCCTGTGGGGCTGCAAATTTTATTTCTTTCACCGGCTCAGCAGTCCGCGTATCGGCAGGGTATTCAAGGTCATACTTCTTTTTAAATTCCTTCTGCTCACTCTCGGAGAAAGTATTGTAACTATCATAACCACCAAAACCTGGTGCTTTGGGGAGTTTTTTCTTTGTAAGAATCAGGTTATTTTCCGTAAATTCAATTTGACCTTCTGTGCCTATGATCCGTGTGTTATTGGCGATGGCTCCCGCGTTGGCAAAATTCACTCGTAAAACCATCTGAAAATTAGCATGAATATCGGTTTTAGGATATTCCAGGATGGATACCAGCACATCGGGTACATCTCTTCCATCTTTCCAGTAACTCAGCTCACCGGAAGAAAAAATGCGTTCGGGGCCCAGAGACCCTGTAACAAAATGAACCCCTGTAATTAAATGTACGAAAAGGTCACCCGCAACACCCGTACCGTAGTCCCGGTAATTTCTCCACCTGAAGAACCGTTTCGCATCAAAAGGCATTTTGGGGGCATCGCCAAGGTAATGCTCCCAGTCCACCGTGGAAGGTGATGCATCCGTAGGTATGGAGTAGTTCCAGGCTCCAATAGCATTAAAGCGATCATTATTGGATTCAACATAATTAATATCCCCTATCTCGCCTGCCTGAAACAACCTTTTGGCCTCTTTAAAGGAACTGGTGCTGATCCGCTGGCTTCCGATCTGCATGGTTTTACCCGATTTTTTCCAGGCTTCAATGACCGACGCTCCTTCGCTGATATGATGCACCATCGGTTTTTCGCAATATACATGCTTGCCGGCCTGCAAAGAAGCCTTGGTAATATGGTCGTGCCAATGGTCCGGTGTCACCACCAGAACGGCATCGATATCCTTTCTTCCCAGAATTTCGTGGTAATCACGGGTAGTGAAAACGTCCTTTCCATAAACCTCCTTTACCCGCGTAAGCCGTCCGTCGTAAAGGTCGGCCGCTGCCACAAATTCAACGTCTTTAGAACTCCTCAGGGCCGCTTTTGTATCCTGGTTACCCTGTATACCCATGCCGATGGTCGCAAATCTGATCTTGTCGTTCGGGCTTATTTTTTTCAGATCCCTGATGATATTGAAAGGCTTGGCAACACTCTCAGCAGCTATTAAAGCCGAACCTGCTGTTACTGTTTTAAGAAAATACCGGCGGTCTGAACTCATTGTTATGTTAAAAATAATGGGTTATCAATAAATGTCCGCCTAAAATAATGAAATTACGGATTGCCCCCACAGAAAAACGATATTATCACCTCAACCGGTATCATTCCGCATCTCAGCGGGTATACCAGGTAAAGGAGGATACTATAATTCGGTAATGACGATATCCTTATAAGCTACTTCCGCCTTGCCTCCACCATGGATCTGTAAGCCGATCAGCCCTTTTTGTGGAATGGCTTTATCTGTTTCAGTATATTTCACTGTTAACTTACCATTAAGATAGATACTGATTTTTCCGCTGTTGCTGCGCACCTCATAATCATTCCACTGAAAAGGTTTCAGGATGCTGTGCACATAGGCCGAATCCGGGGCAATCAGCGTTTTGTTTCTTCTTGACTCATCGTAAAGGCTTGCCCAGTACTTATCTCCCAAATCGGCCTGATAGCCAATCATCTCATAATCAGGATTCGTAGCACGCTTACTATTAAACTGTACCCCTGTGTTGATAAAACCTTCGGTACCGGAAAGTTTGAATTTGAGTTTAAGGATAAATGGACCATACTCTTTCTTTGTAGTGAGAAATTCATTGTGTGGAACCGTCTTTTTAAGGGAGCCGCCCACGATGGCCCCATGCTCGATCCTCCAGGTATGTACGGTGTCTCCCGTCCAGCCTTTAAAACTTTTTCCGTCAAATAACGACACCGGCTTTTTCGGTATCTGCCGGAAACCCAGAAGCCCTATACCTAAAAATAAGATACTCAGCAATAAAAGATATCCTTTCATGACAAGGTGATGTATGGTTTAAATTATACCTGCAGTGCTGTGTTGCACCCGCAATGTAAAAGCAGGGTGAGTATCCTGATCTAATCTTCAATGTCTCGGATAATCGGTGTAACTTGTCTGGCAATTAGGGTTCTCAAACCAAAACTTAGGCTTCCGAAGCAGCCAGTTTTTTCGGGTTGAATGTAAGATTGAATTTAAATATTGGGCAATTTTCCCCCACTTATTTTGCAGGAGCATCACTTAGGCACAAAATTTTAGACCATAAAATCACAGGTACGAGAAGTGGGTATCACACTTCTCATCATCAGGCATTCTGATTAAAGATTTATTTTACAGCAATATGTCAAAAAAAGAGGAAGAACCCGCTATTGGATTGACGGAGGCGAGCGAACGGTTCGAGTTATTGGCAAAGGCAACCCACGATATTATCTGGGACTGGAATCTGACGGAACAAAAAATATGGTGGAATGAGGCGCTGCAAAAGCTGTTTGGTTACTCGGAAGAAGAGATACTTCCCAGCCCCGACTTCTGGTATGACCGTATTCACCCTGAGGATCGGGAACGTGTTCTGAAACATATCAATGAGTTACTGGAGCAGGGCGGCGAAAACTGGTCGGATCACTACCGGTTCAGAAAAGCCGACGGTACCTATGCAGAGGTATTGGACCGCGGTTATACCATTAAAAAAGAAGGTGTTCCTGTCAGGATGGTTGGCTCCATGCAGGATATTACCAGAGAGGTGCAGATACAAAAAGAGAGAGAACAAAGTGAAGAACGGCTCCAGTTTGCTTTAAACTCTGCAAAACTGGGCACCTGGGAACTCAATCCTGAAAAAAATACGATATCCTGGGATGACCGGTGCAGAGAATTGTTTGGTTATCATTCCGGAGATGTGGTCGATTACCAGCATTCACTTCTCAGTATCCATCCGGACGACCGGGAAAGAATAAGCAACGCTGTGCAAAAAGCACTCACACCCGGCTCGGGTGGGGTATATGATGTACAGTTCAGGACCATAGGTGTGCACAACAGTCAGTTGCGGTGGCTGCATTGCAAAGGCCAGGCCTATTTTGATGACCAGGGCAAGCCTGAAAGATTTTCGGGTATTGTGCTGGATATAACCAGCCAGATGAAGGATCTGGAAAAACTGATGCTGTCCGACCAGCAGGCGGCCATTGCGATTGAAGGTACGGAGGCTGGGTCGTTTGTTCTGACGGTTGAAACAAATGAGATAGCTTACTCCCCCTCTTTTGTGAGAATACTGACTGGGGTTGAAACACAAAGCATGCCCCGTCCTATCATCGTCAACCATATCCACCCGGATGATGCACATCTCCGCGAAAATGCCCACAAACTGGCATCGGAAACGGGGAATCTGAATTATGAGGCACGGTTTATCTGGGAAAACGGTGCCATTCGATGGGTGAAGGTACTGGGCAGGTACCTGTATAACAATCAGGGAAAGGCCATTCATCTTTCCGGTATTGTGCTGGACGTAACCGACCGGATGAACTACGAACAAAAACTGAGAGCCAACGAGGAATATCTCAGGAGTATGATCGATCACTCACCTGTAGCCATGGCACTTTTACGCGGGCAAGAACTCGTAATTGAAACTGCAAATAACGCTTTTGCCACGCTTTTAGGCCCTTTGGAGACAATTAAAGGACACCCACTGACATTTTCTGGTGAGAAAACTCACCCTTTTGTAGAACTGCCCCGCAAGGCTTTTTTAGATGCGCAGGTATATCAGGCGAAAGAAATACTGATAAAATCATTTGATGAAGGCTTAACGAAAGATTCCTATTACGATTTTACCTTTTCCCCCATTGCAGCGGCTGACGGAACGGTGAGCGGTGTGATTGCCACGGGCATTGAGGTAAGCCAGCAGGTGCAGGCGAGAGCTGCGCTGAAAGAGAGCGAGCGCCGTTTCCGTAACCTTATAGAAGAAGCTCCGGTTGCCACATCGTTGTTTGTGGGGAAGGACATGATCATTGATCTTCCCAATGAGGCCATGATCCGGTTCTGGGGAAAAGGACCGGATGTAGCTGGAAAACCTTTGCGTGAAGCGGTTCCTGAGCTCGTCGGTCAGCCTTTTCTTGGGATATTGGATGAGGTGTTCAGGACAGGTGAAACGTATCATTCCGATGCATCTCCGGCTGATCTTGAAGTGGATGGTGTGATGGGTACCTATTATTTTGACTTCACCTACAAACCGCTCCGAAACAGTGATGGGGAGGTTTATGCCATTCTTGATATGGCGGTGGATGTTACCTCTCAGGTAGTGGCAAGACAGGAACTGATGCAAAGTGAAGAAAGATACCGGCAACTTGCCAACGAACTGGATCAGCGTGTACAACAGCGTACCATTGAGCTCCACAAGGCAAATCAGGAACTGATCCATTCCAACAATAACCTCCAGCAATTTGCCTATGCCGCCAGTCATGACTTGCAGGAACCCTTGAGGAAGATCCAGTCCTTCGGGTCGCGGCTGCATACGATGTACAATAACCAGCTGGACAGTACCGGTGTTTATATGCTGGACAGGATCCAGGACGCCAGCAAGCGGATGTCTTACATGATTGACGATCTGCTGGCTTATTCCCGGCTGTCCACCCGGGATAATGAGCTGGAGCTGGTGAATCTCAATCAGGTAGTAGCCAACGTCCTTCCGGATCTTGAAATTGCCATAAATGAGAAAAGGGCAGAGATCACAACCGGCGAGCTGCCCCTGATCTGGGGAAATGAGAGGCAGCTCGGGCAGCTTTTTCAAAACCTGCTGGGTAACGCCATAAAATACAGCAAGCCGGATACCATCCCGCTGATAACCGTAAGCAGCCGCCTTGCCGAGCCTTCCGAAACGGCGCTTATTCCGAGTATATTACCACAGACTACGTACGTACGGATAGCCATAGCAGACAACGGGATAGGTTTTGATATGAAAAATGTTGATAGGATTTTTCACATGTTTCAACGCCTTCACGGACGCAGTGAGTACTCTGGCTCAGGTATCGGCCTTGCGTTATGTAAAAAGGTGGTGCAAAACCATCATGGATACATCACAGCAAGCAGTTCGCCCGGAAATGGTTCCACGTTCATTATTTACCTGCCTCTGACCGGCAAGCCAGGTCAGGAGCCGGCGGAAAACATGGATTAATGCAGCCAGATATCGTTATACTGTTCAGGATGTCGTTTGAACTGGGTATGGACATAAGCGCAAAGTGGGATCACCATTAGTTTTTTCTGTCTGGCATGCGCGACCATTGCCTCTAGCAGAAGTTTGGAGAGGCCCTTGCCTTCGTATTCAGGATTAATTTCCGTGTGATAAACTGTCAGCCTGGTTGCGGTGATGGCCACTACCATTTCACCCACTTTTTCCTGATCGTCGTTCAGGAAAAAAGCGCCGTGGCCTCGCTCGTCCAGCTCAAGTATTATGTTGTAAGTATCCATTTTTATTTAAAATTTACAGAAGCCAAGATAGCAAAAATCTTGATGTGTCAGGATTTTTGCTCAAACCGCCAATCCTGTCAAACACGTTGTCATGGAGCTTCAAAACTCTTCACAAACGTCTCAGTGTGGAAATAACACCTTTCAATAACATATCTATACCGTTCGCTAAGTATTATTTGTTATATATGATGCAATAAGTCAAATTTGTACAAAAGAAAGTTACACGGGAATTTTATCTGTTCTTGTATCCATCTCATATCTGCGAACTTTTAAACGGATATAGTCATTACTAGTCAGTATCAATTAATTTCAGTTATAAACTCAATATAAAAAGGAAAAACGTCATGCATCCTTCATTTGGATTATTCCCCAAGAAAGCAAAATACTATACATACAATTTCCAGGGCATACTGGACAAAACGATCAGTCTTTTTGTAACCATTAATTCCCTAACTGCGTTTTATCTGATCCTGTGCAGTTTTCGGCACCTGGCTTACTCACCGGATATGGTAGACAACATCATTGCTCCGCTGATCCAGGGACTTTTACTGCTTACCTTTACATCAGCCAGTTACCTTATTAAAAATGTGGCCGGTCAGCATCTGGTGGCGGCCTGTGTGAGTGTACTCCCGTGGATTGTTGTCATTACCAACGCATTCCTTTCCGCTATTATTCCGCTTTGAGGATCTTAGTCTGGTGCTGGCCTGCGGCAACAGCTATTAATATCTGTTTCAACTCATTTATGATCAGGAATTTGTAAAAAAATTACTTCTGGAATTGCGAAAATAAAATTGAAAAACGGAATGGTTTGTCTGGGATACTTTGCAAAGTGAATATTTACTGTCATATTGGTGTTGCAGTAAATCACCTGTTCACACTTATTTCATGAAAATACTCCTTGCTTTCGTCCTGAGTTGCCTGTTTATCGCCTCTTGCAAAACAAAAGGCAAACAAGGCAACGAAATTGCCGTCAGGGATACAACCATTACGGTTGAAAATTCTTTCACCGAACTTTTCATAGATACCATTGCGCTGGACCGTTTTGTACGCGCCAATGCCCTGCAGGATAGTGTTTTCAATAAAATGAAAAGCTTTTACAACCACAGAAACTATCAGTTTGCCTGGTTTTTTCCAGATGGTATGGCCGAGTTTGTCCCAACTTTCCTAAGTCTTCAAAACGATTATATCCATTATTCAGGTGATAGCTCCCTGTATGACCCCGGCCTGGTAGCGGCTATTGATTCGCTTCGTGAAAGGAAACGGCTTAACCCGCACGATTCACTTGTGATCCAAACGGAACTCTCGCTTACCCGTCATTTTTTCCAATATACCGAGCGGGCATATTCGGGTGATCACCGTATTAATGTACAGGAACTGAACTGGTTCATTCCCAGAAAGAAAATCGACCCGGAAGCTTTTCTGGACTCCCTTCTTAAAAATAAAGGGAAAAATCTGACGGCCTACGAACCTGTTAACCGGCAGTATAACCTTTTGAAAGAGAACCTGCTGCGTTACTATGCTTTTGAAAACGAAACCTGGCCGGTAATCGAAAATGTCAAAAGGCTGAAGGAAGGAGATCTCTCACCGGCCGTCCAGGAAATTAAAAAACGACTGACTCTACTGGGGGATTTACCCAAAACGGATACCTCCGCAGTATTTGATTCAACCTTTGCAGTGGCTGTGAAATCCTTTCAGGAAAGAATGGGGCTTAAACCCAATGGAGAAATTGGACCAGCATTTCTGAAAGAACTGAATGTCCCTGTTAAGGAGCGGATCCGGCAGATGCTCATCAACATGGAGCGGATCAGGTGGGTACCGGCTACACCATCAACCGATTATATCCTGGTCAACATCCCTGAATTCCGTTTGCATGTGTATGAAAAGGGCAAGCTGGCTTTTGATATGAACGTCGTGGTAGGTTCTCAGGCCCACAATACAGTTATTTTTTCTGGTACACTTAACCAGATTGTCTTCAGCCCTTACTGGAATATCCCGCCCAGTATCCTCAAAAACGAGATCCTTCCGGGGATCAGGCGTAATCCCAATTACCTCGCCCGCCACAATATGGAATGGAACGGTAATGCTGTCCGTCAAAAACCTGGAAAAGCTAATTCTTTGGGCCTTGTCAAGTTTCTTTTTCCCAACAGTTACAATATATACCTGCATGACACCCCTTCAAAAAGCCTGTTTGGGGAGTCACAGAGGGCTTTTAGCCACGGATGTATCCGGTTGTCGGAGCCGAAAAAGCTGGCAGAATTTCTTCTGCGGAAAGACAGTACCTGGACTTCTGATAAAATAACCAGTGCTATGAACGCCGGAAAGGAGAAGTATGTAAGGTTACGCGGTAAAAATGAAATTCCGGTTTTTATTGGCTATTTCACTGCCTGGGTGGATCAGAAAGGACACCTTAATTTTCGCCGTGATGTATATGGGCATGATAAAAAAATGGCCAACAGGCTCTTTGGTGACACGGTTGCATCGGTAAGTACCTCCAGATAATAGGTATAGGCTGAAATGTATATGTTCCGAGGGGGTTAACCAGCCAGCGCCATTTTGATCAATTCTTTCCCCCTGTTACTATATGCCAGGCCCAGGGCAGCTTCTTGTCCCTCACTGCTCATTTTAGCCCAGGTTTTTCTGAGTATCCCGATCAATTTTTCATCAGTGTGTCTGGATATCAGCTCGTCATACTGAAACTCAAGGAATACCAGGCATAATGCATTTTCCATGGTCTGTACCGCCGGATTGTGCTTTATTTTCTGCTTAAGTACTATTTCCCTCACAGAATCAATCATTTCCTGATCATAACCGGCTTCGCGCAGGAAACCTTCTGCAATTTTTGCATGGTATTTGGCAAGGTCGCTGCGCCATTTCAAATAGCCCACTCTTCCTTCTGGGTAGGTATTACGGGCAATTTCCCATCGGCCTATATGCTGGCAGCGGGAAGCAAGCAGCAGGCTTTCAGCCGCTGCTGGCGAAAGTTTTTTTACCCATTCATATAATTTCAAGGCATAAAAGTATTCAAGCGGATAATCCTTTCCCTGCCAGCTGATATGCTGGGGACAACGCATATTGTAACCGTCAAATAAAGAAAATGCAACTTCAAGCTTATTCATAGATGGTGATTTAAAAACCGGCACGCTACACAAAGCTAACATTTCTTTTTTCCAAATGCTGGTAAATGAAAAAAGGCTGCAGGTACTGCCTGCAACCATTCATTCCCGAGAAAAGGCAGTTACTTACTGCTGGCGAACAGCATAAGCGGTTTTTATTTTCCTGATCTTGCCGTCACTTTTGGTCATCACGAACATATCTCCTGTAAAATCATTGTAGAGTATCCTCAGATCCACCCTTTTGGACCCCGAAATTTCGCGGAGATCGGATGACTTGCCATTTTGCATAACAATCATTTCGTGAATGGTATGATCCGACATTTCCTTATTGATATTCAGATAAAACAGTCGTCCGTTTACAATATCTCCGAATACATACTTGTTTTTCAAAGCTTTGATATTTCCATGATAAACGTATCCTCCGCTGATGGCGTTGCCGTCCACATGGTCATATGCGGCAAAGGGAGCCTGGAAATTCCCTTCCTCACTAGGTTTGATTTTATAAACATTCTTCAGATCCGAGTGTAAGATACCAAACGCACCTTCACGGACATTCCAGCCGTAGTCCTTGCCTTTCTGAATGATATTGATTTCCTCAAAATTGGATTCTCCCACCTCTGCCTCAAACATAACCGACTTACCATTTACCTTATCCCATGCCAGGCGATGCGGATTCCTGAATCCATAAGCCCAGATTTCCTTTCTTATTCCGGGATAAGGATTTTTCACAAAGGGATTGTCGGCAGGGATACCATATTGGCCGTTCGGACTGTTGTTCCCCAGCGGATCAATACGAATAATGGTACCCAGGAAAGAACGCAGGTTATGGGCAAGTTCGGGATGTTTTCCTATGGTAGCTCCGCCGTCGCCGGTTCCCATAAAAAGTTTTCCGTAGTTTGCTTCACCTTTTGAAATTCCTGGCTCAAACCCGATATCCTGTACGCCATGTACATCTCCCGGAACATTAATCCGTAATAATTCACGACGAGTACCTTCAAAAGTCGGGCTATGCACGTCGTTCATTTTCCACTCCGATAGTACCCACTGCAATTTCACCCGAATGGAATCGGCATACTCGTAATCGGCCTTCTGGCCCTTAAACGTTTCTGTATGGGTGATGTAAATAAGTCCGTTTGACAAATATTCAGGATGAAAGGCAAAACTGCCAAGGCCGGTTCCCAGCCCCGTCACATTGATGAAAGACGCTACTTTTTCCCTCAGGTCAAGGAATGTGGTGTATTGGCGGTCTTTAATCCGGTAAATAATGCCACGCTGGTCACTTACAAACAGGGTTCCGTCGTGGGCAGGGAAAGGCCGCATGGTTGCAATGCGGGTTAGGGGAGGTTTCTCGGACGTGGCGGGTAACTGAATAAAATCTTCCAGCTCAATGCGCAGGTCTGGCTTGGCTACGGGAGCAATCAGCCGCACCGGCGGTGCGGTAGCTTCCGTTACTTCGTTTACAACCAGGGGCTTAATTCCGGCTGCACGACTTTCCACGTCTATGTATGCAAGAATAGATATGATTTCAGCGGATTTCAAAAAATTAAAACCAGGCATCAGCTGTTTATATTTCTTATGCAGGTTCACGGCTCTTTTATCGCCCGAGGAAATCACCTTCGATGGATCCTGAACGAACGCCACGAGAGCCGTTTTAGATAACGCCGCAGTTACCCCGCCGAGCCTTGGGCCAATGCCGTCGTCTGCCAGGGTGTGGCAGGCAGAACAGGTGTTGTTAAAAAGTTCTTTTCCCTGTGCTATTGTTTTGGTATCTGTAGGATATTCCGAGGCTTGTTGACCGGCCACGGCACAGGGAGTGAGTACAAAGGCTGAAAGTAAGCCACAAAAAGGTAAGATGATCTTGTAAAACATTATGGTTAAATAATTCGGAATAGAATTAAAGTTGCTTGCAGTGGCAAGTATACTCAAAATCCGCCGTCCCGCCTGCACGGCATATTGATATTGAATAGATACTTCTTCCCAGTATTCTGACTTTCAGCTACAACATGGCGACTTTTGACTACACCTGTTTTCCGAAAGCTGGCGAAATTTGCAATATCAGGAAATCGGGATGCTGGCAGTTACTTGGGTAAATTGATGAGACTTTGCTATTTCTGTCAGCAATTGTGTTTAATTTGGCCCGAGGTTTTCGGATAACTGACTGTTCATATACCCGATTGTTCAGCTGCCGTGCCTCCGATTGTTCAGCTAACCGTACTATCCTGGAACAGTTCAGAAACCATATCCATAAATTCGTAAACATCAGTGATCGTGAATTCGCTGACATCATTGGCTATTTTCAGGTTCAGACTCTAAAAAAGAAGGAGAATATTCTCTTGGAAGGGCAAATCTGCAAGGCCCAGTATTTTGTGCTGCAAGGTATTTTAAGGAAGTTTTTTATCAACGAAAAAGGGGGGGAGCAAACCACCGAATTCGCCATTGAAAACTGGTGGATGACGGAAACTTTTTCTTACCTCAATCAGGCGCCTACGGAATTCTATATCCAGGCGGTTGAAAATACGCAGGTATTAATTCTTTACCGGGATGCTCACGATAAGATGCTGGAAGCACATCCAGCTATGGAGAAGTATTTCAGGTACATTTACCAAAAGGCATACGCCGCCGCACAAATGCGGATTAAGTTTCAATACGAACATTCGCGGGAAGAATTGTACCATTTCTTCCGCCGGAGCCAGCCCGAATTCCTGCAACGCGTACCGCAGTATCTGATTGCCTCCTACCTGGGTTTCACACCGGAATATTTAAGTGAAATTCGAAGAAAAAGCATTTCTTAAACCAGTTTAAGTTTTTCCGCAAACCGTTTGACCAACTTTGTATCATCAAAGATTAATCATTCAGGACAATGGAAAAACGTATCAGTATAAATGCCACGGAACCGCTGGCGTTCAAGGCAATGTATGGTTTGGAAGGATACCTGGCTAAGGCCGAAATTTCTAAATCTTTAAAGGAAATCATAAAGATCAGGGCTTCCCAAATAAATAATTGTGCCTATTGTATCGACATGCATACCAAAGATGCGATCAAAAACGGGGAGACCTATCAACGCATTTTTTTGCTGAGCGCCTGGCGGGAGGCAACAAAATTCTTTACGGAAGAGGAGCAAACGGTATTGGCCATGACTGAAGAAATCACGCTTATTCATCAGAAGGGATTGACAGGGGAAACCTATCAGCAGGCCACGAAATTTTTTACGGAAACGCAAATCGCACAAATCATTATGGCTATCGTGACCATAAATGCATGGAACAGGATTGCTGTCAGTACGCATCAGCAAATTGAATAGAGGATTGTTTTAGCAGGCGGTTTTTAGTGCAAAGTAAGCTAACGTACACTCGTTCAGCTTCATATAGCCTTGGTTGTAAACGGGGTACTGCTTACTAAAAACTGCCTGCTCCTAACCACATGAATCTGATAAGCTATTTATGTTCTTCATTTTTGAGAATTGGCTTGGCGCGCCAGTCGGCATCGGGACCAAAGCGCATGTGAATGTGGGCCTTGTCCAATTTGGCATATTCCGGATAGTGGTAAATCATCCGGTTAGTAACAAATAAAACGGGAGGGGAAATCAGAAAGACCAGTATCAACGTAAAAAAAGCGCGTTTTAAAGCCACCCTTCCTATGGGTGCGGTAACGGCAAATGTATCCTGCTTTTCTCTTGGAACCGTGAGGATAAAGTAAGTTGCCAGCATGGCATTCACCGTGATCACCCATTCGGTCAACAGGCGGGATGAACCCCAGCCGACCAGCGCCCTTTCAAAATTACCCATGATCATCAGCCACAGCAGCATCAGAAAAACCAACTGGCCTCTGCCCAGCCAGCTGGCGGGGAGGAAAGACAGGGGTTCCTCCCTGTGTCTTCTTATTACTTTGACAAATAGAATCACCAGTAAAACCCAGGTCACCCGGTACCAGGTTTCGGCAGTAAAACTTAGGAAGTCAACTCCTGGAAACCGGCCAATATAGGGTACATCCCAGTGTGCGGCTACTGCCTGTTCGGATCCGTCGGGCATCCGGGTTATTACCTGCCAGTTTTCGGGACCCAGCCGATCACTCCATTCCTTGACATTTTTGAAAAGATTCACATAGGGTATCGCGAGCAGGATAAAAAAGACAGCAATAGCTTTTGCAGTGCTTTCCCGGTACAGTTTTACACCGGGCAGAGTACTGCGGCCTGGTAGAATTTGCTGCTGTCTCAGGAGCCCAATAGCCACGGCGATTGCAATGCCGTTGACGAAACCATAACTTTGTTCGAGAAAGCTATGCCAGTTTTGCTGCTGCCAGTCGGCCCAGGCGAGGACCGTCTGTTGGAAAAGCGGGCTAGCCCCATCCATTCCTTTTCCCAACAAAACCTGGGGATTACCCCATGAAGTGAGCCACAGCTTGATCCACTGAATGCCAGAAAAGCCCAGCCCACCAATGGTACCGCCCACCAGGCCTGCGTAGAGCACGGCATCAAAACGGTAGCGCTTAAGCCATACAACGGCTCCGATGAAAACACCTAGGATACCCGCCCAGTCGTCACCCCGCGGAGGAGTCATTCGTAAACCTCCGATATTTGTAAAAAACAGGCTTCCCAGAACAGGAAACAATAAAAAACTCAGTATCCATCCTGACGCCATACAAACCAGCAGTGAAGCTCCGCTCCTGAATTTTCCATATCTGATAAAATAAGCCGTAATTCCTGCAACAATGCCAGCTACCCAGCCAATATGCTGAGGATAATCACCAAACCATTGCGGCCAGTTATTTAAAAAGTTGTCGGGATCAAATGCAGGCATATTACTTCCTGCCTGCATGTAAGTTACATCTCCCAGCTTGTAGGTGAGCAAAGATGCCAGGGATTTATCCAGCCCGCTGGTTTGCAACAATTGCTGGGTTCCGAACCCCAAGAGCGCGCCACCCAAAATGAAAACAGGCAACCAAAATGTATTTTTTTCCTTACGATCCGTCAAATCAAAAATACCTAACCCGGCCAGAGCAAAAAAGGCAGCAAAATAATCTGCATCAAACCAGTACAACGGGCTCTTGTGCCGGGACCAGGTATGATCAAACTGGATTTGGGATTGCAGAAAATTGGAAAGAGGATCCTCCACGAGATCCTGAATAAACCAGGCAGCAAATACAAACACTATAGGACGAAAAAGTCCGACAAGTGTTTCTTTGTCTGCAACTGCCGGAAGAGCCGTGCCGATACTTCCCAGGGCCGCCCATAGGAAGCCGATCAGAAATAGGCAGGAATAACCATACCACTGCGACGGCCAATGCCCGCTCTGGGTATATGCGATCACCTGCATGTAGGACATGGAACCACCAAAACCCCATCCCAAAGCTCCAAAGAAGCCAAAATATAATACTCTGCCGCGCCAGTCTTCCCGGCCCGAAACCAAGGATACCGTAAGTGCGGCCAAACACCCTGCAAAAGCGGCGCCGTATTCATGGCCAAAATTTCCACGGATGCCCCAACCGATTGACAAGGCAAGGCCGGTTAGCAGTACAGGATAAAACCTGAACGATCGAAATTGAGAGGTAGGTTGAAATAGCATGAATGGAATACTTTCTGCCTTCAAAATCAGGCCAGTTATTCTGTAAATTTTAATATAAGTTTAAGATACCTAAAAAAATAGTTAAATAACTTGTACCTTAGTTTTGTTGAAATACTATGAACGTTCAATTGATCCTTTGAATCATGGGGAGGCTTTTTTATACGGTACTATTGCTGCTGTCGGTATTTAGTAACATACAGGCGCAAAATTCAATCACTCAACTTCCAGACCTGACGGGTAATGCTACACTGCAGATAGGGTATACGCTTTTGAATGCAGATTTTCCGGTGGAACTGGATATTTTTCACTCCTTTCCTCAGCACGAGATTACCCACATGAAGGACTCTCTGCATCACAACAGACGAACATTGTCCATTTCATGTCCCGTAAAAAATGTCGAAAATACGGTGTTTCTGACACTTAACGGATTTAAGTTAAGGCTCTTGCTGGTTCCGGGGGATACTGTGGGGGTGATTTTAACCGAGGATCCCAATGTTTCCGATCCGTACAGTAGTATTCAGTTTCAGGGGAAAAATCAGGAAATACAAGCTTATTATCTGGCTAAAAAACATGCTTTTCCCATAGAAACTGCACAACTCGCCCTGAATGCCTGTGGACAGGCAGAAGACCTGAAAATGTTCAAAACGAAAATTGACAGCCTTCACCATGCCGAAGCCGGCTTCTGGAGCAGGTATCAGGAGACACACAGGCTGCCGTACTGGTTCAAAACGTATGAGTCCGCTTCTATCAGCTATTCGGATGCCCGGCTGAGATTATACGCAATCAGTTATCAGATTGATTACCAGAAGAAAACTCAGACCATCCCAGTAACCTACCTGAGTTTTCTGGATCAGCTGGCCATCCAAGACACCAGTGCTTTCTATCAATACGACTATCTGAATTTCCTGGAAGCATTTATTTATATGAAAGCCAAAGGCGCAGCCCACACAACAGTGGGGGAAAATGAGCTAAGGGCAACAGCTAAACGTTACCTGGGGAAGGATTTGGTCACTTATTTCCAGCTCTGGCAGGCAGGAGGCGGAATACTGGGTGCTCCCGAAAATACTGCCCGGCAGCTATCAGAATTACAGGTAAACGACAGGTACAAATATCTTGTAGCTTACTTATTAGCCAAATGTGAAAGCCAGGTCAGATCATTAAAAAAAGGCGACAAAGCGCCGACATTTTTTTTGGCTGATCAGCGGGATTCATTGGTCTCGCTGGGCCAGTTTAAAGGTGAGGTCGTTTATTTGTCCTTCTGGTTTTCATCCTGCGGTGGCTGTATTCATGAAATGCCTTTTGAAAATAAAATGGTGGAAAAATTCCGGGGCCAGCCTGTCCGTATCATCAGTATCAGTATCGATACCGACCGAAAAAAGTGGCTGGCCGCCATTGATAAGTATAACCTGAAAACGATCAACCTGATTGCCAATCCTGCCTGGCGTGAAACCCTGGAGAGCAAATATAAAATCAGTGTATACCCGCACTATACACTCATTGGCGCAGATGGAAATATTATTGAGAATTTTGCAAGCCGCCCAAGCCAGAATGCTTCAGAAAAGATAGAAAAGGCTTTGGCCGGTATTCCGGCTAAAACGCCATAACAACACTTAGTACTTTTGCATGAGCGTCAGCAGTTTTCTGTCGAGCTTGTGGCCGTGCCAGTCTTCATAAGCCACATCAGAACGGTTGGAATTCAGTACCCCGAAATCGCCGGAGAATTCCCAGAGGGAAAAACCTATGCCATTGGAGGTCAGGATATCCAGTACGTCATTAAACCAGGCCAGGAACACATCATGCGGTGTTTTGTTCCAACATCCGCACTCTCCGCAATGCACACCGACGCCTTTATTGACCAGGTCTATCCAGGGTTTGTAAAATTTTTCGAGCATTTCCCTGCTTAAATACTGGTTGCCTACCTGGCCAGGCCATTTAGGATCGGGTACGTTGTTGACATCCTTCATGGCCCACGGAGCCTTGTAATGTGAAATGATCCCTGGGTGATATCCGCGGCAACTTTGGGCAATGTCCAGATCTGCGATTTCGGGGATCACGCTGGATCCTACATCATTCCCGTCCGCAATAATCAGATGCTGGCGATTTTCCTTCCTGATGGCCGCCGAAGCAGCCATAGCCACCTTTCGGTATACCTCCCCCGGAACTGAACTACGTTTGGAATGCTGATCGTTCATATCTGCACGCATACTTGGCTCGTTTACAAGGTCAAAGCTGATCCTGGTAGCCGATACATTTTTGTAACGCTTCGCCCACATGTTCCAGTGAAAGCAAAAAGCATCCAGTGCGGCCTGGTCGGTCCAGAGATTATAGGGTTCATGAAATCCGGCATTAACACAATATCCTGGCGCACGATGCAGGTTCAGGCTTACGTGCAGGTTGTGCTGTTGTGCGAGCCGCACAAGTTCATCAATTTTATCAACCGCCTGCTGGTCAATATGGTATACCTCCTCCGGGTTAATATTGCGGCTTCTGTCAAATTTTAGATAAACGGGATAGGCCATTGGAATTCTGACAAAATCAAAACCCCAGTCGCTCATCCATTTCAACTGTTCGGCTGTGGTACGCTTCCTGCCTTTTCCAGGATCAGGAGAAAAGAAATCGAGCAGATTAAACCCTTTCCATTTAGGCAGTTTGTTTTTTGCAGGCTGTTTATCTAAATCCATAAACGGCGTAGCAACCGAACCGGCCAGTGCCAATGTTCCCGTATTCCTGATAAAATCTCTTCTTAACATGCTCTGTCTCCGGTTGATATGAAACTAAAACAGGGAAACCTTGCATTTTTACCCAAGAGATTGGGGAGAAGCCTCTAATTTCCTAAGCGTGGGGCATACTGCCATTAAACGACAATCCTGCTCAGAGGTTCTTGCAACGATACATCTTCATGTGAAGTGTCAAATATACATTCTCCGCTTTTGATCAGCAGTATTTGCGGAGATTCATGCGGTACCCCGAATGCCTCTGCCACGGCCATGGATTCTCTCCGGTTGCTGATCACATCCACGATATAAATAGGTACATTGGCGTCGGGAGCAGCATTGACCTCCATTTTCAGGCGTCGGTAAGCCATCAGGCTTGTCATACACCGGGGGCTGTGTTTGTAAATGATAGAGAAATTTTCAGATTTTTTAATGGCTTCAACTTCTTTTTCAGCCGTAATATTTACCCAATTCATCATGCCGATTTGGATCCGTTAAGTTAAGTTTTTGTTTTTAAGACGTGGTCAGACTAGTAAACCTAAAACCAAATGAAATTGGTTCATCTTACTGGCCGAGCGGGTATTATCATGTTTTTTTATATTCAGTTCGTTGCAATACAGGATATATTCTTCTATAACTGATGGCTTACCCATTGCATCATAAGCGCCGTGACGTAACCACCATAAGTACCTATGGCATAGCCAAGTATCGCAAGTAAAACACCGACAGGCGCCAGAGCGGGGTGGAAGGCAGCCGCCACTGCAGAGGCAGACGCAGACCCGCCTACATTCGCCTGGCTTCCAACAGCCAGAAAGAAAAACGGGATTTTTAGCCACTTGCAGACGCCAATGAGGATCAGTGCGTGGATTACGATCCACAGAAAGCCAATGGCAAATAAACCGGGATTTCCGGCTACGGCTTTCAGGTCCATTTGCATCCCAATGGTGGCAATCAGGACGTAGAGGAATACGGTACCCAGTTTGGATGCACCCAAGTGTTCAAGCTTACGGAGTGGCGTGGCCGATAAAAAGATACCTACCAAAGTAGCGATGGCTACCACCCAGAAAAACGACGAGGTAAGACTGAATTTTTGAAGGCCGGGATAGTGCTCCGACAGGTAGGGTACGATCATATCAGCCAGCAGGTGAGATAATCCGGTTGCTCCAAAACCCACGGCTGCCAGGTAAATATAATCGCGCATGGCAGGAATACGCTGATTGGAAACCAGCTCTGCCTGCATACTATCCTGTACCTCGCTAATTTGTCGGTCGTCAGCACCTAGCAGATGATCTATCTTTCTGGAGATACCCGCGCCGTAAATCAGAACTGCCATCCATAGCTCGGCAACAAGTACGTCAACGGCTATAACCTGTGAAAATAATTGATCGCTCGGTTTGAATACTTCCCGCAGGGCAGTCTGATTGGCGCCTCCGCCAATCCAGCTTCCGGCAATGGTCGCCAGTCCACGCCAGGTTTCGTCAGCTCCCTGGCCGGCAACGGTTTCAGGACTGACCATCCCCACCATCCACAACGCCAGCGGCCCGCCAAGCATTACCCCCACAGTACCCGAAAGCATGGCTATCAGTGCCTTGGGACCAAGTTTTCCCAGTGACCGCCAGTCCATCCCCAGTGTGAAGAGAACCAGGCAGGCAGGAAGAAAATATTTGGAAACCACCGGATACAATTGCGAACCGGTACCATCAATAAATCCGAAAGAATTAAGAATCCCGGGAATGAAATAGCAAAGCAGTAGTGGAGGGATAACTGTGTAAAAGCGTTGAACGAAGTTGCCAGGTAGGGAGGCTGTATAAAAAATCAGGGCAAGAACTACCATCAGCAGGCCCAGAATAGCGGCATCATTATGAATCATCAGCAATAAGAGTCGGTAAGATTGCGAAGTTGTGTAAAATTACGGAACCTGCCTGCACTTGAATGTAAAAAATGTCGGTCTGCGAGAAATAATCAGGGATTAATGATTTGCGCCCCCTAAAACGGCCCTGTGTAAAAGCAAGGATTGGAGATCAGTGCGGCAATAAAACGTGCAAGCGTTGGAACTGCCATTTTTTCAGGATCTATTCAAATGAAATTATCGTTCGGCTTTTGCTCCGGAACGCCTGAAACAGGTAAAAACAGTAGAATAAAGCGTGCCCGTCTTTCATCTGTAGTAGGCCGGAAAATCGCTGATTTTAAATTCAACCAGTACAGAGCAGGATAGTTGACGGCATTTTAATGAGGAATATTACTAATAAATGTGCATTTTTTAATAAAATCAAACGTTAAAAGATGTAATAATTGAGAAGAACAGCATATGTTAAAGTCGGTTTTGTTTAGTATTGTAATGCTGGTGGCCATTACGCTTTTCCAGTCCTGTAGTAACAGTTCAAGTCAGGGAACAACCGAGGCCAGGCTTCCAAAGGAAGTGACCTATAATTTTGATATAAGGCCTATACTTTCGGACAAGTGTTTTACGTGCCATGGTCCCGATGAAAACAAAAGGGAAGCGGGACTTCGGCTTGATATTGCGGAAGAAGCATTTAAGGCCCTTAAAGAAAATCCATCTGCACATGCCCTTATTGCTGGTAAACCTGAATTGTCGCAGGTATATCTTCGCATCACCACCGAGGATACAACCAAAATAATGCCTCCGGTTGAATCCAATCTCAAGCTATCGCAGAGGGAGATTTCGCTGATAGAGAAATGGATTAAACAGGGTGCCAAATATGAGAAGCACTGGGCGTTTGTGGCTCCCAAGAAACCAGCTGTTCCCGAAGTGGATCATGCAGAGTGGGCCAGAAATGAAATAGATTATTTTATCCTGGCCAAACAGCAGGAAAAGGATCTATCCCCAAATGAGGAAGCAGATAAGGAAAGACTCTTGAAGAGGGTTAGCCTGGATCTGACGGGATTGCCCCCAACCCTGAAAATGATGGATGATTTTCTGGCCGATAACAGGCCGGATGCATATGAAAGGGCGGTGGACCAGTTGCTTAAAAATCCTGCTTATGGTGAGAAAATGGCTGTTCACTGGCTGGATGTTGCCCGTTATGCCGATTCGCACGGATATCAGGACGATGGATACCGGACACAATGGCCCTGGCGCGATTGGGTGATCCACGCCTTCAATAAAAATATGCATTACAATGATTTCGTGACCTGGCAGCTCGCCGGGGACCTGCTGCCCAATGCCTCCAAGGAACAATTACTGGCAACTGGTTTTAACCGGAATCATAAAATTACCGAGGAAGGTGGGGTGATTCCGGAGGAATACCGCATTTCCTACGTAACCGACCGTAATGATCTTTTTGGGAAGGCGTTTTTGGGTATGACAGTGGAATGTGCCCACTGCCACGATCATAAGTATGACCCGGTTTCGCAAAAGGAGTATTACCAGCTATTCGCATTTTTTAACAATGTCAGAGAAGTGGGGATAGAGTCGGTTATCGGCGGGCCCGAAACCTATGCCAAAAAGCCCCTGATGGAAATCAGCGATGATGATGTGAAAAACATCCTCACCTTCGTGAACAAAGCAGATACCAACCGGTTGATCGTTTCGGTAATGGGAGACCTGGATACCTTGCGTAAAACTTATATTCTGAAACGGGGCGTGTATGATGCCCCCGGCGACGAGGTGGAGGCAGGAACTCCCAAAGCCATTTTACCTTTCAGTAATAAATATCCTAAAAACCGTCTGGGGTTATCTCAATGGTTGTTTGACAAACAGAATCCTCTGACGTCAAGGGTTTTTGTGAACCAAATGTGGCAGGAGTTTTTCGGAAGGGGTATTGTTAAAACCTCCGGAGATTTCGGAATGCAGGGAGAACTGCCATCACATCCTGCCTTGCTTGACTGGCTTTCGGTGGATTTCATGGAACACAACTGGGATATTAAAAGGCTTGTCAGGCAGTTGGTAACTTCTGCCACGTATCGTCAGTCGGCGCTGGTATCTCCGGATAAGTTAAAAGCGGACCCCGAAAATGTATTTCTTTCACGTTCTTCAAGGTATCATATTGATGCGGAGTATATTAAAGACCTCGTACTGGCCAGCAGCGGATTGCTTGTAAAAACCATAGGCGGTCCCAGTGTGAAGCCTTATCAGCCCGCGGGTCTTTGGGAAGGTGCTACTTCGGGGCGTGGCCTTTTGTCGATGTATGTACAGGACCATGGTTCTAAGTTATACCGGAGAGGGATGTATACGCTGATCAAACGTACGGTTCCGCCTCCTACCATGAGTATTTTCGACGCGAGCAATAGGGATTTGTGCGAGGTAAAACGATTAAAGACAAATACCCCGTTACAGGCTTTGGTAATGATGAATGATCCTGCGGTACTGGAAGCGTCAAGGGTATTGGCTGCCCGTTTGCTGGATGAGAAGACGGATTCGAAAGAGAAAATTACCAAAGCATTTCGTCTCATTGTATGCCGTAAACCGAGCGAAAAGGAACTGGATATCCTGACCGCCTATTACGACAAACAGCTCAAAAGTATGACCGATCAGGCGGCTGCAAAAATGATTGCTGTAGGGGAGTATCCGCTCACAAAAAATATGGATAAAAAAACACTGGCATCCATGATGCGGGTGATATCAACCATATATAACCTTGAGGAGACGATTACGAAGTCTTAGGAGGGAGTTGTTAGAAGTTAAGAGTTAAAAGTTAAGAATTGGGCCGTAGGCGAAAAATAAAGATTATGGAAAAGGAGATTCTGGAACATGGATTTAATTTTAACCGGCGAAGATTTTTGTCGTCAATGAGTCTCGGGTTGGGAAGTGTGGCCCTGGGTTCTCTTTTGATGCCGGACCTTTTTAAAAGCGGCGGTGCAGATGATTCGCTGGCTCCAGGTATTCCGCATTTTGCTCCAAAGGCAAAAAGGGTTATCTATCTCTTTCAAAACGGAGCACCATCTCAACAGGAATTGTTTGACTATAAACCGAAATTGAGGGAGATGTTCGGTCAGGAGATTCCGCCTTCTGTGCGTGGAACCCAGCGTCTGACAGGCATGACAGCCAACCAGGCTTCCTTTCCTCTCGTTGGCTCGTTCACTAACTTTCAGCAATACGGCCAGTCCCGTGCATGGGTGAGCGACTTGCTGCCCTATACTTCGAAAATAGTGGATGATCTGTGTATCA
Source organism: Dyadobacter sp. CECT 9275 (assembly GCF_907164905.1). Classification (NCBI taxonomy): domain Bacteria; kingdom Pseudomonadati; phylum Bacteroidota; class Cytophagia; order Cytophagales; family Spirosomataceae; genus Dyadobacter; species Dyadobacter helix. The sequence goes on along the minus strand of NZ_CAJRAF010000004.1, from coordinate 423,118 downwards.
TAAGATCTATGTACACCGAAGCAATCAACCACGACCCCGCCCTTACCTTTCTGCAGACCGGTTCACAGCAGGGTAACAGACCAAGTATGGGTTCGTGGCTGAGCTACGGGCTGGGCAATGAAAATAAAAATTTACCAAATTTCACCGTATTGCTTTCCCGTGGTGTGGGTAACGGGCAGGGTGTCTATTCCAAGCTGTGGTCCAATGGCTTTCTGGATTCAGTGCATCAGGGAGTACAGTTCAGTAAAGGAGAAGATCCGGTGCTATACCTCCGCGATCCTGAAGGAATGGACAGGAAAGAGCGGAGAGATATGCTGGACCAGATTTCGGAACTCAATGAAATATCATACAAGGAGTTTGGTGATCCGGAAATTACTACTAAGGTTAAGCAGTATGAAATGGCTTACCGCATGCAGACGGCTGTTCCGGAAGTGATGGACCTATCGAAAGAATCGGACGATATTATTAAACTATATGGTCCCGACTGCCTTGTTCCCGGAACCTATGCGGCAAACTGCTTGCTTGCCAGAAAACTGTCGGAAAATGGGGTCCGTTTTGTACAGCTTTACCACCAGGGATGGGACCAGCATGGTAATCTTCCGTTTGAAATCACCAAACAGGCTATGGATGTGGATCAGGCATCGGCGGCGCTGGTGACAGACCTTAAACAACGCGGATTGCTGGATGAAACCTTGGTGATCTGGGGCGGTGAATTCGGGCGGACCAGTTACACGCAAGGTAAGTTAACGCCCGAGAATTATGGCCGCGACCATCATCCGCGCTGCTTTACAATATGGATGGCCGGCGGCGGGATCAAACCGGGGATCGTTTATGGTGAAACGGATGAACTTGGTTATAACATTGCCAAAGATCCTGTTCATGTACATGATTTCCAGGCTACGGTACTTCATCAGTTAGGACTGAATCACGAGAAACTGACGTTTAAACACCTGGGCCGTAGGTATCGGCTCACGGACATATCGGGGAAAGTAGTACCGGGTATTATCAGTTAGCGGGTATTCCGAATTAAACAAAACATAACAGGTCTAAACCCTAATCTTTCAATTTTTTCGAGCTTGATGAATTACAGAATCCGGACTTTTGCGGAGCAGTTATTATTTGTTTTAAATATTTTTATTGCTTTCATACTTTTCTTTGAAGATAAACTGGTGCTTCCGGCCTGGTTACAATCCGTTGGCCGTCTGCATCCGCTGATCCTCCATTTTCCGATCGTCATGCTTTTTATAGCCATGCTGATGGGGTTATTCAGGTTTAGGCCGGAAAATGAAAGTAATCCTTACTATCTCGCATTTTTGCAGAACCTGCTTCTATCCGGTGTTATCCTGGCAGGCATAACTGTCATCATGGGTTTGTTTTTATCCAGGGAAGATGGTTATTCGGGCTCCACTCTTTTGTGGCATAAATGGACCGGAGCCGGAATATTTTTCTTAGGGTCTGTCATATATTGGTTTAGGAACAAGGCCTGGTATCGCGGTAAGGTTGCTCAGGCTGTCTCGCTGCTGTGTATCGGCGGTCTTGTGGTGACGGGACATTACGGTGCAGCACTTACGCACGGCGCTAATTTTATATTAGAACCACTGGCATCGGAATCTGCTGTGGCGGCCGTTCCGGTGGAGCAGGCCAAAGTTTACGAACATGTGATAAAGCCTATTTTTGAGCAGAAATGCGTGAGCTGTCATAATCAGGATAAGCTGAAAGGAGAACTGATGCTGACGGATATGCAGTCCATACTGAAAGGAGGGAAATCGGGTAAATTATTCGTTCCCGGAAACCCGCAGATTAGCCTGTTACTGGAAAGGATCCATTTGCCGATGGAGGAGAAGGAACATATGCCTCCCTCGGGAAAAACCCAGCTTACCGCTCAGGAGGTATCGCTGCTTGCCCTATGGGTAAGGAATAACGCTGATTTTAAGCTCAAGGTCACAGACCTTGCAAATGGTGATTCATTGAGAGTACTGGCAACGAGTTATCTGAAACCCGCAACGACGAAGCAGGAGGAGTACGATTTTTCGCCGGCCGATGAGGAAACCGTTGCCAAACTCAATACAGATTACCGGACCATATTACCGCTTGCCCGGGAATCTCCTGCTCTCGCCGTAAATATCTATAACAGGAATGCATACACCTCCCGCCAGCTTGAGGAACTTGAAGATATTAAGAAGCAGATTATCTCTTTGAACCTCAACAAGATGCCGGTAAAAGACAGCGATCTGAGCATCATAGCGAAGTTTGAAAACCTGCGCAGGCTGGATCTCAATTTTACAGATATTACTGCGGGCGGCTTAAAAGCACTCGCTCCCTTGAAACATCTGCACAGCCTTACTTTGTCGGGTACAAAGGTGAGTTATCAGGATCTTTCTGCTCAGATTAACCAGTTAAAAGGTTTGAAAACCGTTACGCTGTGGGACACCGGGCTTGCAACTGAGGACATTGAGAAACTCAGAAAGGCCAATGTGCAGATAACCTTTATCGGAGGTTTTAAAGATGACGGCAAAAATCCTTTGCAGCTCAATCCGCCGCAGGTGAAGAATCCATCCATGGTTTTTAACAAGAATATTTCCGTACAATTACGGCATCCGATCAAAGGTGTGGAAATAAGGTATACCACAGATGGTACCATCCCCGATAGCTTAAATGCTCCGGTATTCAGTCACATGGATATTCATCAGAACACCCAGATAACAGCCCGTGCGTTTAAGAAAGGGTGGTATGGCAGTGTACCCATTATTTTTGACTTTCTAAAAAATACCTACATCCCCGATAGTGTCAGGCTGTTGCTTCCACTGAACCGTGTACACCAGGCGGAAGGGGCACATACATTTTTTGATGGAAAATTGGGTGCAATTGGAGCGAACAACCCGGCCTGGGCAAACAATTGGGCCGGTGTTCGTGACAATGACATGGTGCTGGTATCCGGGTTTAAACAACCGGTAACCATTTCATCTGTAGGCCTGCATTACATGATCGAGGAAGATACCGGCATTTTCCCCCCTGATGTAGTTGAGGTTTGGGGCGGGAACGATCCCACACAGCTCAAATTGTTAACAAAATTTAAGGCGGCTCTGCCCTCAAAAGGAGATAGGCCATCACTGAAAATGACGGCGGGTAACTTTAAGCCACAGCAGGTTACCTGGTTGAAAATAGTAGCGAAACCTTTGAACTCAATCCCGGATTGGCACCGGAATAAGGGGAAAAAAGCACTTTTACTGGTGGATGAGATGTTTATTAATTAGTTGGCGGTGGGCAGTATAGAGTAGGCGGTACCTAGCTGAACCGCCTACTCTATACTGCCTACTGCTTACTTAAAAATTATGCTTTTTCAATCCGACGCCACATCTCGGCGCAGGCACGGGCGTTATGGTAGGGACATTTCCAAAAGCTGATCTTGTCGCCTTTTACCTGTGTACCGTCCTCCTTTACGGAGCCATACCACTCGCCGTTTTTGGTATCTATCAACTTATCGTTAATATACGCCCAGCTTTTTTGTGACATAACCTTATATCGGGAATCTTTTGTCAGCTGATAGGCATTATAAAAACCTACCATTTGCTCCGCCAGTACCCACCAGCTGCGTTCGGTGTTGGTATGGCGTGTTTTGGGATCGAATTCATAGGCGAGAGCTCCGTCAGAGCCAAGCCCTGTAGCAGCAGCGGCGGCCATTTTTATCGAAATCTGTCTGGATTTTTCGATCAGACTCTTATCATGTAATATCTCTGCGGTTTCAAATAGAAGCCAGGAGGCTTCGATATCATGGCCATAGGAGATAATATTGTCTTTGGGTTTCCAGTCCTGGTCAAAGAAAAGCTGCATGCGGCTGGTTTCAGGATTAATGATATGTGTCTGAATGGCCGTCAGCATATTTGCTGTTTGTTTTTTGAGCATTTTGTCCGGCCATACGCTGTATAAGTTGGTATAGGCTTCCACCAGATGCAAGTGTGTATTCATACTTTTTATCCAGGGGCTTTTGCTCAGAATATAATCATCCGTTGCAGCCCAGTTGCGGGCAAACGCCTCGCGGTAGCCTCCGTTGATTTTATCAAAAGCGTGCTTTTCGATCAGGCTATAAATCTCCTTTGCTTTGAGAAGCGCGGGCGGATAGTTGGTAATGCGATAATACTCACTGAGCCCGTAGAGTGCAAAAGCGTTGCCATATATCTGTTTACGCGCATCACCGGGTGTGCCGTCCGGATTAACCGACCAGTATACACCGCCAAACTCCGGATCAAAAAAATACTTCACAATCTGCTGATAAGCTCTGTCGGCCAGGGTTAAGTACTTGTGTTCTTTTAAAAGCCGGTGGGCCAGGGAGAAGGTCCACAGTATCCGGCTATTTAAAACGACAGAACGTGCGGCCTCCGGAGCAGGCCTGTTGTCGTAGGTTACCCGGCCGTAAAAGCCTCCCTGCTGGGTATCAGGGCTATATTTTTCCCAATAACTCAGGATACTCTTAAATTCCTTTTTGAATGCCTCAGCAGTAAATGGAGTCATGTGATACAGGATTTTATCACAAAAGTGTAGGACGGAGTAAAGTTACTGGCAGGGGAGTATTAAAATGAAAAGAGGCTGACCAACCGGCCAGCCTCGCACACTGAGGTCGGAGAAGTACGTAATATTTTACAGTATTCACCTGATCAGAAATTTAAAAGGTATTACAGAACCCTGAAATGAAGTATCTCGCTCTATAAAAGCAGTTTTACACCCAATTGTTCAGCAGCTCAGTTATTGGATATCAAAAAATTGTTCCTGTACATTCCATCCTTCCAGTGAAAGCATTGGGGCGGAGGTTTGATCTTCCGGGTAATCCAGTATTACTTTTTTGTTTTCACCTGGTAAAACGGAAACGTAGTTATCGGAATAAAAAACCGGGAGAATCCGCTTTTTGGATTGTGAATCAACAACGGAAAGTCGGTTGAAGAATGCAACCGGGTTATCTGCCGGATTGGACAAGGTAACTTCGATTTGCCCTTTTCCGATTTTCCTGATTTTTGTTGTGACGGACACCTCCTTCATGTTTTTAAGGCCCGAATATTCTCCTTGTGAATCCGGCAGCCAGTAAAGGTTGTCACTCACAACCTCCTTTTTAAGATTGAGCAGCCTCAGTGAAAGAAAAACGCCCTCTTTTTTAGCAATTTCTCTGATTTGCTCCTGGATGGACATGATCATCCGTGTAGTGGATGGGCCAATTTCTACAAATACCTGTCCAAGGCTTTTCTCATTTCCTTGTATATCGATGGTCTTCATCACAAGCATCAGGTCATATTCGTGTTTAAATGTATTGTTGATCAGGGCAACTGTAGAATCGGCCGGATTGTACATAACATGCAATGGCTCACTTCCCGAATGCAAACCATACAAACAAGCATTGGGGTCCAGGTAATAATCATACATCTGCCCTCTGAGGGCCGTCCAGGGGTTTTGCGTTTTCCAAATAATCACTCCAGTATACCAGTCCCACATGTGGGAGCTGAAACCTTCCATCAGCGCCCGGTACTGGTCATAATTGGCCAGCTGTGCTTTTCTGCCAAAATCCTTTACGTTTTTAGGCTTACCGTAGGGGTCAATGTATTTACCGTAGCCTATGTATTTGTGGTAATCCCAGACCGAATCTACCTTTTCTCTTTGGGTTTCGGAGGAATATGAAGGCGCGATCAGATTTTCCTTTGGAAGGAAACGTTCGAGAGATTCTACATCACCGACACCCACCGAACCGATTTCTGAATTGAAGGGCCAGGTTCTGTAATTCCAGAATTTTGTAAGTGGCTGAATACCATAAGGCCCGTCGCCGTTACCTCCCAGGAAATTGAAGGACATATCGTCCGAATTGGAATAATCAACGAACCACCGGGTACCATCCAGTTTTGGGAGAATGGAGTCGCGCAGGGGAAGCATAATGTCTTCTGGCAGGGTAATCTCATTTCCTCCGCACCACATGGCCAGTGATGGAAAGTTGCGGATCATTTTGATCTGGTCGGCAGCGGAACGTAGAAAAAGAGCGTGATCATCAGGGTATTTCCTGCGCGTCCACTGGTCGTCGGCTTTCATAGGGTCAAGCCAGCGCCCGTTGCAGTCACCTGAACCCCAGAAGTCCTGCATCACCAGAATCCCGTAAGTATCACACGCTTCATAAAATTCGGGTCTTTCGGTAAGTGCGCCGCCCCAGATCCTGAGCAGATTGAGGTTCATGTCCCGGTGAAAACGTACTTCCGCATTGTAGCGCTGGTCCGAAAACCGGAGCATGGCATCAGAAATGATCCAGTTCCCGCCTTTGATAAAAACGCGTTGTCCGTTGACTGAAATTTGTTTGCTGCGGGTCACTGCGTTCCAATCGGCCTGTATTTCTCTGACACCAATTTTCATTTTCTCGGTATCCGAAATCTGGCCACTGGTGGCGAATTGCAGGCTCACAGGATACAGGTCTTGTTTTCCATAACCGTTGGGCCACCAAAGTTTTGGATTCTTCAGGGTTATGTCCGGCAGACTGATTTCCTCCGTTGTTTTTGGTTTTAAGGAGACTTCTTTTGTTATTTTTTGTCCGTCGATCAGAAATTGCAGTGTACCTTTTACCAACGTGGTACCCGGATTTTCCAGTTCAGCGGTAACCCGGATGGTGGCCGGTTCCTGGGGCCCTTCCGGATTTCGCTTACCCGGTACCCGTGTTACAATGTGCGGGTTGTTTATGTTGACTTTGCCTGTTTTTTCGATAATTACTTTGTCCCAGATGCCGGTATTACGGTCTCTCACGGGCTGTATCCAGTCCCAGCCGGCAGCATACTGGTGTGATACATTCCGGGCAATTGTTCCGTCGCCGCCTTGTCCTCCATTGGCGTTACCAACGGGGTCTGGAGGGTAAACGATGACCGCTAGCCGGTTAACTCCTTTTGTTTTCAGTAAAGAAGTGATGTTATACGTTTGCCGGAGGAACATCCCGTAATGCGTTTCCTTATTGAGTTTCTTACCATTCAGGTATACATCCGAAATGTAATTAACCCCTCGTAAGTGTAACCAGACCTCCTCTCCCGATTGAGCAGTTTCTTTAAAGTCTTTTACAAACCAATAGGTATAATAATCGCGGCCGGTATTAAAAATATCAGGAATCTTCTCATTGTTCAGGCCATAAAAAGGATCCGGAATTTGCTTATTGTGCAACATGGTAGTCAGCACCGTTCCGGGTACCACTGCATTTTGCCAGCCTGTTAATGGAAATGTGGGATTACTGATTGCTGGCCCGGCAGCTTTCTGTGACCCGATGGGGCTGCACAACCAGCCGGTATTAAGTTCATATCCGGTTTGTCCTTTTGCTAAGGTACTCAGGAATAGAAAAATGAGCGTTATTGGAAACAGGGGAAGTTTCATGAAAATTAATTGGAATAGAAGTGATTTTAGAGCAAATATATTCCAGGCAATAGGGTGAAAACAAGGCGAGTTAGTAATTAGTTAAAATGTTTACGAATATTCACAGTATTATTAAATTTATTTTAAAACAAGACGGATACCCATTTTTGGCGGGCCAAAAAAAACCGAGGCTTCGCAGATGGGAGCCTCGGTTCAGGTGTGTGGTTTTTATAAAATCAGCAAGTTTACTCTGTTTCCTGGTGCTCTTCCAGGTCTTCATGATTGTCGCCACCGAGGCTGTAATAGTTATTTTCCTCATCCTCGCGGCCAATGAGTTCGTCCTCGTCGTCCAGTTCCGCACCGGGGATATCCAGATCATCGCCCACCATGTCATAGGGGAAACTTTTCTCATTCCATGCTTCGGGGTCGGGATTTCTGGATTTTATTCTTTCGGTATTTTCGGGGTCGATATCCTCTTCAATCAGTCCCTGATTGAAAATATCTTCCGAAGCCGGATAATTTCCGGGCAGGTCATCGTCATATATATCGTCGTCGTCTTCTCCTGGTTTCATAACTTTATGGTTTAAATGGTGATTGGAGTATTCATGCTCATCCGGTATCATTTGGTCAAATTCGGAATCATTTACAGTCGAAACTATGACAATGATCAGGATTTCGGAGAATGATTTAAAAAACCATTCCAATTGGTTCTTTTAAATAAATGACCGTATAAATGGAGTAACAATGTGCCTTTTTGTTTCTTTTGACGTAATACAATCAAGCAAGGTCAGTTAAAATTAATCGTTAAACTCTAATCAGTATAATGCAGAGATCATTATCAAAAGCAGCCATATACGTAGTTATGGCAAGTGCAGTGGCGGGCCTGGCGTTTTCGGGCACCTCCATCAAAACGGACGGTGTTGCCGGGCCGGGTAAAAATGTGGATGCCAAAGAAATAAAACTTCCCGCAGGATTCACCGCAACCATTCTGGCCACAGACCTGGGCGCCACCAGGCACATAGCAGTTAATAAAAGCGGGGATATTTTTGTGAAACTATCGAAGCTGAAAGATGGGCACGGCATGTATATGCTCCGTGACACCGATAAAGATGGTGTTTTGGATGAGAAAAAAATGTTTGCGGGTTACCCAGGAACGGGGATAGCTATCAAAAACGGTTACCTGTACAGCTCTTCCAATACCGGAGTTTTCAGATATAGGTTGAATGAAAAAGAAGAAATCATCGACCTTGAAAATCCTGAGGAAATCGTGGCGGGGCTGGTTGACAAGGGGAGAGATAACGCAAAACCGCTGACGCTGGATAATCAGTCCAACCTATATGTAACGGTAGGTTCTTACAGTGACAACTGTCGCGAAGCGGGAAAAGGTACCGGTATGTCGCCATGTACTATACTTGATTCGGCCGGGGGGATTTGGAAATTCAGCGCGGAGAAACGGAACCAGACATTTAAGGATGGGCAACGGTATGCCACGGGAGTGAAAAATGCCGTAGGAATTAACTGGGATAATAAAACCAATTCCCTCTATGCTACTTCGCATGGGCGCGGAAAATTTGATGATATGTTTCCTCAGTATTATACCCCAAAACAAAGTGCAGAGCTGCCGGCAGAGGCATTATACAAGTTGAAACAAGGAGACGATGCCGGCTGGCCCTATATCTATTATGACCATTTTCAAAACAAGAAAATTCTGGCACCAGAATATGGCGGTGACGGGAAAAAGACTGGCGGAGAGAAGGCTATCAACCCCGTAGCGGCATTTCCTGCGCATCTGGGGCCCAATGCACTGATGTTTTACACAGGTAACATGTTTCCGGCTAAATACAAAAACGGAGCTTTCATCGCATTTCACAGCCAGTCGCCAGAGCTGAAGAAGGGTTATTTGGTAGCCTTTGTTCCTTTTGTGAATGGCAAGGCGGGTAAGTGGGAAATTTTTGCGGACAACTTTGCAGGAACCGACCTTGTCAAGCCAACCGGGCCTATTCAGCACCGTCCCTGCGGCTTGGCGCAGGGACCTGACGGGGCGCTTTATGTTTCGGATGACCTGAACGGAACCATATTCAAGATTACTTACAAGAAGTAAAACAACGGAGGGCAGAAGATCCTTTTTGCCCTCCGTTGTTTATAAAGACATTCCCCCGTCAACGTATATGTTCTGGCCGGTGATATAACTGCCGGCATCCGAACATAAAAGCAAAGCGACTGTTGCGCACTCTTCTGGCATGCCGGTCCGGTCCATCGGAATATCCATTTTCTTCAGCAGTTTCTCATCTATTGGTGGCAGTTCTTCCTTAATGCGGGGCGTGTCGATGACACCGGGCGCAAGGTTGTTGACCGTCACACCCTTGCCTGCCAGTTGGGATGCAATATTCTGTACCAGATTTAACGAGGCGGATTTTGTTGCGGCATAAACAGCCATGAGCGGATGAGGCCTTTCCTGCTGAACGCTTCCGATGGTTACTATTCGTCCCCATTGTTTCTCTATCATGGCAGGAGCAAACCGCTGCATCATTTGTAAAGTGGCCCTGAAATTGGTTGTAACCTGCAGATCAATCTCTTTAGCGCTAATTTCGAGCCAGTCAACAGGAAGCTGTAGAGACGCATTGATCACCAGGATATCCAAGTGATCTACCAAAGCACTTACTTTTTTATATAACCCTGCCACTGCCTTGGGCCGGGAGAAGTCGGCTTGCAGGATATTCACACCGTTTCCATATTTTTTTATCTGCCGCGCTACCTTTTCTGCGTCTGTCTTATCACCCCTGTAATGCAGTATGATTCTGGCACCGTACTCAGCCAGCGCCAGCGCAATAGCTTTCCCTATGCCCTGGCTGGATCCCGTGACAAGGGCGTTTTTTCCTTTTAAGTTGAATTTGTTCTTTAGCATGACATATATCGTTTTCATTTAAGAAACCAAAATAATGCCAACGTTCTTTATATCAACTAGATCAATACCTGAGAGCTCCCTCTCTCGTAAGTTTTAATTTGTTCAAGGAATTCTTCTGAAATAGGCATGGTGGAGCTCGTTTTGTAATCAAACAATGCCATTGTTGTGCAGCCGGTTGTGTTGATCTCCTCTTTGTCTTGTACAATACTGGTGATCATGTAATCAATGGTAAAAGTATTGCTGCTTATTTTTGAGGTCCTGACGAAAATGCGGGCGGGGTCGGGGAAAAGTATGGGCCTCAGGTATTCGATATGTGCACTGCTGAGAATGATGCCTTTTTCTTTCCAGTTCCACCTGAATGCCTTCAGCAGGTAATATATCCGTCCCTGTTCAAAGAAAGTAAGATACACCGCATTATTCACGTGATGCATGTGATTCATATCGCTCCAACGGATGTCGAGCTTCATGTTAAAGACAAATTTGTCTTTTTCTTCATCAATGTTTAACATTTCAAATCATTTTTATAGTGAGCGTACAAATGTTTGATTACAAATCTACGAATGTGTGGTAATAGCACTTTGGATGGTCCAAGATAGCAGCCTTTTTCCTGTTTTCCATCATAAAAATAGGAAACAATTATCAGATTTGTTGCTTATGGTTACAATTTATTCCTACAAGCCTATCGATATTGTTTTAATTGCCTTTTTTAGCAATTTATAGATGATCAGGGCGGAACCTCCGACGCGGACTAACCGGTGCTGGGATGCGCCGGTGCAGCAACCTGCCTCATCCCTTGTTATGAATAAGTTTACTTTGCCAGGCTTATTTAAAGCAAAACCCGAATTCAGCATCATTTCAGACACATCACCCGGGTTTCATTCAGAATATTCAGCAAATTAAAAATCGGTATCCGCTTTTTTAAGGTCCAATTCCTTGATCCAGATATTTCTGTACAGCACGTCATGTCCCTCCGACTGGAGTTTAAGCCCCCCCGGAGTGTCCGTTATGCCTTTCCCTCCGTTATTTCCTCCGTCCATTCCTGAGAAACGGCCTCCCCATACCTGCTTGATCTGGTGGTTTTTGTGGACTTTTTTGCCGTTAAAATATAGGGTAACCATGGGTTGTTCCACGAGCTTTCCTTCCTTGAACCGTGCTGCACGGAAAACAATGTCATAGGAGTTCCATTTTCCTATGCCGTTGTAGGCATAGTATGGCGATCTGGACTCGTTGATCACAGCGGCCATACCATGCGACGTGGTATCACCATCCAATACCTGGATCTCGTAGCGGTTTTGCAGGTAGACACCACTGTTCCCCCCGGGTTTGGTAATCAGAAATTCAACATGTGCCCGAAAATCACGGAATTGTTTATTCGTCACGATATCCGCTGAGCCATACAGCCCACCGGCCGAAGCGGGGTCGTTGCAATTGATGACGGTTCCCTTGTCCACCGGATCGGGAACGACGGTCCATTTGATGGGAAGCGTAGCCTTTAGGCGAGGGCCTTCCCAGTAAGTCCATTTTTCATCCAGCATTTTGCGGCTTCCGTCCATATATACTACGGCGCCCTTGATCGGAGCAGTACCTACACCCACCTGGGCATGTAGAGCCGGAAGGGCCAGTAAAGAGATACCAAAGCCTAAGACAACGTTGTTGAGATTTCTTACGAGTCGATTCATCAGATAATGATTACTATTTCAGTATAAAAATTTTGTTTCCGGCTTATCCGGTAAGTCCGCATCTTAATAAGTCAGCAGGTATTGTGAGTTACTGTTCTGCTGACTATTTCGTTTTTACATAAAAGTGTGGCATGTTACCCTTGGCGCTCATGCGTTCTTCGATACTTATCTCCGGAATATGGCGGATAAGGTCCAGCAATTTTTTATAACCATAATTGCGGGAGTCAAAATCAGGCTGTTTTTTAAGGATCATACTTCCTAAAACGCCCAGGAAAATCCAGCCGTCTTCTTCTGCTATGTCATTGATACTGTCAGATATCAATTTAACAAGGCGTTCATCAATTTTAGCGACCACCGGGGCGGCTGGTGCCTCCTCCTTCAAAGGTTTGTTTTTAGCCGTTTTTTTGGCAGGAACTTCCGGTTTGGGCTCCTTTTTAAGTATTTCGATGTAGATGAATTTGTTACATGAAGCGATAAAAGGTGACGGCGTTTTTCGCTCCCCGATCCCGAAGACCAGCATACCGGCTTCCCTTAGCCTGGTGGCGAGCCGTGTAAAGTCGCTGTCACTGGAAACAATACAAAAGCCGTCGACCCTTCCTGTGTACAGAATATCCATCGCATCAATGATCAGCGCCGAATCCGATGAATTTTTGCCAGAGGTATAACTATACTGTTGAATGGGCGTTATGGCATTTTCCAGCAAAACGGTTTTCCATCCCGAAAGGGTGGGCTTGGTCCAGTCGCCGTATATCCGCTTAAAGGTTGGCGTGCCGTATTTGGCAATTTCTTCCAGCATCCCTTTTATGTTTGCATAGGGTACGTTATCTGCATCGATCAGTACTGCAAGCCTTAATTCTTTATTTACCTCCATGATCAGGATTCGTTATTTTAAGTCGAATGTTGAAGCAGCAGGCAAGGTCGTTAATTATAAGTGGATTAAAAAGTATGTTTCGGGATGGATGTTTCAGACCTGTACCCGCCAGAATTTTCCGATACCGAAGCAAGCGCCCGGGTGATCGTGATTTTCAAATTTTTTTGTTCTAAATTCCGTGTATCCGGGAGTATCTCATCAAATTATCGTCTTTGTAAATAGAAAGTCATTCAGGATATTACCGGATTGCCAAATCATAAATGTAGAAAATGTCTTATTTTAATATTGATTCGTCAAAACAAAATACTTTTGATGCGATCGTCGTCGGTACAGGAATCAGTGGGGGCTGGGCTGCAAAGGAGTTGACGGAAAAGGGGATGAGGACCCTTGTGCTGGAGCGCGGCCGTGACGTAAAGCATATTGTGGATTATCCTACCACCCACATGCAGCCTTGGGAGTTTGAGCATCTGGGACAACCTTCCCTGGCTATGCGGCAGCAGAACCCGATCGCCAGCAAACATTATATTTTCAAGGAGGATGCCATGCATTTTGTGGTAAAGGATGCCGAGCACCCTTATGTTCAGGATAAGCCTTTTGACTGGATGCGGGGATATCAGGTAGGAGGGCGGTCGCTGTTATGGGCCAGGCAGACGCAGCGTTGGTCTGACTTTGATTTTGAAGGACCCATGCGTGACGGATTTGCGGTAGACTGGCCCATCCGGTATAAGGACATTGCTCCCTGGTATAGTTATGTAGAAAAATTCGCAGGTATTTCCGGTAATAAAGATGGGCTTCCTCAGCTTCCGGACGGAGAGTTTCTGCCGCCGCATGAAATGAGTTGTGTTGAGAAGCATTTTAGCGAACAGGTAGCAAAACACTACAACCATACACGTCCGATCATTATCGGACGAGCGGCACATATCACCGAACCGCAGCCCGTTCATCTGGAGCAGGGACGGGCCAAATGTCAGCACAGGGTGATGTGCCAGCGTGGATGTCCTTTCGGAGGATATTTCAGTACTAATTCCTCCACCTTACCCTGGGCGGAGAAAACCGGAAAACTTACCCTACGGCCCCATTCCGTGGTACATTCCATTATTTATGATGAAAAAAGAAAAAAGGCCACAGGTGTGAGGGTAGTAGATGCGCTGACGAAGGAAATGACGGAATACTATGCCAGGATCATTTTTCTGAATGCGTCTGCCATTAATTCCAATCTGATTCTGTTGAATTCAAAGTCAGGCCGGTTCCCCAGCGGCTTGGGAAATGACAACGGGCTGATGGGAAAATTCATCGGGTTTCATAATTACCGGGGAAGGGTGAGCGCAGATTACGATGGTTTCCATGCATATACCACTGACGGGCGCAGACCGAATGGGTCCTATATTCCTCGGTTCCGGAACGTTTTCAAACAGGAAACTGACTTTTTACGTGGTTATGCGGCCTCTTTTTCGGCCTCAAAAATGGGAAGTCCGCAGGAGGGGATTGGGCAGATACTGAAGGAAAATCTGTTCAAACCTAGTGAAGAAGGCTGGACCATGGGCGCTCAAATGATGGGGGAAACGTTACCCAAGGAAAGTAATTCGGTGAGGCTGGATACCTCATTGACCGATGCCTGGGGCATTCCGCAACTAAGGATGTCAGTGGAATTTGACGATAATGATATGAAAATGGTACAGGATTTCTACGAACAATTGAGTGAAATGCTGGATAAGTCGGGATTTACTAACATCAAAACGTCTGATACCCGGCGAAACCCTGGCAGCGAAAACCATGAGATGGGGGGCGTGAGAATGGGAAAAGACCCCAAAACGTCGCTTCTCAACAAATGGAATCAGTTGCATGCCTGTGCCAATGTATTCGTAACGGATGGGGCCTGCATGACCTCTACGGCCACCCAAAATCCTTCGCTTACCTACATGGCGCTCACGGCCAGAGCCGTAGATCATGCCGTTGGTGAAATGAGGAAGGGGCATTTGTAAGAAGCGAAGCAGCGAGAGATGATTTTTAAGGTATGGCATTTTTTAATATTAAAATTTCCTTTCCAGAGGTATCTCTAGACCATTCGAAATAGGTGTCGACCCATTTATAAGTTGCGTCCCATACCGAAAAGAAGTTGGTATCTTTCCGGTCAAACGGAACTGTATAAGCAGAATTTTCACAAAAGTCGATAGCGATTAAAGCATATTCCGAGGCCTGGGTTTTGGTGTTTCTGCGGTAACCCGTGAAAAGTATTTGCGATTTACCGGGTGACAAACCCACCGCACGTGAATCAAAAATCTGGTACCCGGTGAGTTGATGGGGGCTCTGCGGACTGCTGACGTCGAAATGATAGAGGTCGAGCGTCTGAACATTCAATATCACATTTGTACCGATGAGCAGATAGCTGCCCCCCGCGATGGTCCGTATGGAACGGCTTTCCTCCATCGTATGTATTTCCTTTTTTTGCATAGGCTGCCCGTTTTCGCCATCAAGCCACTGATAGGTATTGAAGTTATCCCCACGGCGGTTCACTTTTTTCACCGCAGCCGTTTCGCCTTCATCGGTTATGAGGTACATATTTTTCGAAGCTGCAAGCACGGTTGGTTTTGGCGTATCTTTGAGAAACAACGCCTGCCAGAAATACGGGACGGGGCTGTTTTCTTCGGGTAGTACAATGTTTTTGCGATTATGTTTTACTACAAAATAGGCGGTTGATATTTTTCTGCTGCCACCGCTTATCAGCCAGTTCCAATAGCTCTTTTGTTCAAGGTGGCGGTCTATCTCCAGAAGCCCGGAAGTTGCCGTATTCTGCTCTTTTCCAATCGAGTTAAAAACAAAAAGTTTTAAAAATCTTAAAATTTCGGCCATGATATGGTCATGTAAAGTCTTCTGCTATCAGTTGAGTATTGTATGTGGATCGTTTACCGAGGCAGGGTTTCCTCCGGTTGGGTTGTTTAATCTTTGTTTGCTTTTGTGGACTGCTCATCAGCTACTCCGTTGGATACCTTCATCATAGAGCGGGACCAGACCGCGTACAAGCTGCTCCAGGCTTCTTTTGTTTCGTCATTCCATAATTCACCAGGGCTGTGTTCCAACATCCAAAGCAGGGCAGTACCCACTGTTTGATATTGTCCCGGGAGCGTACCATAGTGTGCATGGCGCCGGGCCAGAGCATCTATTTCATGCTGAATGCTGGGCACGTTTTGCAGATGTGCCACCAGAAAGGTGAGCATATCCATTATTTTTTTCTCCTGCTTTTCCTGGTCGTTCTTGAACAAGGGCCTGAGACCGGGATCCAGGGCAAAAAGTTTGCTATAAAATAGAGCTCCGGCATTTTCGGGATGCCTCAGAATATGGCTCCACGAATTTTTGATGATTAGAATATCACGGTACGTCATGGGTGTTTTATAATGATGGTCAGAATAATGTTGTCCGGCAACGGCACCGGTTGTGCTGTTTTGACTGGATAATGCAAACCTAAGCCCGGCAGAAGGCTGTTCCTATTAGTAGGGGTATACAAGAAGTGGACGCCTCCGAAAAGCAGGTATACAAAAGGTATACAAGCTTACGAATGGGCTTGAAAAGTGCCTTAACGGGCAGAAAACAGTGTTTATTCAAATGGTCGCCTGGGGTCGTTTACTTTCGCGGGCGCCAAAATACAGCCCATTTTCACAGGGTATCCCGGTGAAAATGGGCTGGTTTCCATGCGATTTTATGGATAAGTGATCCCGATGATCCGTCTTTTAAATGGACATCAGGTAATCGGCTAAGTTACTTTCTTCGGGAAGGTTAAGCTTTTTGCGTAGCCGGTGGCGGGCGGTTTTAACGCTGTCGGGGGAAATGTTTAACAGCGTGGCCGCTTCCTTCAGGTTAAGGTTGAGTCTGACCAGCGCACAGAGCCTGAGTTCCCCAGCACTTAATTCGGGATACGCAGTTTTAAGCTTAGAAAAAAAATCTTTGTGAACTCCTTCAAAGTACATTTTAAATTCATCCCAATCCTTATCCAGGTTGAAACTGTAATCGATCAGATTGATGAGTCTGCTAAACATGGGCGTATTTTCATCTTTTTGTCCGCTTTTAAGTGCCAGCGAAACCGTTTGTCTGATCTCTTCGAGGATACTGTTTTTCTGGATCAGATTCAGTGTATGTGTCGTAAGCGCCTTATTGCGGAATTCGAGTTCGGTTTGCAATTGCAGTTCTCTCTCCTTCTGATTGCGCAGCTCAGTCTCAGCCAGTACTTTTTGTATCTGATGTAGTTCATTTTCTTTCTGTACTTTCAGGCGCTGTCTGTTGAAGGCAAGAACAACAAGGATAAGTCCGGCGGCCAGGCCTAGGGCCACCGTATTACGCGTTGCATAACCAAGGTCTTTTTCTTTTTCTAAAAGTTTTATCTCGATTTCCTTTTGTTCCGTTTCGTAATGGACCCTCAGATTGGCGATTTTATTTGCGTTTTCGGCATTGAAAATCGAATCCTTTAACGTGGCAGCAAGTTTTTGGTAGTGAAAAGCGTTGCTATAATCTTTGTTGGAACCATACACGGTAGCCAATCCCTCGTATGACCGTTGCAACTGTGGGCGTAATCCCATCCCCACTGCAAGATCTGCTGCTTTTTTGTAACTGTCCACAGACTCCGAGAACCGGTTCAAAGCAGCCAGTACGTTCCCGCGACCATTATAGGAGCTTATCATCAGCTTTTTACTTTGATACTGCTCATTGATTTCCAGTGCTTTCTGGTACTCAGCCAGGGCATGGGTGTAGTCTTTTTGCTGGAAATAGGTTTCGCCCAGGTTATTATGGCAGATAATCTGACCGTTGGAATCTTTTAATTTTTCAAATATCCCGACCGCCTTGTTAGCGCTGGCTATTGCCTCGGGGTATTTTTTCTGTTTGCAGTAAATAGAACCTGCATTGATGTAGTAGCCCGCCATCGATTTTTGGTCTCCGGTTTTGGTCCATATCGCCATAGCCTGCGTGTAGGAAGCCAGTGCTTCTTCGAAATTCTTCTGGTTTTTATGCACGTTTCCGATGCTGTTCAGCGTGCCAGCGATTCCGCTCTGATACCCCAGTTCACGGAAAATGGCAACGGCCTGGAGATAATGGTCCAGCGCTTCGGTATAGTTGCCCTGTTCACCATATACGAGCCCCATTCCTGACAGGATTTTGGCTATCCCTGCCTTATCTCCGATTTGTTCGTATGTCTTTTTACCCTTTTTATAAGTGGCAATGGAAGAAATGTAATCCGATTTTTGCCAGTGATAAACCGCAATTCCCTGGTAACTTCTCGCCTGGCCCCGGAGGTAATTTAGTTTCTGTGCTAACTGTAATGCCTTTTCAGAGTAATGGATGGTGTTTTCTGGTGCAGATGCCCAGTACTCCATGGCCAGGTCCACCAGGAGGTTCACCCGGGAGGTGTCTTCCGAAGATTTCCGCAGAAGATTTTCCAGACTATCGATTTTAGAAGATTGCGCGAAAACGGGTGCTGTAAAAAGCAGAAACAAAAGAGAAATACTGATTTTCATGAGACGAATCCGCCATTAGATTTAGGTTCCGCCAAATATAGAAGAAATTATAAGGCAAAGCCGCATACTGTAAAAAAGAACGGGACACTATTTAGTTAACGTAGTTCTCACAGAGTAGGAGTATACAATCCCGTATGCGCGGACTACTTTTGAAATCCGGCCGGGACTTTGCACATGGCAAAAGTAACCCGCCTCTCCCGCGCTTTCCTGTTCATTTTAGTATTAGAAAGATTTCTATTTTTTTTAAATAGAATAACTACAAAATTATTGAATAACGAAATTACTTTTGTTGAGATCATCACCTGTTACCAGATTCAAATTAATATGCTTGGGGTGAATTGAAAGGCAGAATCCAGTCCGTAAAGATTTTAAATCATGTGTTAATAGTTTTAAGTAAGTGTTAAAGTAGTTACATTATTTAATTTGAATAATTTTAATTTTAACTATAAATAAATATACAAACACCAGTAGCGGACACCCTCATGAAAGAAATTCTTATTGTTGAAGATCATCCCATTGTCAGTATGGGAATTGAAATGCTGATCCATGATAATATACCGGAGACAATCGTTCACAAGGCTGCAACATTTGCACAGGCTGTTGAAATTGTTGCGCGTAAGAAATTATCTCTGGCAATCATGGATATCAATATTCCGGGTGGTGGAAATGCAGGTATGATTAGGGGATTGCGCATGAAACATAATACCCTTCCTATTCTGGTTTACACCGGCCGGGATGAAAAGACACATGCCGTTTCCTATATCAAGGCGGGAGCCAACGGATTCATTTCTAAAAGTTCGGAAGAAAAAGAAATGCTTACGGCTATAGAAACCGTTCTGGCTAAAAAGAAATATTTCAGCAACGAATTTTGGGAAGTTGTAATTACCAATTTTTCAGACAATACACCCTTGGGAAGCAACCCGATGGAATCGCTTACAAAACGAGAGATTCAAATAATGGAAATGTTGCTGGAAGGAAAATGGACAAAAGAAATTGCCGAGGAACTGGAACTGAAAGTAACTACGATCAGCACGCACAAATTACGAATATTTCAGAAAATGAACGTGACAAACGTGATCGATCTCTTCAAGAAAAAGCAACAATATACACAATAGCTTTGGTCTCGTAACTGAGGGTAAATAACAGAGCCGGCAGTATTTCGCTGCCGGCTCTGTTATTTTGATATTGAGCCTGCCTCTTATTAATTAAGATGAAATGCATTGTTCTCCGGCAGGTTATCTGTGGGGAAGTTTTCGAATATCAAGTGGATTTTGGTTCCATTGTTGACTTCAACCAGTATTTTTATGTGAAGTAACGAGGAGATTTCCTTTACAATAATAAGTCCTAGGCCTCCAAACTGGCCCGACAGATTCTTCAGGTTATCAATATGATCAAATGCAGGAGGCGTATTAAGCCACTGGGTAAGGGGGGCAGGCATTCCGGGTCCGGAGTCGGAAATAATCAGCCGAAGCATACTTTTCTCAAAATAGGAATAAATTCTTATCTGCCCGTTCCGGCAGTATTTATTCGCATTGTCGAGCAGGTTATGTAAAACAATAGAAAGCAAATGAGCGTGTGATTCAGTTGAGAGTGTTTTGGGTACTTCATTGAGAATTATATTATTATGTTCCTGGATGACGGTACTGAAAAGGTTTATCTTTAATGCCACCAGGTTATACAGGTTAACCGGTTCCAGTTTTACAGTACCGCCGTATACCTGTGTTTTAATAAAGCCTGTCAGGTTCACCATCAGGTCGTACATGCCGCTAATGGTGTTTTCTATGGTTGCGTTAATTTCGGAGGCATACTCGAAATCCTTTTGCTGGATGATATTAGACATTCTTCTGGATGCGGAACGTACAAATTTGAGCGGTGTTTTTACATCATGTGAAATGGAGGCCACCAGTCGCGACTGGATATGCATTTGTCTGGAAAGCTCATTTTCCGATTCTCTCAGAGCGTTCAGCGTATGCTGAAGTTCGCCGGTCCTTGTGGTGATGGCCAATTCCAGTTTCTGATTCATTTTTTTCAAATAGCGGACACGAAGCCTGAAGTAAATGAAGATTGCCATTAAAATAATGAATACGCAAAAAACTCTGAACCATACTGTTTGGTACCAGTGTGGCGGAACAATGATCCTTATTTTTTTATAGGTGTAATTGCTGGTGCCAAAACCATTGGCTAACCGGATGGTAAGCAGGTAAGTGCCCGATTTAATATTACCAAGCTGGATACTCTTGCTGCCGCCGATCACCGGAAGCCAGCTCTGCGTAAGTCGTTCATTGCCGTTTTCAACCAATGAATAAGAAGCCTGCAGATTGGCTTTATGGCCAAAATAGGGCGTAGCAAAATAAATCACCACCTGTTCAGGGTCAAGGGGAAGTGTCAGTGTATCCGATGAGAAAGTCCTAACTTCGCCTTTTTCCCCGTACCGATCTGCTATGATGGTTCTGCCAGGCGTATCTGGATTTATTTTTTCGGGATTGAACCACACCAGACCGTCAAGCGAAGGTAGTGAGAGGTATCCGTTTGCCAGCCTCAAAGCACAGGGCTGGCATCCTCCGTTGAATTCATTGGTTCCAAAACCATAACTTTTATCATAAAACTGATAGTAAAGGTCGAAGGGTTTACGAGCATAGTTCAATAGGTCCTGATGAGAGATCTGGAAGAGCCCATGATTGGTAGGCATCCAGAAAAAACCCTTCTTATCCAGCACAATGCAGTGGGTTGCGGCCAAATATTTGTTCTGGTCCAGGGGAAAGGAGGTGAGTTTTTCACCTTGATATAAATGAAACCCATTTTCATAGGTCGAAAACCATACCTGTGCCTGTTTGCCGGGGTGGATATAAATACTCCTGATATACATCCCTTCAGTACCCTTGATGGGCTCCTTTTTGCCTGTTGCAGTATACAGACGGTACAAGCCCTTATTCGTTCCCACCCATAACACATTTTTGGATTCCTGCATGATATAGGATACACCAGCTCCTTTGTCAAGGTTGAATCTTTGCTTTGGGGCTGCTCCGGCCTTGGCAATACTATAGAGCCCACGGTTTTGGGTGCCGATCCAGATGATCCCATCCGGTCCTTCATACAACTGGCTGACTTGGTCGCCTATATCCCATACTGCCATTTTTTCGGTCCCGTTGCCGTTAAAGCACAGTACACGTGTTAATTCCTTAGTCCATATCTGTCCCCTTTTGTCCGTCAGGATACTGTATCGGTCCCAGTCCATATTTTTGGCGAATGCCGGTAACTTGGGGCGGTCGGATGGAGTGGTAAGGCCGGCAACCACGCCAAGAGGACTGAGTACCGCGTCTGGACCAAATGGCGTTTGAGCATAAAAAATATTCTCCGTAATACCCAGTTCGGATCTGACTGTCTGAAACGGCCGTTTTGTTAGTATCAGCAAACCTTTGGTAATGCTGGCCAGGAAAAAGCGCTGGTTAAATTCATCATAATATACGTAAGCGATACCGTTTGATATGAAATCTAAATCGTTGATTTCCATGGTTGTGTATATTCTTCCGGTGCTAATAACTCTGACTGCATACAGATTTTTGTCCAGGTAGATAAACGCTTGGTCACTCGCACTATTCCAGATAAGCTGCATATCGTTTTTTTTGTCCCTGTATCCAGGATGTAGTAGGATATCGCCCTCTAAAACGGTCGTGGAGACAATGTGCTGGCCTACGCGGGTAATTTTTCCCTCGTTCTCCAAATAAAAGAGCTGGTTTCCGATCGTAAAAAAGTCTGTCAGTTTTTTACGATTCATGGTTACCTCAAATTTTTTCTTCCACAAAGCGTAAAATTCAATTTTATCCGGATGGCATACGTAAAAGGATCCTTTTTCACCAGGGACCATGATGATGTAGTGCTTTGGAGGGCGTACCGATTTGTTTTCAAATGAAAGGCTGGCGGCTATATATGTGGAGTCTTTTCCAGCCTCCATGTATGGTAGTTTTTTAATCATTTGGGTGTATGTGGGATGCCTAACAATACGTCCGGCTTCTATCATATATGCCACGTTATCATCGATTCCGGCGACCAAGGGAATTTTAGGATACCTTCTTTCCGTTGAATCCGATTTTTTTATGGAGAATCGGGTATATGCCTGGTTTATGTCGATTCGGGGCTTCAGAGAAAAGAAACTGTTGGTAGTCAGCGGAAGATTGGATTTGTCAAAAATGTAAAATTGTTGTCCGTCAAACCTTACCAGCCCGTTTTCAGTAGAGAGCCATATAAAGCCATTTTCGTCAGCGGCAATACTTTTAATGGTGTTTTGAGGTAGTCCGTTTTCGTCCGTATACTGGGTAAGGTTAAATTTGGAACGATCGTATTCGATACCCGTTTGCGCGTAACCGGAACTTAAAATTCCGGCCAGGAAGAAAATTACATAAAGCGTTTTCATAATAACGTGAATAAGTGTGGTAGTAAATAAAAGTTAATGATCAAGCATCGGACTTGTTGTTAAAAAAAGCTTGGTAGTAGTGTTCATGAATTGATTTTGTAATTAAAAAGTTGAGACCTTAAAAGAATATCATACCCACTTACAGGTTAGCCTACCATGCTAACCGCTGCATATATTTCATGCCATCTATTATTACAATAGTATGACATAAATCATTGGAATTTTTTAAATATATCTTAATAGACCGGCCATGGTCACAGTTGTATCTTAAATGGACCATTTTATAAATAATGGTTAGCACATGCCTGAAATAGAGTTGAAACGATAAAATTTTTAAAATTCTATTTTTTACTGCCTGGAGATGACTATTGCGCACAAATTTTAATATATATAGTTACCTATGGATAAATAAAGTAAAAAACTTTTATCTGTGTACTAATTATTTTAAAATTTATTGCAGAAACCCCACCGGATTACTTATAAAAAGAAGAAGTATTACTTTATTCGTTCAGTTGAATAATGATGATCCTGATTCTATTTTTTTCTCTTCTGCTTTTAAGCTATTAACAGAGTTCAAATTAAACACTTTTTTTTATAAATTAAACGCTATTCTACATTTCAATAAAGCGTTTAGACTTTTATTGTATCAGCGGGTCACCAAAATTTATAAAAAATATATTCTATTTTATTATAGAATTAATTATGTTTTTTGTAGTAAATATTTTTGATATAAATTCTATATTAGGCTTCTATTTGTAGAAGTATGGCAATTATTACTGCTCTGGCGGAGCTTCTCCTGATGATATTTTGAATTCTGTAAATGATCAGGATTTAATCACTTATATAGGTATACGTAATGTTTTTTGTAGAAAATTTCACTGAAATTTATCCGGAAATAGAAATTCAAATGAGATTCCCATCGTTAATTTTTCATAGGATCATTTTGTATGCTTTTATTAACGCACATGCATTAGAAAATTTATTATCTTTTATGTAGACTTATTTTTAAATAAATTTTTATAAAATTGCGAGCAGTATATATCGATTTTGAAATTGATTTGAATGGTTTTTTAATGGCAGAAAAGGCTGGCCGGGATGAATGTTCCAGGCCAGCCTTTGATTTTACAGGATGTATTCTGTTAAAAAAATAAAAAATATCTGGACTGTTGAAAGCTTATCTGGTCAACATACGATCACAGTTTCTATTCCCAATAGCTGCCCCAGTTTTTTAATTCTTGAACTAATATGTCCCAGGCCCACTGCGCAGTGATGCGCGGGGCCATGACTATTCCATGCTTCCACAAATCGGCGGGCGCCGATAGAAAACTTGTAACGGCTATTGGTGTTACCAATTTCCAGAATAGGACCCGGTACTGATTCTCCTTCGGCAACAAGCAGTAATATCTTTCCGTCAGCAGTTTCAACTACGGACAAGAGCGTGACGGGGCCGTGTTTTACGCTCATTTCAACGGAAAGCCCTTTTCCGACCTTTCCGTGATAAACATACAGCGGGCGTACTTTGGTTTTACCCTGTGCAATGGCGATATGTCCGGGACCGTCGTGGCCCATAAGAACTACGTCGTCGGTAAAATCCATGGCATAATATTCAGTAAATGAGCCTCCTGCTCCAAAACTGTCCATGATCTTCATAGCCTGGGCATTTTTGATTTCATATTCACCGGCAACAGGGATTCCGGCGGAAGTCAGCAGGGAATTACCAAGAATCACCGATGTCATTGTGTCTTCGTTGGGTAAGTTTCCGGTACCCTTGTGATAGTAGGCCATAGATCCAAGGTCATGTTTTTTTACCAGGGTATTGAGCGCAACTGCTGTCCTGGCGGCACGTTCAAGTTCGGCTGGTAAACAATCATCCTGAATATCAAAGGTTTCTTTGAATTCATCCAGCATACTTTGAACTTCCAGATCAGAGACTTCCTGCCGAATAGCGGAAAGCTCATCTACTTCCATGATTTCGATGTGTCCACCAAACACGGCGCAATGCCGGGTGAGGTCGGAATAGATATCCAGCATGCCGCCGTAATAGTTTCCCAGTACACCAAGTCGGTTGTGGTACATGATGTTAGCTACTTTCGCCGCCTCGATCCATTCGCTGATGGCGGTCCAGGCTTCCGGGTCGTCATCCAGCACGCCCGTTATCTGATAAAAAGGTATGCCTGCACGTTTGAAAACGTTTGCAATTTCGGGTACCGGGCATGCGGAACAAAAAGCAAGCCATTCGCCGGTCATTTGCGTCCGGTTTCCGAGTGCATTAAACCGGTCGTAGTCAATAGCGGCTTCAGGCGCAAGATTTAGCACGATAACCGGTACTTTGGCCCGTTGAACAACCGGCAGTACCGTGGAAGACAGGGCATAGGTTGTTACATACAGAAAGATAAGATCCACATCTGCCCGGCGGAAATCGTGCCCGGCCTCAAGCGCTTTTTCGGGGGTATCAATCAATCCCAGATTGACGATTTCCGCTCCAAAACCGGCCAGTTTCTCTTCCACAAGGCGCACATAACCTTTTAGCCGTTCTTCCAGCCCGTCGAACTGCTCCCAGTATGCCTCCAGCCCTATCCCGAAAAGCCCGATTTTTAAAGGGAATTTATTTTGCTTATTCATCAGATAATGTAAATTTAAAAGGTTGTTGCATTTATAGGTATTCGGTCAGGTGGTAATGGAGGGAGTATTGCTGGTTGATATTTTATATTATTGCATTAATAAATACAAATCTAAGGTAATGAGAGGATAGCAGCCAATGGGATGACGGTAACATCTCCTGCGTTTTCTCATTTTGTTTGCTTCAATAATTTCCTTCATTCAAAACGGGTAAAAAGTATGAAAAAAGCATTGTTGTTTTTCGGTTTAATGCTAGTTGGCATGCAGACATTTTCTCAGGGAGATAAAGGAAGCCGTCCAAGCCCACCAGCCGTTGCCAAGGCGACCGTTGATGGGAAAACCATCACTGTAGATTACAGCCAGCCATCGGTGAAAGGCAGGAAGATCTGGGGTGGGCTAGTACCATACGGCGAGGTTTGGCGCACAGGTGCAAATGAAACAACCACCATCGAGTTTTCTGATCATGTAATGCTGCAGGGAAAAACGGTACCAAAAGGTAAGTATGCACTTTTTACCATTCCGGGCGAAAAGGAATGGACGATTATCATCAACAAGGGAATTAAATGGGGCGCGTTTAGCTACAAACAGGACGAGGATGTTTTGCGTGTGGCAGTACCTTCTAAAAAATCCGGAGAGTTTCACGAAAAGATGCTCATCAAAGCTTCCAGCAACGGTTTGATTTCGATCCTATGGGAGAATCTTCAGGTTGATTTTACAGTGAAATAACAAAACACCGGAAGGATAGTCTTCATTTGTTCCTATTATGAGGGCACCTGTGTCCCTGGGCTCCGCCTCCTGAAAAACCGTCGCGACGGCATTTTCAGGAGGTGTATTTTTGTTGTCCGGGTAATTTGTTTTATTTTGTAAATAGCCATTTTTCTTGTTATTATATTCTGTTTAAAAGAATTTTGGTATTTTATTATTTGTGGTATAGGGAATATTACTACATTATTGTCTGGTGGTTGTAAGCGACGCTGAGCACTTGTAACCACATTCCTATGACTGCATTTCCACTGTACGATCCTGACGAAATTCCACAGGGACGAAGTTCGGACACTCCGGCAGAATCAAACGCCGGGACCAGGGTTACCGACGATGAGTGGCTTCTCAGAGCGCAGTTCGAGAGCGATCCGGATAAAGGTTGTGAGCTGCTTTTCAGGAGATATTATGTTAACCTTTGCAACCATGCGATCCGGTTTGTCCATTCCAGGGAGGTAGCGGAAGACATTGTATCCGAAATATTTGCGGTTTTCTGGCAAAAGCAGCTTTATAAGCAGGTGAATACCTCTTACAGGGCCTACCTGTATAAATCGGTAAGACACCGTTCCTATAATTATCTTAAGTGGCAGGTCAAATATATACATACGGAGGAAGGAGATGATCAGCCAGCCGATGTGCTGAACCCCGACGAGGCCCTCCAGTTCACTGAACTTCACCAGAAAATTGAGAACATCATTGGTAACCTGCCTCCGCAATGCCGGAAAGCTTATTTGCTTAAGCGGGTGGAAGGCAAAAAATATGAAGAGATAGCCGCCGAACTTAGGATCAGTTCAAAAGCTGTAGAGGCCCTGGTGAGCAGGGCACTGGCACGCCTCCGAAAGGAATTGGCGGTGTACTGGATACTGAGCCTGCTTTTACTCTTAAACTAACCCATGATTCAGCTCTCGCCCCGAATCGTTTAATGTTCTCTTTATTAGCAATCACATGAAGGAATCACTCATTAAGATACTTTTATTTGACTTTTTTGACGGTAAAACAACCTCGATCCAGCGTAAGCTGATAGAGGAGTGGATGGAAGACACTCGTAATCAGGATACTTATTATCGTTACCTGGACGAATGGGAAAGTACCCATCCGCAGTTCCAGCCCGAACTGGACCAGGCCCTTTTGAACTACCATCATATCAGAAAGGGGAAAAGCGTGCCCGCTACAAGCCTTTCAATTTCGGAAAAACCAGCATTTGCCAGCCCTATCAACAAATGGTTGTGGGTGGCGGCGGTTGCCTGTACAGCCATTTTCGGGGGATACGTTTTCAGGAAACAGATATGGTATGAAACGCTGGAATCCCTGCCTGGTAAAACGGTTGCCTACACTTTACCGGAGGGGACGGAGGTTTTGCTCAACGGAAATTCCCAGCTCCTGGTTCCCCGGTTCGGGTTTGGAGATGACAGCCGCGAAGTATTTCTCAGCGGGGAAGCAGAATTTAACGTTACACACACTTCCCGCAACGACAGGTTCATTGTAAGTATGAGCGAAAACTACCAGATTGAAGTACTTGGTACCGAGTTCATCGCTTTTTCAAGAGACAGAGGCAAAAGGGTATACCTCAAAAATGGTAAAGTGAAACTCCAGCTTCCGGAAGGCAAGCAGCTATATATGAAGCCCGGAAACCTGTTTGTTGCCAATAATAAAGGTGACTTCAAAATGACTGAGGCAGCGGATCCCCGGCCTTATGCAGCATGGAAACAGCGGACTTTTTACTTTAATAATACCTTGCTTTCCGAAGTGGCCGTACAGATCCGAGAACAGTTTGATGTGGACGTACGTATAGCAGATACGTTACTGGCAAAACGGCGCATTGCCGGAATTTTTAAGGCTGAACAGGCAGACGACTTGCTTCAGATTTTGTCCGAATTACTTGAGATAGAAATTACTCAAAAAGATCATTTTATAGAACTGTCTACTTCTAAAATTCCTTAATATGTCAAAACCAATACTTAAAGGAGCAGCGCTGATTCCGATGGCGCTGTTGCTCGGGGGTGTCAGTATGGCACAGAATGTTGCATTTGTTCAGCAGACAATGCGGCCACAGACGTATAGTCAGCCTATTTCTGAAACGCAAAGACTGAAAGATGTCCTGTTGGAACTGGGAAGAAAATATCAGGTCAATATTGTTTTTGAAGAATCCAGCGTCCAGGGAATCTCGGTATATCCAAATACTGATCCGCACAATGTGAAGCTGGAGAAAAAACTGGAGGCATTACTCGGTCCGAATAACCTTGAATTTAAAAAATCAGGAAAGGGGACCTATCTGATCATGAAAACCTCGGCGAAAAGGCCATCGGCAGAGGAACACAAAGAAGCAAAAAGGCCTGACAATGATGTGAGAGTACTCAGCCCGAGCAGTGTGGCCGAAGGAAATGTTACGGTAACGGCTTCAGTGGAAATCGGGGTGAAGGGGAAAGTACTGGACTCAAAAGGAGAGGGCCTGCCCGGAGTGAGTATCGTGGTACGGGGAACCAACAAAGGGGTCATCACTGATTTTGCAGGAAATTATCAGCTCTCTGTCGATAATGAAGAAGCCGTTCTGCTGTTCAGTTTTGTGGGGTTCAAGAGTCAGGAGATACCTGTCGGAACTAAAACTGTGATTGACGTAGTACTGCTCGAAAATGTGAATGCACTGGATGAGCTAGTGGTGATAGGGTATGGGGAGCAATCACGGAAAGACCTGGTAGGTTCTGTGGGCGTACTTTCCCGGAAGAATTTCGGGGACGTTGGTGTGAGTAATACTTCTCAGTTGCTGCAGGGTAAAATTGCCGGAGTACAGGTTATTAACAACAGCGGGGTACCTGGCTCAGGTGCGCAGATCGTGGTGAGAGGTACAGGATCCTTTACCAGTGCTTCACCATTGTATGTAATTGATGGTATCCAGAGCGACGTTACCATGTTTAATTCTCTTAGTCCCTATGATATTGAATATATCAGTGTTTTAAAAGATGCTTCGTCGGTTGCTATTTATGGTGCGCAGGGAGCCAACGGGGTTGTGGTGGTGACCACAAGGCTTCCTAAAAATGGTAAGCCACGCATTACCTACAACGGATATGTGGGCCTGTCCAGGCCATGGAAGCAGTTTGACATGCTCAACGCACAGCAGTATACCGATCTTGTAAAAGAGTGGTATACCAATTACGGTCAGCCGCTGCCTCCGCGCCTGGCCACACCGGAAGCGAATATTACGCAAACAGACTGGCAAAAGGAGATGTTCAGGACCGCAAAAATGACAGAACATCATATTAACATTGGTGGAGGAACGGAGCATGTTAATTACAGTTTTTCAACAGGTTTTACCAAACAGGAAAGCCAGGTCGTAGACATGGATTTTACACGGACTAACCTGCGCTTCAATATTGAAGAATACGTCGGAAAGAGAATAAAGCTTGGCCAGCAGCTTAATATCCGTTATCAGGTTACCGACGGCCAGACGGCTAACATCCTCAATGGCTTGCGGATGCCGCCGTATATATCGGTGCTGGACCCAACCAACTTACTTGGAGGATATGGTATTGCCACCAGTGCCCGGGATGGTAATGACTCACAGAACCCGCTGATTGTTCCTAATTTGTACGATACCAAAAACCGGAGCCTTAATAACTATCT
The DNA here is from genome assembly GCF_907164905.1 of Dyadobacter sp. CECT 9275. Taxonomy (NCBI): domain Bacteria; kingdom Pseudomonadati; phylum Bacteroidota; class Cytophagia; order Cytophagales; family Spirosomataceae; genus Dyadobacter; species Dyadobacter helix. The sequence continues at coordinate 393,402 of NZ_CAJRAF010000004.1, read as the reverse complement.
CCAATTGTTTGGAGAGCTGGATATCCTGGAGGGGCTTAAATTCCGTACACAGTTTGGAGGAACTTATAACTTTAACCAGAACTACTCTTATAATCCCACATACGCTGGAAATCAGCTGGTTACTCAGAGCCAGATTTCAGAAGGGTACGGCTACAATCTAAGTTATATCCTGGAAAACTATTTTACATATAACAAGCAGTTAAAGGATCATGGATTTGGCATAACGGCCGGTAATTCCTACAGGGATGGTTATTTGTCCAGATCGGTGGGCCTGGTGGGAAGTAACTTTGCCAACGAGGAGATTCATCAGATTGGAGTTGCCAAGACGGTCAATTTCAGTTCGGGTAATGCTAATTCCAATTCAAGATTTATCTCCTATTTCGCACGGGTAAATTATAATTATAAAGACAAATACATACTTACCCTCACAGGCCGCCGCGATGCAACTTCTCTTTTCAGCGAGGCCAACAGGGTAGGCTATTTCCCATCGGCGGGGCTTGCCTGGCGGATTTCAGAAGAAAAATTCATGAAGAAGCTTCCCTTTATTTCGGATATGAAGCTCCGCACCAGTTGGGGGAAAACCGGGAACTCCAACATAGCTGGATTTTCTTACCAGTCCACCGTCTGGACCGGTTCTGGTAACAGTGTGGTATATCCATTGGGCGGGAGCGAAACGCTGGCAAATGGTGCCACGGTGGCAATCCCTTCAACCCCAAATCTGAAATGGGAGGAGACCTCAACAGTAGATGTTGGCCTGGACGCCACCTTTTTTAACAACCGTTTTAGCCTGAGTGCGGGTTATTACAACCGTACCAACAAGGACCTCCTGGTGGACGTACCGGTGGCGTTGTCGACAGGCTATGGTGGAGTGAGCGGGGCGTCCAGCAGCCAGCTGATCAATGCGGCATCAGCTTTTAATAAAGGGTTTGAGCTCACGCTTGGTTACAATGGTAATACCAGAGACCTAACCTACAGTGTGAATGTCAATGCTTCCTATAACAAAAATCAGGTAACGTCTCTGGGTACTCAGGGTGCGGTGCCGATTATTAACGGGGCATTTTATTCGGTTCCTGCTATGTCACGTACAGAGGTGGGGCAGCCCATTGGTTCTTTTTATGGTTATGTGTATGATCATATCGCGATTGACAATGCAGATATTGAAAAGTACAATGCAATGGCCAGAGAGAAGTCGGGTGACCCCGCAGCTGTATATCAGGCGGGTTTGTTGCCTGGCGACCGGATATTTAAAGATGTGGACGGAGATGGGCAGGTAACCCTTTCTGACCAGACTTTTCTGGGCAGCCCTATCCCGAAATTTACTTACGGAATGGACATCAATCTTAATTATAAAAACTTCGACTTTATGGCTGGTCTGCAGGGCCTTGCCGGCGTGGACATCATCAATGGTACCAAATATTATCTGGAAGGCGTTGCACTTCCTTTTAATACCAAAACAACCGTACTCGACCGCTGGCAACAGCCGGGAGACGTTACAGACATTGCCCGCGCAGGCCAGAATTACGGAACTGCTGCCAACCTGAGGAATTCTTCCTGGTTTGTGGAAAACGGTGCCTATGCCAGAATCAGGAACATGACTTTGGGATATACCGTTCCAGCTGCAAAGATCAAGCTGTTAACGGCCAGTGTACTATCCAGTCTGAGGGTGTATGTGACGGCGCAGAATCTTTTCACTTTCACCCGCTATTCGGGATATGATCCCGAGGTGACCGGGAGTGGAAACTTCATTTTCGGAAGAGGAATAGATACAGGCCAGGTACCTCAGCCACGAACTTTCATGTTTGGCGTGCAGGTTGGATTTTAATCAGAATATAAAGCTTTAAACAGGCGTGAAAATGAAAAGGATAAAATTACTTCTATTTACAATGCTGTTAACGTCGGCCTGCAGCGATAGTCTGCTCGACGTAAAAAATGAGAATACCTATACTGACGCAACGTATTTTAAAACCAAAACACAGTTTAATGAAGCTGTGCTGGCTACTTACGCCGTTTTTAGCCATACGGGCATGATGGCCAGGGAATGGTATTTCATTTTTGACCTGCTGGCCAACGAGGCAGAAAGATCAAGTGCCCTGGTGGGTACCGAACTTCAGCTGACCGATTACAGCTATACCAATAATAACGAAGATATAGTGGGACTTTGGTCATCATTATACCGCATGATTTTTCGGGCAAACCTGTCACTTAAAGTGATGGAAACCTGGACGCCCGCCGACGCAAGCGAAGAAACCCTGAAAGCACAGTATATTGCCGAGGCCCACTGGCTGCGTGGTTTCGCATACTTCAATCTGGTAACAAACTGGGGAAGGGTACCGTTGAAAATGACCTATGACGAATCCAAAGTGAATTCGTCGCCCCGGGCCTCGGTAGAAGAAGTCTGGAAAGTGGTGGAAAATGAATTCACCCTTGCGATTCCTGATCTGCCGGTGGCTTACAGTGCTGATCAAAAAGGGCGCGCAACGAAGGGAGCTGCCATTGGGTTTCTGGGTAAAACATATCTGTTCCAAAAGAAATACGACCTGGCCCTTGCGGAGCTTACCAAGCTCACCGCTGCACCCTATACCTATGTGCTGGACCCAAGTTACGATCACCTTTTCAGTGAGGACAACATTAACAGTCCGGAAGTAATTTTTGCGGTAAACCATGTGTATACCACGTCCAACACGCAGTACTACATGTTTGGGGGGCAGGAAGGTGAGGATGGAAAAACATTTCATACCGGGCGCGCCCAGGAATATGGTTTCAACGACTGGGAAAACGTAACGATTTCAAATGCACTTGTGGCGGCTCATACCTATGCAGATCCTGCCAGTGGAGCGGCGGGGTATATAGATCCTCGTGCCGGATATACTTATTACGGTAGCGCTGCCAATGGCGGCGATGTGGAGTATTGTGATTTCTGCAGTACTGGTGCGATCAAATATCCGTTTGATTTTTACAGTAACCGTTACCGGAAATATGAACCCTACGAATTTCAGAAATACACAGAGGCGCCTATGAGTGGGATCAACACCCACGTGATGCGCTATGCAGATGTACTGCTGATGATTGCCGAGGCCTACATTGAAAAAGCCAGCCCGGATGTTGCCAAGGGAATCGGTTATGTGAACCAGGTGAGGAACCGGCCGGATGTGATGGCCAAAAATTATACGGTATCCGTTTCGCAGTCTGAAGCACGCACCATCGTGCGGAGAGAACGCCGGATTGAACTGGCAGGGGAGCAGTCCAGATGGTTTGATCTGAACCGCTGGGGAATTGCCAGGGAAGTACTCAATGCAGAACATCCTGAAGGTCCCGGACAGTATCCTTTTCTGGATAAACATATACTGCTTCCCATTCCGATTGCGGAAAGAAATTCAAATGCAGAACTGGCCGCAGATGTATCAAATGACTGGAATTAATTTATCGGGTGCAAGGCATATTCAGATCTTCCTGGTTGTTTGTCTGTTACTGATGCCTTTCTGCGAAATCCGGGCACAGGATGAGAGTAACGCCATACCGGAAAAGATCAATGGCAGGTACAGGATATCTGTTGGTAATAAGGTGATGGAAATTGATCCTGCCAGAGGGGCCAGAATTACCTCGTTTCTGATTGACGGCGTCAATTTTCTTACCGACAGTACCATCAATGATTTTAACTGGGGCTCAACTTTCTGGTTGAGCCCCCAAAGTGACTGGCACTGGCCACCATCCGCCGCAATCGACAACCGGCCGTATGCTGTTGCATTAACTGGAAATGTTATAAAGCTCATCAGCAGTATAGACCCATTGTCGGGATGTGTGGTTTCCAAGGAGATTTCTGGAAATATTGGCAGTGGTTCTTTTTTGATCAAATACCGCGTTACCAATTTTTCGGGCAAAACAACAAAACTTGCTCCCTGGGAGGTTACCCGCGTCAAAACCAATGGGCTGGCTTTTTTTCCTGTTGGGAAAAACAAAGCACGAGGCGGATTGCTTGCCTCAACATCTGTTCATGACGGTATATTCTGGTATCTGTACCAAAAGGAAAAACTTCCAGTAAAAGGTGACCGTCAGATCTACGCCGATGGCGCGGAAGGCTGGCTGGCACAGGTAAACAAGGATGTTGTGCTCATCAAGAAATTCAGGGATGTTTCTCCGGAAATGACGGCGCCAAAGGAGGGAGAGGTGGAACTCTTTGCCAGTGAAGTAACGAAGACCAATCAGGGATATGTTGAAATTGAGCATCAGGGTCCCTATCTGGAATTGCTGCCGGGCAAATCTTTCTGCTGGGAAACAACCTGGTTGCTGGCCAGATTACCTGCGGGTATCAAACCCATACCCGGAAATAGTGCCCTGGTGAAATGGGTAAGACAAGCCGTTCAGTAAATAACCGTGAAATGGTAAAAGTAAGATTTACAGGCAGAATCCTTTTCCCTGTACCGAGTGCAACCATTCCCATTATGATATTTAATACAAGAGTGCTGAAAAAAATCAGGTTCAAAACCTTCGTGATTTTAATTCCTGTTGTTGCATTCGTTCTTTTTGTGGGCTACCAGACCCGCCAGGATGATGACCGTACCTGGAGTATCTACAAGGCGGATGCGGAAAGTACAAGTTATTCAAAACTGAGCCAGATCAACACCGGAAACGTAGGTCTGCTGCAACCCGCATGGACCTTTTCACTCAAAGACATGGCGGCAACCGGGCGCCCCGGAAGCAGTGAATGTAATCCTATTATTGTGGATGGCGTGATGTATGCAACCTCCGCCAAGCACTGGGTGTATGCTGTAAACGCCGAAACCGGCGAACAGATCTGGTCATTTGATCCTTTTGCCGGTGCTGAAGGAGGAGGGGTGAGCCGCGGGGTTACCTACTGGGAAGATGCGGAAGATAAGAGAATTCTGGTTACAGGCGGCGACCAGTTGTTTGCGCTGGATGCCCGGACGGGCAGGCCGATCCCGGAATTTGGAAAAAACGGAGCAGTGAGTATGAATGTGGGCTTAAGGGATGATCCCGAATCCATTTCGGTAATCCCCACCTCTCCTGGTATTGTTTTCAAAAATCTTTTGATTATGGGTGCGGAGGTGTCGGAACTCTATGGTGCGCAGCCTGGGTATATCCGAGCTTATGACTGCCGCACGGGTAAGCTTGTCTGGACGTTCCACAGCATACCCCTTCCAGGTGAGCCTGGTTATGAAACCTGGCCTCCGGATGCTCATAAATATGCAGGGGGAGTGAATGACTGGGCCGGTATGAGCCTGGATATCAAACGTGGCATGGTATTCCTGGCGCTGGGATCACCTTCCTATGATTTTTATGGCGCGGACAGAAAAGGAAGCAATTTATACGGAAACAGTGTCGTGGCGCTCGACGCGGCTACAGGTAAGTACATCTGGCATTATCAGATCGTCCATCATGACCTGTGGGACTACGACCTGCCCGCACCGCCCAATCTGGTGACGGTGGTGAGGGACGGCAAAGAAATTGATGCGGTTGCGCAAGTCACCAAACATGGTTTTGTGTTTGTTTTTAACCGCGTTACGGGCGAGCCTCTTTTTCCGATTGAAGAGCGAAAAGTACCGGTTTCGCATATTCCGGGAGAAGAGTCATGGCCCACCCAGCCATATCCTCTAAAGCCCAAGCCTTTTGCAAGGCAGATCATGACGGAGGCAGACCTGACCCATTACACAGCGGCTGGCCATGACTCTATACTGAAAAAATTCCGATCCATGCGGTATGAAGGATTGTTTACACCACCCGACCTCAAAGGTACACTGATGTTACCTGGCACCCGTGGCGGAGCGGAGTGGGGGGGAGCGGCCTACGATCCTGCCAGCCATGTACTTTTTGTGAAGTCGAATGACTCGCCGGAGATTGAATCCATGCAGAAAGTGGATGTTGAAAAGGAGACACAAAATCAAACGGTTTTTGAGCAGGGGAAATCCATTTACATGACCTATTGCGTGAGCTGTCACGGGAAGGATAAAAACGGTGATGAGCCTACCTACCCTTCGCTGATCGGCCTCCGCAACCGCATGACGCGGGAAGCTGCACTGGACAAGATCAAAAAGGGGGGCGGGAAAATGCCCGCTTTCGCAAGCGTGATAAAGGGCAAGGAAAAAGGCATTGTTGCTTTTTTATACGAAAGAGAACAGAACTCGTCCAAGGTTACCAAAATGGAAACCGGACAAACTAAAGCCGGAGCCGATAAATACCTGAATCTGACGGCCTATGGCCATTTTCGTGATCCGAATGGAAACCCAGCTATTAAGCCTCCATGGGGAACTTTGAACGCCATCAACCTGAGTACTGGTGATTATGAATGGCAGATCCCGCTCGGAAATGATGAAGCCAGGCAGGAAAAGGGAGGCCCTGAAACCGGACAGGAAGGCTCCGCCGGGCCAATTGTGACAGCCGGCGGGCTGGTTTTTATCGGAGGCACGCGCGACAGTAAATTCCGTGCTTTTGACAAAAGCGATGGTAAACTGCTTTGGCAGAGTGCACTTCCGGGGGTGGCGAACGCTACCGCATGTACCTACATGGTGAAAGGGAAACAATACGTTGCTGTGTCAGTAGGAGGGAATAAAACCAATCCTTCGGGATTTATTGTGGCTTATAAGATCCCTTGATCAAACACTACGAAGATGGTTGGTGAAAGGCTTCCATGCGCTTCAGTGCCGCTTCCATGTTGATGCCTTTCCCCAGGATACCTTTGAAGATATCGCCTTTCTCCCTGATCCGCTGGGCCATATTTTTAATGGTAAAATCTTTGGGGCTAAGACCATGCCTTACTTCCTCCCAGCTCAGCGGGGCTGATACAGTGGCTCCGGGTTTAGGGCGTACGCTGTAAGCTGAAGCTAATGTCTGCCCGCGGCGGTTCTGAAGGTAATCTACATAAATCTTATTCTTTTTACGTTTGGATAAAGACCTTTCCAGGGTAGTTAGTTTTGGTAATCGTTCGGTTACTACTGTTGCTATAAAATGAGAGAAATCTTTGGCTTCTTCGTAAGTGTATTTTTTGTTAAAGGGAATATATACATGCAGACCGGAAGATCCTGAGGTTTTGCAGTAACCCTTAATATCCATCTCATCCAGAATATTTTTGATTTCCAGCGCAACATCAATTACTTCGTCGAACGTATTTTTTTCGGAGGGATCAATATCCATGACAATATAATCTGGCTGTTCCGGTTTGTTAATTGTGGAATTCCACGGGTTCATTTCTATACAACCCAGATTGGCAATGAATAGGAGGCTGTTCTTGTCATTACAAAGCAGATAATTGATATACTTCTCCGTCGATTCGGAATAAACGCTGGCAGTTTTCATCCACGCTGGTGCCAGATCACCTGCATCCTTATGAAAAAATCCCTCCTCATTAATGCCATTAGGATTTCTTTTGAGGGACATAGGCCGGTTTTTCAGGTAGGGTACAATCACATCCGCTATGCTTTCATAGTAATCCAGCAAGTCTCCTTTGCTGATGTTGTCATCAGGCCAGTAAATCTTCTCTCTGTTTGTCAGTTCTGGTTTTACTTTCATGGCTTATCGGTGGTTTTGACTTTTTCTGAACTTCCTTTTTTGACTTTACTTTTAGCAGCAGATTTTTTTCGGCCTTTTTCGATGTCAAATTTGGTATCTATAGAAAAATCATCTTTGTGTTTGATCAGGAGCCAGTTTTTTTCATCCTTTTTCATTTTTACTAATACAAAACCACCCGCCAGTTTTTGGCCTTTCAAGAAAATCTTCAATTCTCCTTTCTTCAGCGCCCGCAAGGCTTTTGTCTCACTGATTTTTTCGAGGTCTTCATCCACTGGAAAAAAAATACCCTCATCCCATATTTCCACACTGCCAGCTCCATAATTTCCTTCCGGAATCTGCCCCTCAAAACCTATGTAACTCACCGGATGATCTTCCACTTCTACGGCCAGCCGCTTGTCTTCCGGGTTCATGGAAGGTCCTTTGGGGACAGCCCAGCTTTTGAGTACCCCGCCAAGTTCAAGCCGAAAATCATAGTGAAGGTGTGTGGCATCATGGCGCTGCACCACAAACCTGAACAGATTCTCATTTTCACTCTTGCCTTTGGGTTCGGGGGAATCCTCAAAATTCCGCTTCTTATTATAAGTGATCAGTGACATCAGGACGCCTTACGTTTAGATGATTGCAGACTTTCTTTCAATTGTTCCATTAGATCACGGCTCCGGGAATGTACTACTTCCAGTTTCGGAGCAACGGTTTTCTTACCTTTTGCTTTGGCTTTTATTAATTTAAGCAGCTTTTCGGTGTAGGTATCCTTGTATTTGGATATGTCAAAATCGGTAGTGAGTTGTTCAATCAACTGAACCGCCATTTTAATTTCTTCGGGCTTGGTTTTGGACTCCGGCACGTTGATTTCGTCTAAAGGTCTTATCTCATCCTGGAATCTTATCTTGTTTAATATCAATATATTACCTGCCGGTTTTATCAATACCAGGCTTTCCCGGTTTCTTAAAACGTAAGTTCCGAGCCCGGCTTTTCCTGATTTTTTTAATGCATCCCTGAGCAGACCATAAGCTTTAAAACCCGATTTTTCGGGCTGGAGATAGTAAGGCGTTTCATAGTAAATACTATCAATATCTTTTTCATTGACAAATTCCGCTATCTCGATCATCTTTGATTTTTCAGGACTGGCTTTTTTAAAATCCTCATCCGTGAGTACCACGTAATGATCTTCGATCTTGTAACCGCGTACAATGTTCTCCCATTTCACCTCTTTGCCGGTATTAGCATTCACACGTTGGAAATGGATATTAGCGCTATCCTTTTTATCCAGCATATCCAGGTCGAGTTCGCTATTCTGGACAGCACTGAAAAGTTTGACCGGGATATTTACGAGACCAAATCCGATAGCCCCTGACCATATTGCTCTCATATTCTCTAATATTTAGATACCTGATGTTACATCAAAATGATAGAAAATACTACTAAAAATCTATGCCCGGGGTGTTTGGAAGGAACAAACATTTGAAGATAAGCTTCTGCTGATCAAGTTGCATGATGTCAGGCAAACGGACGGGGTTTTTAAGCCTAAAATGAGCATGCATGCTCCCGGCTTTGATAGGATGGCCAATAACCGGAGGCTGTACGGCGCCGAACAGAACTTGTTCAAAACCGGACAATAGTTTAATTAGAGGTTTAAATTAATTGTTTGATATATAGGTAATTAAGTACGGTTCGTGCTGATGGCAGGCTATTTGTACGATAAAATAGATACTAATACCAACTCAGTTAAATGAGAAGAACATATCTGGGAGAGTTCGAAGAAATTGTACTCCTGACGGTTGCTATTCTGGACGGCGACGCATACGGCGTTTCTATCAATCAGGAGCTTGAAAAGCATACAGGGCGTAAGGTAACGTTCGGTACGGTTCATAATACATTGATCCGGCTCGAAGAAAAAGGGTTTTTAGTCTCACGCCTTGGCGGTGCAACAGCAGAACGGGGCGGAAGGCGTAAAAGGATTTTTGTTGTGACCTCTCTGGGGAGCCGCGCCTTGCAGGACATCTGGACGTTGCGGGGCCAGCTTTGGGATCTGGTTCCTCCCCATTTTATGCAGCTTAGCTCATTATGAACGTACCGAAGAAAAACAAACCTCCCCGGTGGGCAGTGAGTATCCTGGCTTGGCTCCACCCGGAGGAAACACTGGAAGAGGTGCAGGGTGACCTGGAGGAACTTTATGATTCCTGGTTATCGCAGCATGGAAGAGCGTTCGCTAACACACAGTACTTCATTAGCTTACTGTCGGTTTTGCCGCCGTTTGTGCGCCGTCGCAAAAGAAAAGAGTTATACCATCAACCCAATCCAATACATCCGGTCATGATCAGTAATTATTTTAAGATTGCCTTGCGCAGCCTGCGGAAGAACAAACTTTATACTTTTATCAATCTGGCGGGCCTCACTTTGGGCCTTGGGGTAGCGATTACGTTATTCTGGATCGTAAGGTTTGAATACAGCTTCGACAATTTTCATCCCAAAGCCGACAGGATTTACCGCGTTACATCGCTTGATAAATTTGGGGAGCCCCAATCGCATGTGCATCAGGGAGTTACCAAAGCGCTCAATACACAGTTTCCAGGTGTAGAAGCTGCGGTGAACATCTATGGCTCCAACCCGACAAGTATCAAAGTAGGTACTCAAATTTTTAATCAGAAAAATATCTTTTTTGCACATCCCGAAATAATTAAAATACTGGATATCAAATGGCTTTCGGGGCGGCCGGAGCAGTCTTTACTGGCGCCTGGTAACGTTATTATCGATGAGGAAACGGCAGATAAATTGTTCCATGGTGATGCGTTGGGAAAAACTTTCCGGTATAATAACCAGGTGGATCTGACCGTAACGGGGATTTTTCATAAGATGCCGGTTAATACTGAATTTCCTCTTCAGATGGTCATTTCCTGGGAAACCCTCAGGCAAATCAGTCCTGAATATAAAAATGAAGCACAATGGGGGGGAGGGGATTCCATGAACCAGGGGCTGGTACTTTTAAAGGAGGGGAGTTCGCCGGAACCTGTAAACAAAGGCCTCACGGCTATGGCAAAGCTGCATCAGCAGGAAAGTAAAGTGGTGACTTACGAATTGCAGCCACTTTCAGAAATGCATTTTGACACCGGGAAAGATCCGTTTAATTATTCCACGCCGGAATGGATATTATATACATTGATGAGTATTGCAGTTTTCCTGGTATTTATTGCCTGTGTAAATTTCATTAATCTTGCCACAGTTCAAGCCATTCAACGTAGTAGAGAAATAGCCATGCGTAAAATTCTGGGCAGTGCGAAGAGCCAGCTGATTGCCCAGTTTTTTGGAGAAACGGCCGTTCTGGTTTATCTGGCTATTATATTGGGAGCGCTGTTTGCCAGCCAGCTTATCCGATATTCTTCCGAATTACTGAATACGCAGGCAGACCAAGCCCAGGTCTGGGAATTGGGGACATTTGTATTCCTGCTGCTTTTGGGCATGATCGTTACTTGTATGGCAGGGTTTTATCCCGCCATCGTCCTGTCCGGATTTCAGCCCGTGAGGGCATTGCAGAATCGGTTATTTACCCCCGTTGCCAGGGGTATTTCGCTTCGTTCCACCTTGGTTGTTCTGCAATTTGTGATTGCCCAGGTTCTGGTCATCTGTACGCTGCTGGGCATTAACCAGATCCGTTATTTTTATGAAACCAATATTGGCTTTGAGAAAAGCGGCATTATTACCGTGGCCATGCCGGATCGGGGAACTAATTTGCGGGAACGGTTCCAGCAGGAGCTGAAACAGTATCCGGAAATAAGGGAGGTAACCTTTGGACTCACAACGCCGGCAAGTGAACGGAACCATTGGTGGGGCAATGTGAAGCATGCCAATTTTGCGGACGGAGAGCAGACTTTCAGGATTCAGCATGTAGATACCAATTATTTCGATTTTTTCCATATTCCACTCGTAGCAGGGCGCAAACTTACTTCTGCTGATACGACGGTTGGCCTGGGAACTGATTTTGAAAATGTCAATGTAGTGGTGAATGAAATGGCAGCCAGAGATTTAAGCGCTGGTGATCCTGAAAGGGCGCTGGGACAAAAGATGGAAATATGGGGTACAAAGTGTATGATTGCTGGGGTGGTAAAGGATTATTATTCAGAGGATTTAAGGAATAAACCAATGCCGCACGTGTTCCTTTACGGTGCCTGGAATTTCCAGCTGGCAAGCATCCGGATCGACCCCGGTAAAAAAGCCGAGGCACTGGAGCATATCGGACAACACTGGAAAGAGCTCTTCCCCAATAACTATTATGCTCCCCGGTTTCTGGAAGATGATATAAATAACTTTTATGCAAGTGAACGCAAGCTTTCCAATTTTCTTAAGCTTTTTGCAGGTGTCGGAATTGTCATCGGGAGCTTGGGGTTATTTGGCCTGGTATCCTTCGTAGTAACGCAGCGCACCAAGGAGATAGGGGTACGGAAAGTACTGGGGGCAACTGTTTCAGGGATTGTCCGCCTCGTATCAGGCGACTTCATTAAACTGGTGGTGGTTGCCTTTGTCATTGCTTCACCATTAGCCTGGTATGCCATGAAAACTTTTCTGGAATCTTATCCTAACCGGGTAGCTATTGAATGGCGGGTTTTTGCCCTGGCGGGCGGATTATCATTAGGGGTGGCTTTGCTTACAATCAGTTTTCAAAGTGTAAAAGCAGCTTTAAGGAATCCTGTAAAGAGTCTGAAATCGGAATAGACGGTAGCCGGAGAAGAAGTATTTCTAGCGGCCGGACCGTCGGAGGGGAAGGGTGATGGTAAACCTGGCTCCATGTCCCTCTTTTCCGGAAGCCGAAATGGTTCCATTGTGACGGTCCATAATTTTTTTAGCAATGGCAAGTCCTATACCGGAACCCTCATACTTATCCTTGGTATTCAGACGCTGAAAAAGGGTAAATATTTTTTTGCTGTACAATTCGTCAAATCCGATTCCATTATCCGAAATCTCTATGGAGCAGGTACGGACAAGACCTTCTTTTTTAGGTGTAACTTCGATTTTTGGGTTTTCCCTGCTTGTTATTTCAACCATAAGGGGAACGTCCGGCCGGGAAAATTTCAGCGAGTTGCTGATCAGATTTTGAAACACCTGGCGGATTTGTCCACGGTTCACTTCCGCTTCGGGTAATGTACCAATGATGATAGTCGCCTTTTTTTCACTGATTAAAATTTCATAATCGTCCAATACCTCCGTCACTACCTCAGCCAGGTTCGTGATCTCAAATTCGTCCGTGTTTCCTGGCAATCGCGAATAACTCAGGATATCGCTGATCATGGTCCGCATTCTTTGGGAGGATGCAATGATTTTGCCAAGAAAGGATAAACTGTTTTCCGAAAGTTCATGCTGCTGCTTGTCGCGGAGCATCGTGGAAAAGATCAGTATTTTTCTCAAAGGCTCCTGTAGGTCGTGGGAGGCTATGGACGCAAATTGCTGAAGTTCATGATTGCTCGTTTCCAGTTCAGCATTTATTTCTTCAAGTGACTTGTTACTTTCCTTTAACAGTCGCTGAATTTCCTTCTGAAATGTCAGGTCAGTCACGATAATACTCAAAGAAGGGCCTTCATCCAAGTGTAGGGAAGCAACAGAAAGCTGACAGGAGAAGCGTTTCCGGCATCATACAGGGAACTGGAATTGTGAATCAGATCCCGGATGTCACGGTCCGATCTTAAAGTCTGAATGATGACCTCGTGAAAAACGATATCGATCTGATAGCTGTTCGTTACCTCCGTTGAGGTGGTTATGATTGTTATCTCTTCCATGGTTTTATGAATTAAGTTGATTCTTGCTTGTAGCAAGTTGTGGCAAATTGTATGCCAGTGTATTTCGAATTGAAGAGGATGCAGTATGGAGCTGGGATACCGACGCAAAGTAGGAATATGAAGATTGTGCTTTACCTCACCCTTTCCTACATCCTCCGTTTTACTTCATTTACGTTCTTCATACTGTCTTTGACATGTTCCAGATGTGCTTCCATTTCATGTTGAGCCTTGTCAAAATCTATGTCCGGCAGGGCTTCCAGGATGGTCACATGGTGGCTGAGGACACTTCTTGTAAAGTCTATCTACCATAAATGAAAGACGATCAGGGTAAAATGGAGTTGTATGAAGTTTCAATAAACCGGTCGCCGGGTGTATTTGATCCGTCCGGGGGGAAGGGCTACTTACTAAGGAGATGAGGAGTTGGGAGTTAAATGTGCTTCGGAAATGTGATCGTGGCGGCCGACTGTGGCATACTCAATAAAGATATTGGCATGACCAACGGAAACTTGAAGATTTTAAATGAGGGAGATATATACCAAAGCCGGGGCGGGCGGATTCTAAGCAGCCGCCCGCCCTACCAGAACAATCTGCGTTTATCCGTGGGAATTTAACTAAGGGTTGCTCGCAGATATTACAGATTTAGCCTGCAGATTTCCGCGGAGAAAAAACTGCGGTTACTTGCAGGTAAACCTTTTGCGCTGCCCACTAGTCCGTGAAATCCTGAAATCCATTTACCTTCCTGAAAATGGATTTTGAAATGTCATCGGAGTTGAAATTTACCAGCAAACCCAGCTTTAATCCTGATAATTTGAGGTATGTGATGATCTGTTTATGGTGGACATTTAATAACGTTTCAACCGATTTAATCTCAATTATGATTCTATTTTCAACCAAAATATCTAGGCGATACCCGATTTCCAGACTAAGTTCTTCATATACCATCGGCAAGCCTACTTGCCTGGCAAACGAGAGGTTTTTCTTGTGTAATTCATATGCAAGAGCTGCTTCGTATGCAGATTCAAGCAATCCGGGGCCAAGGTTGTTGTAGACATTAAAAATGCAGCCTCGGATTTCGTAGGAAAGTTCGTTTGTAGTCATCATGTGTGATAGTGTTTGGTGACAAGTTAAGAAATTCGTGAGAAATATTACCCGCAGATTTACAGGATTTTAATCCGCAGATTTCCGCAGACGAGTATCTGCGTTGATCAGCGGGTAAAGAATCAGCGTTTATCCGCGGGAGATATTTACCCGGCCGATTTGTAAGATTTCATCCCGCCGATTTGCGCAGAAGAGTTTCAGCGTTGATCAGCGGGTAAGGAATCAGCGTTTATCTGTGGGAAATATTAACCCGCAGATTTGTAGGATTTTACTCCGCAGATTTTCGCAGAAGAGTTTTAGCGGTGATCAGCGAGTTAGGAATCAGCGGAGATCCGCGGGAGATATTTAACCCGCAGATCTTTGCAAACACCTTAAATCAAATTGTTTCCTGGTAGGATTTCGTTACAACGACCATAACAAGAGACCTGCATCTGCTGATCTGGAGTTCTGGATCATATGCAGGCGCAGCAGGCCGGCTACCAGATCACTCGTTCCAAGTTTTGCCTCATAATAAGGATCTTTGGGTTCACGAACAAACAACTTCCCGCTCCATAGTTTATTGATGCCGGTATCTGCGTATTTTCCGGCCAGATCAAGAAGTCTGGTATCGCCTGTCACTTCATATGCATCCATGGAAAACTGAAGTGCACTGGCAAGGCTGTTCACTACGAAGGTGTCGGGCCACGAATGTTTCAGCAACATAGCGGAGATCTTTTTTACCATTTCCAGATAGGCCTTATCACCCGTAACTTTATAAAAATAGGCGGCTATCCTGCCAAAAAGCAGGATGTCCGCATTGCCATATCCTGTTTCCACAACGTTAACGAGTTCCTTGTTAAACACGGTGCCGTCTAGTTGCAGCTCTGTGACATACCCGCTTCTGGCTTTGTCCCAGGAGTATTTTTCCACGGATTTTAGCATTGTTTCTGCCTGTTTTCTGAAATGAGCAAAGCGGGGATCTACCTGCCATGATTTCAGCAGATAGTAGCTCAACAATCCCATGGAATTGATATTGGCATACATGCCGCTTGGGCGCGGGTCATCAATACAGCTGATGGTAAGATTTGTTTCCGGATTGCGGTATTTCCAGAAAAGTTTACCGGTTCCTTCTGCCCATCTTTTCCACTCCGGATTGCCGGTTTTTTTATAAAGAAAAGTAAAGGAATAACACTGTAAACCGGAATGTTTGATCCAGGCTTGGCCGCCGTCCTGATATTGTTCCAGGCCACGGTATTCGGGTTTCAGTATTTTATTCCATCTCGCGTGGCGGTTGTAAAGAAAGCTCTGGGTTACCGGTGACCGGAAGTGTCCTCTCACCCCGATGATGGCGCGGGTAGTTCGAGCCGAATCCATTTCCCACAAATTTGGCCAGGGAGGAGTATTTTCGATGAACTCATGTGTCAGGTAAAGTCCAGGCTGGTCCAGATCTCCTTCCCTTACTGAATCTGCATAAAAATTATAGTACAGATGTTCTCCCCAGCCCAGAAGTCCGGTGTAGGGATTTTGGCAAAGGGTTAAAAAATCATTGGTGTAATGGGTTGCGGCAGACTTGTATTTAGCGTCTCCGGTAAGTTTTGTTAAGGAATTTAACACTGTTATCGTTTGCACATCGTGATAATAATTACTTCCTCCTACGGCACGGTCTGACCCGCGGGTACCCTGGGTAGGAGGAACCTTCCACTTGGGTACACTCATGTCCCGTGTGTCGATGATGGAGGCTAGCATATCCGATTTTTTATCACCGTATACATCTTTGCCATGAGCAATGAGCTGGTCACAATGTTCTTTTACATAAAAAAGGTAGTCCTTTTTTTGTGCAAATGATTTCGCAGGAAAAAGCAGGTAGAAGCAAATTATTCCGGTGATGAAATTCTTCATAGACATACATTTACGAAATTCTGGTTACTCCTTTATTACTTTCAAATAATCCTGATAGGCACCCGCTATGTTCACTTTTTCACCATTGGGTTTGCAATAAATCAGTACCCCATAGGCCAGCCTGAATGTTTCTCCCTTTTTCACCACCACCGAGCTTTTTTCACCCTGTTTCATTGCATCGCGGCCAAAGGCGTTTGCAGCCATTAAACCGTAGTCCCGGGTATGGAACCAGCTGGGACGGAAATTTTTGGGGTCAGGCATGATGGCCACCCCCACATACTGGTTGTCGACAAGGCCACTGTAATCAACCCAGGCGGATGATTTCCCCCAGGTTTCTTTCCCGTCTTTCCGTCCTTCGGCATTGGTTATATGTCCTTTGCCATACTGTACAGAGAACTTCGTATTCACTCTTACGCCAAGTCCCATTTCTTCCTGGTCGCCGAAGGCAAAATCGCCGGCTTCCGCAGAAAATTTGCTGTCAGTCAGCAGCAATGTGCCGGTAGGCCTTACCAGAATCGTATATTTCACGAGTTCTGCCAGTACCCGGTCTTTGCCGTCGGTACTCATATAGTAGTTTCTTACCGTAAAAGTACCTTTTCCTGCTCCTCCTTCGGGTTGTTCCACAAACATTTCGTGTTCCACTTTTGCCTTGAGCCTCCAGTAGTCATTTCCGTTGATATCCCCAAAGCTGAGCCATATTCCGGGATGAAAAGTGGAGTGATCCTGAGGGTCTCCCTGCTGGGGAGGATAGTTACGTGTTACCTGAACACCACAGGCCGACTTCACATGGGCAAAATAGGGCCGCGATATTTTTGGGTCTTCGTATACATAACTTGCGAAGGGTTTTCCTCCTATGGTGATTGTCAGTTCACCCGGCTTTTGTTCAAATGCAACAACAGGTTGTTTAGTGCCCTTTTTTGACTGCTGAGCTGCCAACGGATTGTAAAATAGCATAGCAACAGACAAATATGCGGTCACTCCGATCCATTTTCTCAGGCCGGACAGTATCGTTTGTTTTTTTTTCATGATATGGTTGTTCAAGTTTTAGTTAACGGGGTATGAGTGTTTAACCTTTGTAGGGAAGTTCGTAACCTTTCCGGTATTCGCGGCCCAGCAAGGCATTGGCTTTGTCGTCAAACCCCGGGCATTTTACGATTTGTTTAATGGGGTCGTAGGTAATGGAAGGTGCGCCAAGGCGAGTGGTAATATTGGCCAGCATAGCCATATTGGTAGCAATAGCACCTCTCTCAATGGGTGAATTGAGCTTTGCAGGGTTGTTTTCCCGCACTGCCGTGAGGAAGTTAGGCATTATGGCCTCTACCTCAACAGGTGATTCTATCTTGATCTGTTCTTTTCCTTTCGTCACCACCACACCGCTGCGGCCAAACTCCATTTTACCGTCAGTACCATAGGCAACGTTTCCGTTGTCGTGGCCTTCGAGGTTGTAGGGTGTCCAAAGCCTCATTTCCCAGATGATCTGCGTGTCGTCATATTCAAAAATGGTGGTCTGGGTATCCGGAGTCTGGTGGTCGTCGTTGTAATAATATTGGCCGCCGGAAGAAATCACACGTTTTGGATAGCGGTCTCCCAGTGCCCAAACCGCTACGTCGATCTGATGCACTCCGTCGTTTGCGGCATCTCCGTTTCCATAATCCCAGAACCAGCGCCAGGTATAGTGCCAGCGATTTTTGGTAAATGGTACTTTTGGCGCAGCCCCAAGCCACATGTCATAGTCCACTCCTTTGGGAGGAGCCTCCGACGCAGCGCGACCGATGGCCTCGCGGTGCTGGTGATCAATGGCTTTAATGGTATGTACTTTACCAATGATACCATTACGTAACTGCTTCATCCCCTCTATATGTGCTCCGTTGCTGCGTCGCTGCGTACCGTGTTGCACACATTTGTTGAAAGCCTTGGACGCTTTCACTAGCAGGTTGGTTTCGCGGATGTTATGGCTGCACGGTTTTTCCACATATACGTGTTTGCCGGCCATCAGGGCATACAGCGCCATAGGCGTGTGCCAGTGATCCGGCGAGGCAATCGAGACCGAATCGATTGTTTTGTCTGTCAGGAGCTGTCTGAAATCGGCATACTTTTTTATCTTATCACCATTGGGCAGATCTTTTACTGCTTTTTCCAGCTGCTGGGGATCAACGTCGCAAACTGCCACCAGGTCGCATCCTTTGATATTTCCGAAGGTTTTGGTATGGTTGCGACCCATGCCTCCCGTCCCGATTACCGCGTGACGGATCATATCACTGGGAGCCGTCCGCGTCCATGCACTTTTTGCGATGTAAGGCGCGCCGATGATGCCGACGCCAGTCGTTCTGATAAAATCCCTCCGGGTAACTCCCGGTGAAACCGTTTCTTCTCCGTTTGCTTTCATTTTATTGGTTTGGTATAACTAAGGGTTGTTTGATTGGAATCTCTGACTGCTGGTTCTAATAGGGCCAGATAACATCCGGCCAAGTGTAACTACCTGGTTTTAAGGTTAAAAAAATATTTGCATTTTCTCTGACTTTCATCCGTATGGATCCAGGGCCCAACTCATTGACCGGATATAACCGGGTATATCCCAGTTTTTGCGTAACAGCATATGCGGTAGCTCCTCCTTCAATGATCAGTTCGTCGATCTCAGCTTCGTTCATTACGCTTTGTACTGCTGTCGCAACTGCCTGTCTTATTTTACACGAAACGTTTTCCTGTACGCCGGTGATTTTATCAATAGCGACAATAACCTTTCCAGTTTTTTGCAGGCCGTCACAAATCTCGTTTTTCCATCGGGCAAACAAACTGTGATCTGGCCCGTCATCTGTAAGCAGATTTTCAGGCATATAAGCAACGGCGTGCCCTGCCTGCCGAGCCTTTTGTACCAACATTCTGCTGTTATCGAATGCACTGCCACATATGTACATCATTTTTGGGCCTAACCGGAGCGGTGATATCTTCTGGTTTGCAGTCTGTTTTGGATGTGCTCTTAAAATGGCGTCAAAAAAACTGGATCCTCCCGCCGGAATCGTTTGGGAATCAATTTTTCTGACCCAGTTGTCAAGATCATCGGTATCGGATGTATTGCCTATGATGAGCCCCTTCTCCGGTAAAGCGTCGCCTATGGATACTACGGACGTGAAAGGCCGGACTGCTTCTCCCAAAAGATCAAGTACTCGGGAAGAAGTTCGTGCGTTTGATGTCCCGTTGGTAAAGCTGAATTCATTGAGCGGGATACCGTTGTAATAATAGATACCGTCCCGTATGGTCCTGTTTAATTGCGGATTGGCAGGGACAAGCATTGCCTTTTGTTTCCCGGAGGTTATGAGCTGGGCTGTTAATTCTGCCCCTACATTACCTCTTAAGATCGAATCTATTTTTTTGTAGATAAAATCAGGGTGCAGTGCAAGCAGTTCGGAAGTGATTTTTTGTGTTACATCTGCGGCTTTTTCGGGCGTCTGAGAACGTGTATCCGTTGCAATGATGAGAATATCGGCTGATATGTTTTTGTCGACCTTCGTTTCTATGACAACACTGAACCCATGGCGGATACCCACACCGCCAATTTCCGCCGCACCCGTAAAATCATCTGCAATAACTGCTATCATTCCGTTTAGTATATTTAAACCTTATTCTTAAAAAGCCTGACGGCATACTCAATCGCCAGGATCATGGCGTCGGGGCTTGCAATGCCCTTTCCCGCAATTTCCATGGCCGTCCCGTGGTCCACGGAAGTCCGGATAATAGGCAGTCCCAGGGTCATATTGACTCCCTTGACGCTGTTCATTTTCTTCGTTTCACTGTCCCAGGAAAAGCCTACCATTTTAAAAGGAATATGTCCCTGGTCATGATACATCACTACGCAGCCATCGTAACTGCCACCGATTGCTTTAGGAAACAGGGTGTCGGCAGGGATAGGGCCTTCTACTTGATAACCCCGGCTGAGAGCCTCTTCTATGGCAGGAATGATTTCGTTTTTTTCTTCCCAGCCAAACAGGCCTCCGTCACTGGCATGCGGATTTAAACCGGCTACTGCAATTTTAGGGCTGGCAATGCCTAACCGGCGGCAGGCGCCATGCATGAGTTCAATGGTATCCAGTATCCGGTCCTTTTTGACGAGGTCGCAGGCTTCTCTTAACGACACGTGCGTAGAAACATGGATAACCCTCAGGTCATTCTCCACCAGCAGCATGGCATATTTCTTTGTGTCCGTATAATGGGCGTAGATCTCCGTATGGCCCGAAAAACGATGCCCCGCCATTTGTATGGATTCCTTGTTGATCGGCCCGGTCACCGTTCCGTCAACCTGTCCTCCCATGGCAAGTCTGATGGTTTCGACCACGGTCTTAAACGCCACATCGCCTGCCGCGGCAGACATCTCGCCTTTTTTTAATGTTTCGAGCTTTACGTTGTTCAGGTCGTACACGTCGATTTGCCCGAAAAGGAATACCGCTTTCTCAACCGACTTAACGGCGTTTACTTTAATATCCAGCCCACAGAAACGGATCGCGTCCGCAATCACTTTTGCATCTCCCACGATCAATGGCCTGCAGATGGTATAAATCTCTTCTCTGGCCAGTGCCTTCACGGCTACCTCGGGGCCTATGCTCGCAGGGTCACCCATGGTGATCCCTAAAACGGGTCTTTGATCATTCATTTAATTCATGCTGTTTATTTGGTTCAAATCTCCGAAAAGAGATAAGGTCTGGCTTTGGACGGTTCGTTGTTCGTCTCTGGTTAAAGGGTACATTGGCGGGAGCATTTCTGGTTGGCAAAGCCCGTATGCGGCCATCATGGTTTTTAATACAGGAAGCGCTCTGCTCAATGTCCTGTCTTTTTGGTATAATTCAGAAATCCTGTCTGCCTTTTCCTGCGCCAGCCAGCCTTCATGTCCTCCGCCGGATGTGTAAATGACCTGATAGAGATGCGGTGTGAGGTTCCCGGTACTTGGAATGATTCCGTCCGCTCCAAGTTCGATGGCTTTGTGTGACATGGCCGCCCATCCCGACAGATATGAAAAATCAGTCCGTTCTTTCCATAATGATACCGACGTTTCCAGTCTTTCCATACTTCTTTCTGAATCCTTAAAGCCCACAATATTGGGGTGCTGGCTCAGCCGGTCTACCAAGCTTAGAGGGATGGATAAGTGGGTAGTGGCCGGGATGTTATAGATAATGAGAGGCGTCGGAAGGGCATCGGCCAGCTGGGTAAAATAGCGTTCCATCTGGTCGGGATCGGCGGGGTAATAACTGGGCATGGTGGCCACAAAAACCCCGATACCCAGGTCATGATACTGGCGGGCATCTTCGAGAGAGTCATACAGTGAATTTCCCGAAATACCTGCGTAAATTGTTCCCTTACCTGCTGAGGCATTGATTGTTGCTTTCACCAGTGCGAGTTTCTCAGACCGGGAAACGGAGGCAGATTCTCCGGTGGTTCCCAAAATAAAAGGATGCGCTCCGTTGCTAATGAGATGGTCTACCAGGATGGGCGTTGCAGAGCGGTCAATTCTGTAAGAGTTATCCACCGGTGTGACCATCGGTACTACAACGCCGCTGTATTTTTTTATTGCATTCATGATTTTACTCGGTTGAAGGCTTCGGAATATATTCTCTCAGCGTCGTCAGCATTTATTTCCCGGGGATTATTTTTTAACAAGCGTTGGATCTGAACCGCGCTGGCCGCCATGGTTTCCACGGCTTCAAAGGGGATATTAAGCTCGCCGAGACCGGATGGTAACCCGCAACTTCTGAGGAGGGTTTTGATCAGCTCAATCCCTGCCCTGGCAATATCTTCCTTGTCGCCCCGATCTTCCGCTCCCAGTGCAATTGCAATGTCCGCATACCGGTCGGTGGAGGAGGGGATATTAAATTCCATCACATAAGGCAGAAGCAGTGCTATCGAAAGGCCATGTGGGATGTGAAATTCTTTGCTCAGCGGATAGGCAAGTGCATGCACGGCAGCAGTATTGACTGGACCCAGGCACACGCCTCCGTACATACTTCCAAGGGCTATTTGAGTACGTGCTTCAAGGTCGTTACCGTTCAGATATGCCTTGTGAAGAAATCTGCCGATCAGCCTCACACCTTCCAGGGCAAGGAGGTCCATCATCGGGTGTGCAAATTTGTTGGTGTATGCTTCTATGCAATGGGCCAGAGCGTCTATTCCGGTTGCGGCGGTAACTAAAGGTGGTACACCGAGTGTTAGAGCCGGGTCTACGTAGGCGGCATCAGGTACGAGTTCCGGGCTGATCACCCCTACTTTGGTTCCTTCCGCATTGATAAAAATAGCATTGGGGGATACCTCACTTCCAGTACCTGACGTGGTAGGAATACATGCCAGATAGGGGGTCCTTTTTTTTGAAAAGCCATTGAGCAGAATATCTCCGATGGTGTGTTGATTGTGAAGTTTGGCCGCCACAAGTTTTGCAGTATCCATTACACTGCCTCCGCCTATACCGGCTACGCTGTCTGCCCCAAAATTTTCAGCTTCTTGCAAAAGTCTTTCAAAGTCTTGAAAACCAGGCTCATCTATGACGGAAGTATTTGTAAGAATAGAGATACCCGCCTTTTCCAGTGTGGTAAGCCTGGTTTGAATCAGTGCTGCCACAGGGGAGATGGTGATCAGGTACAGTTTTTTGAAGGGAAGTTTCGGGAAATCGGCAATGAACTGATCGAAGCTGCCTGGCCCGAACACCACCTTTCCCGGATTATATATCTGAATGTTTTTCACGCCGTTTTATTCAATTTTAACAATGGTTGTAAGCAATGTAATCGTTTACATTTTTATATAAAAAAATAGTTGTCAGATAGTGCTTTTCATTTTTCCGGATTTATGACCACAGGACGTTCTGACCATCAGTTCGGTTTTAAGGACGATGCTGACATAGGGGCGGGCAGGTTCCATGATGCGCTGGTATAGCAGATCTATCGTAATTCTTCCGATTTCAAAGCCCGACTGCCGCACGGCTGTCAGGGGTGGGTTCAGCGACGTGGACCAGTACATATCATCAAATCCCAGGATGGCTATTTCTTCGGGTATCTTCAGCCCTCTGGAATGAATGGTTTCCAATGCCCCTAGGGTAAGCAGGTTATTGGATGTAAAAATAGCCGTCGGCGGATGCGGTAGGTCCAGCAGCTGTGCGGTCAGTTCCACACCACTTGTATGGTCCGAATTCCTTCCCACAATGATCTCCCTGTCTATCGCTATCCCGTTTTTGGTCAGGGCAGCTTCATATCCTGATACGCGCTCTAGTGTGGTGGGAATCTGCATATTACCAGATATAAAACCGATGCGCCTGTGTCCAACTTTCACCAGATGTTCCACTGCGTCGAAAGCACCCTGGTAATTATCAACCTTCACCACGTCCAGATCCATATTGGAAAGCCCCCTGTCAATACAGACCACGGCATACCCTTCTTCTACCAGCTCTTTTACGTAGTCGTTCATTCCCGGGAATGGTGCCACAATAAATGCATCCACTGATTCGGACTTGAGTATATCAATGTAAAATTTCTGCCTCTCTTCGTTTTGGGAGAAGTTCCCGATCACGATAGCGAAATTTCTTGCATAGGCATACTGCTCAATACCCCGAATGACGTCCACATAAAACGGATTCTGGATATCGGGTATCAGCAAGCCAATGAGCTTACTGGCACCGTTGGTCGTCCTCAGCCGCTGTGCTACACGGTTGGGCCGGTAGCCAAGCTGCTTGATCACTTTTTGTACGCGCAATTCTGTTTCCCCCTTTACAACAGTTTTCGAATTGATCACTCTCGACACGGTAGCAGTGGAGACCCCGGCTTTATCCGCGACTTCCTTTAAACTGACTCCTTTGGGAATGGCCATACACGTAAATGTATTGTAAACGATTGCAGCAATATTAGGTCAATTTGTGCGAATAAAAAATTAAATCGCATTTTTTCTGCTATTTATACTACTATTTTAAGCCTTGACGGGCTTCGCATGATGGTATTCATGTCTGGTATCGAAATGTTATACATGCATACGCTTCTGTTTGTACCAGCTTCGATATGACGTAATTTGTTTTTAACTGTTTTATAATCAATATTTTAATACTTTTTTGGCTGCTGATATTCCTTTATATATTATCCTGAACCTGGAAATATCATATTTTTTTATCATTTAATATTAAAAGCTAGGATTAATATGTAAACGTTTACATATTTGCATGGCGGAATAAAGGCAGCGTAGCCACTAGCTACCTGGCCCTGCTCCGCGACTTTTCCTAAACCACTTAAAGTTTACTTCCTAAACCCTTAATCCTTTTTTATTAATGAGTTCAGTTCTGCATGTCGTAGATTATCTGATCATTCTGGTATTTTTAACGGGAAGTCTGGTATTTGGCCTTGTGTTTGCCAAAAGCCAGAAAACCACCCAGAATTATTTTCTCGCCAAAGGAAAGATACCTTCCTGGGCACTGGGGATTTCGCTGCTGGCCACCCTCATCAGCAGTGTAACGTTTCTGGCTTATCCGGGCACGGGGTACTCGTCCAACTGGATCTTGCTGGTGCAGGGGCTGATGGTACCCATCGTATTACTAGTGGTGATCTGGTTTATCGTTCCGCTTTTCAGAAAGGTCATTAACCTGAGTACCTATGAGTATTTTGAAAGACGGTTCGGTTCATTTGCGAGGTATTACAGTTCACTGGCGTTTGTACTGAGGCAGTTCTCGGGCATGGGGACTGTTTTTTTCTACTGGCCGTTTCACTGGAAAAAATGACCAATATTAATACAGTCACCATCATTCTTGTGGTTGGTTTCATCATCATCCTGATTAACCTGCTCGGGGGAATCGAAGCGGTGATCTGGCTGGATGTTTTCCAGGGATTTATGCTTTTTGCAAGCGGGATCATTTGCATCAGCGTATTACTATTTTCGGTAGAGGGTGGTCCGATGGAGGTGTGGAAAGTAGCTTCGGAGAACGGGCGTACTGGTTTCGGGCCTTATGAGTGGGATCTTACCAAACTTACGTTTATGGTAATGGCCATCAACGGGGCATTTTATGCCATACAAAAATACGCTACAGATCAAACCGTCGTGCAGCGGTATCTGACCGCCAAAACGGACCGGTCGGCCATTCACGCCTCTTTGTTGGGTATCCTGTTAACTGTCCCTGTCTGGACGTTGTTTATGTTGATAGGTACAGCGCTTTTTGTTTTTTACAAGCAGCATCCGCTTCCTGACGGACTGCGGGCGGATGCCGTTTTTCCCTATTTTATTATGACACAACTGCCAACAGGCGTAGTGGGCTTGATCTTGTCTGCCATGATTTCCGCAGCGATATGCAGCCTCAGTGCCGACCTGAATTCCCTTGCTGCGGTGGGGGTGGAGGATTATTTCAAAAAGCTGCGTCCCGGGCAAACAGACAGACAGTACCTGCTTGCCTCCAAAATCATTGTCGTTATCTCAGGGCTGATTGCCATTTGTATTGCGATGTTATACCTCGATGCAGGTGACGAAGGGGTACTGGGCATTGTTTTTACTTTATACGCCATTTTTTCGGGAGGTATTGTGGGGATATTCCTGCTGGGGCTGCTGAGTGCGCGGGCGAACAATCAGGGTATCACCATCGCGATCCTGGTGTGTATTCTTTTTACGGCCTATGCCGTGCTGACATCCACTCCATTTAATATTTCTGGACAAGAACGGCTGCTGGTGGATATGGGTGCTCTGAATTTTACCCATCACAAACTTATGCTGGGCGTATACAGCCACCTGATCGTCGTTGTAGTGGGATACCTGGCCAGCCTTTTTTTTCCCAAGCCGGTTGTAGACAAAAGGCTGCTTTACAGCGGCTGGCTTGAACGGAGAAGAGAAGAGCGGTTAAGCAATCAAAATTTGTAGCGTGAGGGCGGAGCTTTTCCGCCGTCGCACCAATTGGCAGAGCATCCAAAATACCTGGTCAAGGTAGCCAGGGAGTGAATCCGGCCATAGAGATTCACTCCTTTTTTTGCTGTGTAATAAAGGTGAACAGATCTCTTAGTTGCTGATCGGAAATACCTTCCAGCAATCTTTCGGGCATAACCGAAGTTTTTTGAGGCGTCATTTCCTTAATCTGTTCAACTCCAATGGATAACGGGTCTTCTCCAAAAGGCTTGATCGTGACGGAACGGTTGTTCTGGCTGAGGATATTCCCGGTAATGGTCCTGCCGTCCGTAGTGACGAGGTGGTAATTCACATAACCCTCCCGAATGAAAGCGTTGGGATCGGCAATATTCAGCAAGAGTTCTTTGATGTTACCGCGGTCATAGCCGGTCAGGTCAGGACCGATATTACCTCCTTCGTTATAGAGCTTGTGACAACTGCTGCACAGATTTGTGAAAACTACCTTTCCATGCGCTACCGTTCCAGTACCCGATTGGAGTGCTTTTTCCGCTTTGACAATCTGTTCATTGATTTCTGCCGACGACGATAATTTTACCTGTGGCCACAGCTTTTCGACATCCGCCTGAATTCCTTTTTCATTCAGCAGCAGCAACCTGCGAACGATCTGATCGGGAACATCTTCCTTGTGAATTTTCTTGGTCGCCACAATGTCATTCATCATCTGATGTGCCCAGGAAGGTCTGCTGGCAAATAAAGAAAGGGCTGCAAGACGCACGTCCGGATCAGCCCGGAGCTGATCGGGGTAGGCACTGGCTATTTTTACGCCTATCCCGGGCTGGTCGTAACGCTGAAGCGATTGCAAAGCCGCCTGCTGAATGGCCCCTGTGGATTTACCGGAAAGAACTACCGATAAAAAGACTGGCACAGCACCGGGCTGGTTGAGCTCACCCATGAGACGGATGTAGGTCAAACGGGCAGACAGACTTTCGGCAGGGTTTGCAATGATTTTCAGGGCTTGGTCCACTGCCTCTTGTTTTCCCTGACGTACTTCAAACGCGAGAGATCCCCCGCTGGATTCTGCCAGATAGGGCTGCAGGGTGCGAACCAGGTCGGCTGGGAGGTCGGTTATCTTTCTGCCCCGTAATCCTTCTTCCAGGCCGGTAAGTAGCAGACCGGCGTGCTCTTTGGAAGGTGCCATTTCCAGCAAACGGGTGCAGGCAGCGAAATCAGCCGGTTCGCCCGCCATTACATACCGTTGCATGATCCGTTTTAACAAAGCCTCTTTCACAGTTTTTTGATCCCATACTTTTTGATCCTTAAAAAAATCAAGTATCAGCTGGTGGTCCGTTGCGGCCTTGGATTCTATGGCCCACCATAGCAAAAGGGGCATGTCAGGATCGGCCGCGTCGTCATGGTAGATGACCAGGTTTTTAACAATGGGAAGCGCATCCTGTGCCGGAAGCCGTTTAGCAGTACAGGCAAGCTGGCTGCGCACCTCCGGATGCGATTCCGAAGTAGCAAGCTGGCGCAGCCCTTCAGATACGGCTGGAGATACCTTTTTTTGATCACCGGATAGTTTAACGGCCCAGAGGCGGACAAACGGATCTTTGTGTTTCAGTGTTGAGAGCAGGAGGTTGTCTGTAAGGCCGCCGCTCAAATGGATTGCCCACAGCGCCTCAAGGGCTGTCTGGGCCTCACCTGACTGAAGTAAAGGCAGTAATCTGGAAACAACAGAGCGGTCCTTGCGGTCGGCAAACTGCCTGAGTGCCTGCTGGCGGTACCATTTGTTGGAATGGGACAATAGTTTGATCAGTTCATCATTTGAATATTTTGACAGATCAAATCCCGGGGTAACAGCAGGTTTGTTCCCGGACCGGATTTTATAGATCCGGCCGGACATCTTATCCCAGGTGTCTCTGGGGTCTACATGGGAGAGGCGGCTGTCATACCAGTCGGAAATATAAACTGCACCATCCGGGCCAGCTTTGATAGCCACCGGGCGGAACCATTTATCCTCGGTTTCCAGGATTTTCTCCCGGTCAATATTTGCAAAGGTGGAACCTGTCGGTACAAAATCTACCATCTGCACATATCTCAAAAGCGGATTGATGGCGATCATTTTTTCTTGATACCGGGTCGGCAGGGCACCTCCTTCATATTTGATAAGGGCATGGGTAAACCTTTTGGGTTCGCCCGTCAGGGCCATGTTTTCGAGGTTCCCGAAAACATAAGGGTTGGTATGAGGGCCGTGTTTGCCAAGGCTTTTGGGATAATAAGCGCCTTGTTTAAAGTTGGGCCCCCTGTCATCGTTGTTGTTGCCTGAATAGACGCGTCCCTTGCTGTCCATTTCTATATTGAAGGTATTTCCTCCTCCTTCTGCATATATTTCAAATATCTGGCTTTCAGGGTGATATCTCCATATTGCCTGCCCCTTAAAGGCTACATTTTTAGAAACTGACGAATTAATGTTCGCCAGCGCGGTACTTCCCTGCCCGCCATAAAGCCAGCCGTCGGGCCCCCAGCAAAGGCTGTTGGCCACGGCGTGCGTATCCTGAAGGCCAAATCCTTCCAGGTGAACACTGGGTTTGCCGTTGGGAAGGCCGTCACCGTCAGGGTCAGGATAGGCCAGCAGATAGGGCGGACTCAGTACCCATATCTTCCCACGGCCCAGGGCGACACTTGTGGTGATATTCAGGCCCGTTATTACGTCTGTTGATTTATCAAAACGCCCGTCTCCATCGGTATCTTCAAACATCGTGATTTTATCGGCTCCTTTAGCTCCATCCGGTGGCGGCAGGGGTACTTTGTCGAAATTGAACCGCAGGTGATTATCCACCCCGGTAACCTTCACCCCCTTTGGAAAGGGATACTGGTTATACTGCACCACCCATAACCTTCCCCGGTGGTCAAAACTGATATCAACGGGCTGGGTGATCTGTGGTTCGGACAGGACAAGTTCCAGACTGAGGTCATCAGGATAGCGGAATTTTGTAACAGACTGTGTTGCGGGGGTAGGAGAAGAGCCATCCGTCAGTGCACCTCTGCCCTGAAATGATTTCAGGTAACCGGCTACCTCCTCATTGGCTGCCAGATCTTCCAGCGATGTTTTATTGTTTTTCGGGCTTTCCGGTTTCAGGCAGCCATACATTCCTGCACAGAGAAGAAGCGAAAGGGACAGATATTGATACGTTTTTTTCACTTAGTGGTTGTTGTTTACATCAGTATACCCTATGTACTTATCATTTTAATCATCAGTCTTTTCTGCCTATACCTGACTTCTATCTCACGCTGTTTGGTGGTATATGCTGGCCTCGGCTATGGAAGGTAGAATGGAAATTTTCATCTTGTTCGAGAGTATATGCATATCTTTCATAAAGTAAGTTTTATCAACCATTTAACCACAATTTATGAGATTTGTTGGTGTCTTTTCCGCTATCTGGTATACATGGCTGATTAGCGGGTGGCAATTAGCTACCAGCTAAACGGAATGGCTTTAAGATAAAACGAAGGGTTTCTCAGAGGTAACTCAGCCACCACTTTTCCCTGTGCGATTGCTTGTAACGATCAAATTTTTTACAGACAGGATAGAGCGCCAGGATGATTCCGATCCAGATCAGGTAAACGACTCCGAGATTAAACCCAAAAGTTTTCAGGTCAACGTCGAATGTGGTTTGGACCATCAGATCCCAGCCATGGCCGGTAAGTCCTGCCACCACCATAGAAAGCAACCGAATGGTATAAAGGTGCAGGATATAGTAAAAGAAAGGTACCCGGCCAAACACAATGAAGAAATCAACGGCCTTTCCGCTCCATTTTTCGGAATTGGCCATAAACAGAAACGCACAGGATAGCGTAACAAGCAGATATAAAAGTGACGGAGGGTACTTGGTAACATTGAAAAACGACATGAGCGTCTGGCCTGTGGTTTCAAACCGGACCCAGGGTGCCGGGTCGCCATACGAATTGGCCCATCGGATGAAAACAAACAGGGTGACCGCCGCAAGTCCCAGGCTGCTGAACAGCTTTTTTCTGGAGTCGCTTTGTATATCCTGATCATAAAGGCGACCAAAACAGTAACCCAGTGCCATCACTGCGATCCAGGGTAGGATAGGGTATACTACGTTGATGGTGCGGGTATCTGAGATTTGAAAGGAGGAAAATTCGTGCAGTATGCTCCACCCCAGGCTCCTCTCAAAGTGGACGTTGTCCAGCAGGTTATGCCCAAAGATCAAAACACAGGAAATAAGTAAAATGACGTTTCTGGGAAGGTAAACAAAACCCGCCAGGAATAACATGCTGATGCCTAAAACCCAGATCACTGCCAGGTCGATGTTGTTGTACCATACGTTCAGATACCAGGCATAGTTGATGATGGTCAGTTCCATCAAAACAAGCCAGAGCCCGCGTTTTACAAGAAAGCCGGAAAGCTCAGCTTTGGTTTTTCTTTTGCCCGACAGGTAGGCCGATATCCCCGCCAGAAAACTGAAGGTGGGTGCACAGAGATGAGTAACCCAGCGCGTAAGATATACTGCCCAGGTGGCATGTGCAGGGTCGGTAACACCTGAAAGGGTACTGGATTGGTAAAAGTAATCGCGGGTATGGTCAAGCGCCATCATCACCATTACGATACCCTTTAACAAATCAATAGAAGTAACGCGGCTTTTGATGAGCGTGGCCATGGGGATGAGGGGGGACAGGTTTTACTGTGTTAAAGAAACAGTAAATAAAAAACTACCGCATGAATGGCCAGTCAGTGGATAATATCAAATGATGGAATGTAAACTGACATTTACGGTTCATCATATTTGGGGTATACGCTTGGCCGGTCTTGAGACCGGAGACGCTTTGACGTAGTCTGGAGACTACGCCAAACGGGGCAGGCCCCACTTAGATAAACTCGAGGCGATGGAGGGCCAAAAAACCCACAGTGACTCGAATTAGCCAAAAAACTGGTATTGTTCCTGCTCGCCTGCGTTGTTACCGGATTATTCCTGTCAATCTCCAGCTCAAAAGGATAGTAATCACTTTTCTGGAAGATGGCGCCGTTTTCATCAAATACCAAAGAGGTAATAGTCAAATCCTATCGTATCGGCACTTGGTAGCAGTTGCCCTTCACTGGTTGCCACCCTAGCCTGTTTTGTACCCTGTTTTTTCAGTGGATTATTATTATTTTAAATTTTTGAAAAAAATAGGATTAAAATTTCGGTTTTTTACCATTAGTCAAAGAAAGGGGTCAGCACGAAGGGGTATCGGGGGGAAATTCTTTGGTCGCCAGTCATTGTAGTCCCGGTTGCAGAGAGGGTACAACGCTTTCTGATATTAGAATCTTAACCGATTAACTGTCTTTACCAGGAAATGCCGGATTTATCAATTCCCGAATTATGGAATGCCTTTCGTAGGGGCGAACGGTTTGCTTTTCAGCAGATCTACCAGCTTTATGCCAAAGACCTGATCAGCTATGGCAGCAAGGTAACCTCAGACGTACGCCTGATTGAAGACAGTATCCATGATCTTTTCATCGAGCTGTGGCAAAGCCGAAGTAACCTGAGCGAAACCGATTCAATTAAATTCTACCTTTTTCGCTCCCTTCGCAACAAGATTAACCACGCTCAGCGGAAAGACGTTTTTTTTGGCTTTACAAATATAGACAACGTACACGCGAGGCCTGATAATTATGTAATTGAGAATGATCTCATTGAAAAGGAGAGAAAGGAGCTGTTATTGAGGCGTTTACATAAAAGTTAT
The DNA here is from genome assembly GCF_907164905.1 of Dyadobacter sp. CECT 9275. NCBI lineage: Bacteria > Pseudomonadati > Bacteroidota > Cytophagia > Cytophagales > Spirosomataceae > Dyadobacter > Dyadobacter helix. The sequence goes on along the minus strand of NZ_CAJRAF010000004.1, from coordinate 361,558 downwards.
GGCCGATTGAGTCCCAGGCAGCAACAGGCAATTGACCTTAGGTTTCGCAATCATTTCAGCAACGAGGAGGTTGCCCGTATCATGGGTATCAATTACCAGTCGGCCTGTAAGTTTATTTATTCAGCTTTAAAAGTACTTCGTGAAACGGTGCACCTGGTGTTTGCAGTCCTTTGGATGGGCGGTTCCTCTTTGGCAGCGCAGCCCTTGGAGGTAGCCACATTGTTTACTTAAGAAAATTGCGCATTGCAGATTATGACAGGTTCTGGTATTATGTCCGGGTTCATGTCAGAGCATCCATTAAATAGTTAAAATTAGCATGGATTACTATCAATTTGAGGCTGAAGATTTGGCCGCTGATGATTATTTTAAAGAGTGGGTGTGTTCACCCGATGAAGAATCGGACGCATTCTGGAATTCTTTCCTTAGGGATTATCCCGAACGTTACTATCATATTGAGGAAGGAAGACAGCTGGTGCTGGGGCTAAGTGGCCTGGATCCTGTGCTGGTACCCTCCGAACAACTTTCCAGGATATGGTCACGGGTGGAGGCCACGGTCTCAGGCCCAAGTTTGCTGGACGGACGTGGCAGCAGAAGGATCATCTGGACGGTTGCTGCGTCCATACTCCTGGTGCTGGGGATCGGATGGACATGGTTATCCAGGGGCTTGCTGGGAGATGATGCCCCTGCCGGGGCGGTGTTATCGGATTCGGGCGCGTGGGTCGAGACCGTGAGTGGCCGAAATGATGAACATGCCTTACTGCTGCCAGACGGGAGCCGGGTACGGTTGGGTTCTGCAAGCAAGCTTCGTTACCCGAAACAATTTGACGGGGACCGGCGAGAGGTTTACCTGACCGGTGAAGCGTTTTTTGAGGTTACGAAAAATCCCAAAAGGCCTTTCCTGGTTTATGCCAATGGATTGGTGACAAAGGTGTTAGGTACCAGCTTCAGCATACAGGCCAGGGACCATGAGCCGGAGGTTACGGTTGCCGTCAAAACAGGGCGGGTATCTGTTTACTCAGCCCGGTCGCCGGAAAAGAGCAACCGGGATCCTGAAACACGTGGTATTGTACTCATGCCCAACCAAAAGGCGGTTTACCTGCGAGAAACATCCACTTTGAGTAAAACACTTGTTGAAAAACCGGAAATGCAGATTCACCAGTCGTCGGCTCAGGCTCGGTTTGTATTTGAAGATGCACCAGCCGGGCGGGTTTTTGAAGCGTTGGAAAAGCTGTATGGAGTAGAGGTTATCTTTGATGAGGAGCTCCTGCGGAATTGTACTGTTACGATTGACCTCGACGATGAAGACCTTTTTCAAAAGCTTGAAGTAATATGCAGGGTGCTTGATCTCAATTATAAACTTATTGATGCGCAGGTAATTATATATGGAAACGGATGCCAATGATAAGAATGATTTTTCACGCTGAACAGTATTATTATGACTTAATCACCTGATAAAAATTTACCTTTTCCTTAAAAGTCAGTGAATTTCTGCATCGCTGATGTAAACTCCCTCTCTGCTTTCCGTTCAGTATCGTTTCGCTGGTTTTGCCGGCGAAGAAAGTTGCTTTTTGCTTTTAAAGTCACAAAACACCTAAATTCAATGAAAAAACGACTATTTCTAAACCCCATTTTAATCCGCCTTATGACATTTTCGCTCCAGCAGGTTTTTCTGGTATTGATGCTGACAGGAGTGTCTATGGCCCGCGAAGTTTCAGCGCAGGAACTTCTTTCCCGCAGGATCACACTCAACATGGAAAACCAGGAACTGCGCAAAGTTCTCACGAGCATTGAGCGGCAGGCGCACATTAAGTTTGCTTACCGCCCGCGTACGCTCCCTTTCTCGCAAAAGGTCAGCCTGGTTGCGAGTGATGAGCCTCTTTCCACGATACTGGATAAAATGACAGTGCCGTTGCAGCTGCGATATGAAGTAATTGGTAAGCAGATTATTTTAAAGAAAAGAACGGAGGCGGTCCGAACGGAATCCCATGCTGAGGAATCTTCCCGCCACATAATTCATTCTGCCGACAGAAGCCTGACGGGGAAGGTAACGGACGAAAAGGGCGAAAATTTGCCGGGGGTGAGTGTGCTCCTGAAAGGAACGCAGCAGGGGACAACCACCAATGCGGACGGTGCATTTACACTCCACATTCCGGATGAAAATGCTGTGCTTGTGCTTTCGTTTGTGGGGTACGTTAGCAAGGAAATTGCCGTAGGTAACAGAACAAACGTCGAAGTGTCACTGGCGGTGGATGCAAAATCACTGGAAGAAGTAGTTGTAGTCGGGTATGGCGCACAACGGAAAGCAACCCTGACGGGCGCTGTGGCAGGTATTTCCAGTGAGGAGGTGAAAAAAAGTCCGGTGGTCAACCTGAGCAACGCCCTGACGGGAATGATACCGGGTGTTGTTACCACCAACCGTACAGGTGAGCCCGGCAGAGATGATTCTGCCATCCTGATCAGAGGTAAAAGCACTACTGGCAATACCAACCCACTCATTGTGGTGGATGGTATTCAGGATGCCTCAGGTTGGCAGCGTATTAATCCCAACGACATTGCTTCCATTTCGGTACTGAAGGATGCATCTGCTGCGATTTATGGTGCCAGGGCTGCGAACGGTGTAATCCTGATCACCACTAAAAGAGGGAAAGTGGGCAAGCCCGTGATAGATTATACATTCAATCAAGGTTTTGTTAATCCCACGCGTTTACCTAAAATGGCCAATTCTGCTCAATTTGCAGGGTACGTGAATGAGTTACAGGTGAAGGCCGGACAGGGCATCCGTTATACGGATGACGAGATCAGGAAGTTTGCAGACGGAAGTGACCCACTGAATTACCCAAATACTGACTGGTTCGGCGAGGTTTTAAAGAAAGTCACCACACAAAGCCGCCATAATCTCAACATACGTGGAGGGACCGATGCGCTGCGGTTTTCAGTTTCTGGGTCTTATTCCAATGAAGGAGGTATATTCAAAAATGGCAGCCTTAATTTTAAAACTTATACCATACGCTCCAATATTGACGCGAACATTACGAAGAATGTTAAAATAGGACTTGACGTAAACGGGGGGCTTGACAATGGAAATTACCCTTCTTTTAGTACTACTACTACTTTTCAGCGGCTGTGGCAGGTACCTTTTGTGCCAGTATATTATCCTAATGGCCTACCCTCCTCAGGTATCGAAAACGGAGAGAATCCGGCTGTCATGGGAACCGATGCTACGGGTAACACCAATAACAGGTCGCAGCGGTTTTTGGCAAAGGGTACTTTTGATATCAACATAGCAGCCATTAATGGCCTTGGGCTCGACGGGTACTTTGCGTACGGTAATGATGTGATTACATCCAAAAACTGGCAGACTCCCTGGACGGTCTACGACTATGATAAGGCCAATAATACATATATCCCGAAGCTCGGAGGCGGAATTCTTAAGCCTCAGCTTACACAACAGTTTACCAACGCTTACAATACTCTTGTTAATCTCCGGGTCAAATACGACAGGCAACTGGGTAACCACCATGTCAATACGTTTGTAGCCTTTGAACAGCAGGAGGGGAATAACAGTGCTTTTTCGGCGTTCAGAAGGAATTATATTTCCAATTCGATTGACGAGTTGTTTGCCGGCAGCCTGGTGGACCAGTCGACCAGCGGTACGCGCTCAGAAACCGGCAGGCGTAATTTTTTCGGCAGGGTCAATTATGGATTCAAAGACAGGTATCTTTTGGATTTCAATTTCCGGTATGACGGCTCCGCTATCTTTCCGAAAGGCAAACGGTATGGCTTTTTCCCAGGCGTATCAGTTGCATGGAGGCTTTCCCAGGAAGATTTCCTGAAAAACCGTCGGAACGTGGATGACCTGAAAATAAGAGCTTCCTACGGAAAGATGGGGAACGACGCCGTGGATGCCTTCCAGCATCTTGCGTTGTATTCACTGGGTAATCAGGGATACCATTTCGGATGGCCTTCCAGTTTTTCACAGGGGCTCACCACGGGCGTTACGCCCAATCCCAACATCACCTGGGAAGTGGCTACCAGTACGAACGTGGGGGTGGACGGCAGTTTCTGGAAGGGATTGTTGGGTTTCTCTGTGGATTTTTTCAAACAGCGCCGTTCCAATATCCTTGCTACCCGCTCGCTGGCGGTGCCAGTTTATACAGGGCTTAAACTTCCTAACGAAAACATAGGTGTGGTAGAAAACCAGGGAATTGATCTGCAGCTGACAACAAGTAATACCGTCGGGCAGGTGCGGTATAGTATTGCGGGAAATCTGGGTTACGCCAGAAACAGGATCATAGATATCAGCGAAGCCAGTAATATACCCGAATGGCAAAAGGCGGAGGGGCATGTGATCGGAGCCACGCGATATTACCATGCACTGGGTATCTTCAGAACCCAGGAACAGGTCGACAATAACCCCAGGTTTGCGGGAACAAAGGTGGGGGACCTGCAATATCAGGACGTGAACGGAGATAAGGTGATCGATGCGGCAGACATGATCAGGATGGATAAAACCAATATTCCGGAGCTTACCTTCGGGCTTAACGCTTCGGTGGAATACAAAAACTTTTCTCTCTGGGCCAATTTTGCGGGCCAGAGCAGGTCATGGCAGTACTACCATCAGAACGCGCGGATTGCGATGAATGCACTAGAGGAGTTTATCGTTAACCGTTATACGCCGGGTAGTATGGATTCCAAATATCCGACGCTTCCCACCATAGAGGCCGGTGCCGGAGGTGAGGTGAACGGACAGTTATCCGATTTCTGGCTAATGAATACCTCGTTTGTCCGGCTTAAAACCCTGGAGCTGGGTTACTCAATTCCTGCCGAACTCCTGGCAAAGCTCAGGATCAATTCAGTACGGCTTTTCGTTAACGGCAATAATTTGTTCACGATAGATAAATTGAAAATATACGATCCGGAAAACAGCAACCAGACCGGTGGATATTACCCTCAGAGCAAAATTTTTAATGCCGGATTTAACCTAACCTTTTGAAATGACAACTCATGGACCAAATTCTTAACAATAGAAACAAAATGAAAAGGTTTATATCAATTTTAAGGCTATTTTTCCTCGTTGTTTGTTTGCAGCTGTGGGCATGTAATGATGCTCTTGACAAGACCCCCCTCGACCGTTTTTCGGATGACGCGGTATGGGTGGACAAGGACCTGATCAACGCATTTGTAAGCAATACGTACAGATTAATGCCTATCGGTTTTTCCGCGTCGTCACATCAGCGGCTTGCAGGCGTTTCGGACGAGTCTTACCAGCGGGGGGATGGAGGAAACTTCATTAATCTTGGCAACATAACGCCGTCGTCACTGGGGGTGCTGGATTCATGGACCGGTGCAACAGGCTTTAATTACTGGTCGGTGATTACGAATTGCAATATCTTTTTTGCCCGTATTGATCAGGCTCCGGTCGATGCGGCGATCAAGTCAAGGATGGTAGGGGAGATGAAGTTTTTGCGAGCCCACGCCTACTTTAAGCTGGTTGCCTTTTTTGGAGGAGTACCACTAATCACACAATCATTTGCATTGACTGACGATTTCAATGTACCCCGTAATACCTACGACGAGTGTATGGCCTTTGTGGTGAAGGAACTGGATGAATCTGCTGGTCTGCTGCCACTTAAATATGACGCAGCCAATATGGGCAGAATTACTAAAGGTGCAGCGCTGGCCATCAAAGCAAGAGCCCTTTTGTACATGGCCAGCCCACTCAATAACCCTGCAAATGACACTAAAAAATGGCAGGATGCGGCAAATGCGGCAAAGGCCGTGATTGATTTAAATCAGTATAGTTTATTTCCTGACTATAAAGAGCTGTTCCTGAAGAAGAACTCCTATAACCAGGAGGTGATCTGGTCCCGGGGATTCGACTATTCGGTAGATCCGCAAGCCGTGCGCGTTGAGCTTAGCCAGTATCCTAATGGATACGGTGGCTTCGGGCAGACGCACCCCTTGCACAACATCGTGAACGACTACGAACTTACCAGCGGTAAGCTTCCCAAGGACGACCCTGCCTATGATCCGCAGAAACCGTACATTAACCGTGATCCCCGATTTTACGCCAGTATCCTCTACGACGGAGCTCCGTTTCAGGGCAGGCCGGTGGAGACCTTCCTTCCAGGCGGTAAGGATAGCAATGAGGGGGCCCTGTCTGGCTGGAATGCAACACTGACGGGATACTACCTGCGAAAATTCATGGATGAAACCATTATCAATCCCAGTGATGTCAATCAGGGTAACTCGCCCTGGATATTTATAAGGTATGCCGAGGTATTGCTGAATTATGCCGAGGCAATGTACCATCTTGGAAATGAAGCGGTAAGTCGCGAATACGTCAATATGATCCGCAAAAGGGAAAGCGTGAAAATGCCTCCGGTTACTGAAAGTGGAAACGAATTACTACTCAGAATTCAGAACGAGCGTCGTATAGAACTGGCGTTTGAAGAGCATCGGTGGTTTGATGTAAGGCGCTGGAAAATTGCACCGGTAAAACTGAATGAAGATGCCATGAAAATGACTATCATCAGAGCTGCTGATGGTTCTAAAACCTATACCACTTCCGTATTTAACATCAGAAATTTCTATGATAAGAATTACCTGGTACCCATACCGCAATCGGAAATTGACAAAAATCCTTTGCTAAAACAAAACCCTGGTTATTGATAAACAGCTCAATTTAACCGAAGTTTGGGGCTGCCTGAAAACATTTGTAAACAGGCGGCCATTTTTGTCCTAAACCTTTAACATCGTATGAAAAAAATAGTATTATCGCTCCTCGCTGTGGTAGGGATGGTGCCAGTGTTTGCGCAGGAGGATCTGACGGTGCTCAATTATTGGAAATTTCATAAGTCGCAGCCGCATGTACTCTACAGTCAGCTTATGTCCCGTACCTCAGAGCAACTGGGGGAAAGGAGTGCCGCGGTTTCTCAACTGAAAAGCAGGGCAGAATGGACCCAGCGCCAAAAGAAAATAGCGGGTGTTTTGAAAGGACTGGCAGGTGCTTTCCCCGAAAAAACACCGTTGAATCCTGTTAAGACCGGTACCATTGAGCGGGACGGTGTCCGGGTGGAGAAACTTTATTTTGAATCCAGGCCCGGATATTATGTAACGGCGGCGCTGTTTATGCCCGCTCATCCAGCGGGGAAATTACCGGCGATCGTATACTGCAGCGGCCATAGTCCCAACGGGTTCAGAGCAGAGGCTTATCAGCGGATCATGATCAATTACGCTAAAAAGGGTTTTGCGGTACTGGCCTTCGACCCTATTGGGCAGGGAGAGCGTATTCAGTACCTGAAATCGGATGGTAAGCCGCGTTTTGGCCCTACGCATGAGCATTCTTATCCGGGAAGTTTATCTTTTGTGTCGGGATTGTCACCCGCCAATTATTTTATTTGGGACGGTATCAGGGCGGTGGACTATCTGATCAGCCGAAACGATATTGATCCCACCCGTATTGGAATTGCCGGAAGGTCAGGCGGTGGCACGCAGTCAGCCTACATTGCGGCAATGGATGATCGGATCCTGGCCGCAGCGCCTGAATGTTACCTGACCACGTTTGATAAACTGCTCCGCTCCCAGGGCCCGCAGGACGCAGAGCAGGTTTTCTTTCACGGCATAGCCAGGGGATATGACCATGCGGACTTGCTGGAAGTAAGAGCCCCCAAACCGGCTTTAATGGTGACTACTACTAACGATATGTTCCCGATCGAAGGTGCGCGTGAGGTCTACAGGGAGGTATCCCGGGCTTATGCGGCGTTGGGCAGTAAGCAAAATATTCAGATGGTGGAAGATGATGCACCTCATGCTTCTACCAAAAAAAACCGGGAAGCCAGCTATGCGTTCTTCCAGAAATACCTGAACCAGCCAGGCAATGCGCAGGAAGAAGATGTGAAATTGTTTACTGACGAAGAGCTGCATGTTACTCCCGGAGGGAATGTGTATGCCTCCCTGAAAGGAGAGAACCTTTATACCCTGATTGCGAAACAAACAGCAGGTGTCTTACACCGTAAGAAGGGAGAAGTTTCCCTTGAGGCTCTTCAGAAAAAGGTCATCCAAATCAATCAATACAAGTCCCCTGCAGCTGTGCCGGAGGTTATTTTTTCGGGAAGGGTTGTCCGGGAAGGATATGATATCGAGAAGTACATGATAAAAAGCACAGGCGATCATTATCTCCCGATTTTGTGGATGAAACCGAGGAGGCCGTCTCTGGGTGCTGTTTTGCTGCTGGATGAAAAGGGAAAACAGGAGGCGGCAGCCATTGGCGGACTGGCCGACAAGCTGGTGACCGAAGGTCACGAAGTCATTCTTCCCGATCTGGCGGGTATTGGTGAGCTGGTCAACGCGGCGCTGCCTGGCGGAGACGCGCAGATTGAAAGGGTTGCCCTTAATTTGTGGTACCTAGGCATACTGGCCGATAAGAGCTTGGTGGCGCTGCGTATGGAGGAGATCAAACGGCTCGGTGATTTTATCAGAAGCAAGATAAACAATAAACAAACCTTATCACTCATTGCAACCGGTGTACTTGGAGCGGATGCATTGCAGGCAACGGTTATCAGTACCGATTTGTTCTACAAAAAAATCCTGATTGGCCCGCTTGTCTCGTTTGAGTCGCTTTTTGAAAAGCCCGAATACAGAACTAAATTTCTTCCAACAGCACCGGCTGGTGTGTTGCAGCATTATGACCTGCCGCAACTTGCCGGCGTACAAAAGGCCCAGTCGCTGCTGGTGATCGGGCCGGTATCTGGCGAAGGGGTTACCCTGAGTCAGGAGGAGGTGCAGAAACAGTATGCCGGAGTAGTGGAAAAGCAGCAGATTATTCCAGGGGAAAGCACTTCGGATACACCGGCTCACATTATCCGCTTTTTAAAGTAAGAGGGCCTGAATGGCAGGTGAAAGCCAAATAAAAAACCAGCAAGTCGGGCAGAGTGGTTTCTGTTGCAGCTTGCTGGTTTTCTGTATGCTATTCATCTAAATCTCGCTCAACTTATCACGATGGTCATATACCTTCATGATGGCATCGATAATGTTATCCATGTCCTGCCTGCTTCCCAGCAACGGTCCCGATGCCCAGAGAGATACCATACGCGAACTGGCTATGTCACACTGCGGCAATACCATCTGCTCCTTAAATGTTTTAAGTCTTGCAGTTGAATACATCTTTTTGTAGGAGCGGAGGCCTGTCAGGTGGTCCACCCAGGGCTCCCGGTGCAGGCCGTTAGGAATGTAACCTGTGAAACCAATACCTTCTGCCTGTATAGCTTTCAGAAACTTACTTCGGTCTGCGTTGTTAAAATGTTCTTTGTGATAGGCAAGGGCATAAATGTATAATCCACCGTTTTCCGTTCCTTCATACCTTCGCTGCGGAACGAGTCCAGGAAAATCTTTCAGCTTTGCATTCAGATAATCGGCATTGGCATTCCGCAGCTCGAATCTTTCGCGCACACCGTCCAGCTGAGCCATCAGAATAGCACCTTCAAATTCGTTCATGCGGTATTTGGGGCCTATTGTCACATGTTTGCCGTTGCGGGCGGTTCCATGGTTCTGTACCGTGAAGCATTGCTCCATCAGATCGAAATCATTGCCTACCACCGCGCCGCCCTCTCCGCATGCAATTCCCTTGCTGGCCTGAAAACTGAAACATCCCAGATCTCCGATGGTTCCCAGTTTCTTACCCTTATAACCCGCCAGATGCCCCTGGCAGGCATCTTCAATGACCTTTAGGTTATGCTTTTTCGCGATGGCCATGATCCTGTCCATGTCGCAGGCCAGGCCTCCGAGGTATACCGGGATAATTGCTTTGGTATGAGGCGTTATTTTTCTTTCAACATCTTCCGGATCAATCTGGTAGGAATCGGCATGCAGGTCGGCCAGGACCGGAAGCGCCCTGCTGGTGATGATGGCTGAAACAGTACCCATGTCGGTGTATGGAGAGGTGATTACCTCATCGCCTGGCTCAATGCCCAGTGCTTCCACGCAGGTAGCAAGGGCCTGGGTTCCAGATCCCGTGCCCACACAATACTTTGTGCCGATCAGCTGGGCATAGGCCTTTTCAAATGTATCCACGTTTCCGTCTTTCAGACTGATGCGGCTCCATTTGGCGCTGCGGGTGGTATCTGCCATCGCATTCAACATTTTTTCGGTAACCTGCGGCCAGGCTGGCCAGGCTTTGTTTTTACGTATGGGCTCTCCGCCCAGTACGGCCAGTTTGCCTTTATCCAGTGAGGAGTGGATGCTGTAGGCTGGTATGGTATTGGCCGCCATCATAGCCAGGGTTCCCGCGCCGAGTTTTCCGAAAAACTTCCGGCGGTTTAAGTCATTGGTTTCTTCCATAAGTTTTGATTGATTAAATCCAGTGCTTCACAATTGGGATATTGTTCAGAGCTTAAGGGCCCATCCTTTTTTCTCGAATATGTTTTTGGCGAGTCGGCGATAATTGCCTCCGAACAACTTTTTCCGCTCTTCGAACTTAAGATCGGCATCCAGTATTTTGGCGAGTTCGGTGGAGTAGGAACGGCTCGGACCATGCCCTCCCCAAACGATGCGGTCGGTACCGAGTTCTTTTACCGCCAGGTCCACCGAGCCCGACTGAGGATCGGCTCCGCTGAATTCGAAGTATACATTTTCGTTGGCTCTGATGGCCCGGGCGCCCAGTTCCCAGTCACCACCGGCATGCCCGCAGATCATGTTCACCTGCGGAAACCGTTTTGCCAGCCGGGCCACATGCCATGGAGCGCTTTCTCCCGGCAGATTATCTCCCCCGATCACGTTTGCGGGCCCACCGGTTTTGATCCAGGTATGAATATAAATGACAGCTTTCAGTGAAACGGCCTTTTCAATAATCATATCATTATTCGGGTGGTCGCAAGTGACACCCAGCTGGTTGCCGCCCACATATTTGATACCTATGCAAGGTCCGTTTTCAATCCATTCCTCCATTTTTCGGCAACTTTCTTCGGGAAAACCCGGGTCGATCGGAATAATCCCGGAAAAAAACGACCGGTTTTTTTCAAGAAACGACCGTTTGGCAACATCGTAGGGCATCGGGATCAGCGGTTTGGCCAGGGTACCTCCTATATCCACAGACACCACCCGTTCGATACCCATTCTTTTGACATAAAAAAGCATTTCATCATTCTGCTGAACCGGGTCTCCGCCGGTCATATAGCCGTGGTAGTGGGTATCCCAAATCCGGTATTCTTTCAGCTCGCTGAAACCGGGAAGTCCGTAATTTTCTGGTGATGGTAAGGCCATAATTTATTCAGTTGTTTCGAATTTTCCGCCGTTGATAGATTTGGTTATTGAGTTCTCTTGAAATTTTCTGCATTTCCTCTGGTGATCAGGTTGAATTGGGCTTCACTCAGCGGCGATTCAAAGAGTTTGTACAATGCCGACTCCAGCGGGAAGTACGGCGCATGTGAACCGAACAGAAACCTTTCACTGCTGATTTTAAGGTTTTTCGGGCCGTACCATGAGTTTCCCTCCATTAACCTGCCCAGCTCTCCTGCACCTTCAATTCGGGAAATGTCGAGCGTTATTCTCGTCTCATTCATTATTTTTTCAAGAAGCGGATTCGGTATTTTCCGGTTCCAGTGAACCAGCTGAATGCGTGCACCGGGGATACTTTTTGCGGCATCCAGGAGGGGTTCAAATTTCACATCCTTCGTTTTCAGGGCTGCGTGATGATGACGAGGGTCTTCAACATCTCCGACGACCTGGATGAACATTCCCATGCGGGTAGTCATTTCAAGCAGACGGCCAAATTCGGGACTTTGCAAGTCTATCAGTTGGTAAATTGGTACGATCCTTATCCCCGGCATTTTGTACTGTTCGTGGCATCTGCGTAAGTCTTCTTCCCAGTCTGGCCAGTTAGGATTTACAGTTCCTATGGGAATCAGTTTAACCGGCCATGTTTTTTTGCATTCCTCTGCCAGCCGGGCGTTCACGGCATCGATGTTTTTATGAAGCAGACCTTCAAAACTTCCGGCCCAAGCCTCTGTGATACTGTGTTTTGACAATTTTGCTGTTATCTTCCCCGTGTCGGCATATTTCAGTTTTCTGAATGGCCAGTCGAACAGATTGATATAGCTATCGATGAAAGCAGGGGTAGCCGCTGATAGGGGTGCCTTCTCTGAAAATGCCGCCGCTTTTGAAGCTACGAGCAGTGAAGCGGAGGTCGCAATCGAATTTTTCCAGAAATCTCTTCTGTTCATCATGATGCTGATGGTTAAATAAACGGTTTAGTGACGGAATGGCTAGTAGCTGAGCCCATTCCGGTTATACTTATCTTAAATGGTTCAATGTGTAACAGATCAAACGGTTCACCAGCTGCTCCTGATCCGTGCTCTTCAAAGGTTCCAGCTTTAGTTCATAAACATACCCCTCTTTGAGCGCATCAATCCGCATGGATACCTTTTTATGGTCGGGTGAAAGGGTGATGGATTGTATGGGAACTTCCTGACGGTCGAACTGGATGGTTTCATCTACCGGTTCATTGGCCGGTTTTTTGTAATATTTGTACCGATAATGCCGCAGGTGATAACGGGCCGTATCAGTGACTGTTTTTTCATCCATTTCCTTGGTAAATGTGATATCAAAACCGGTTTTGGTCAGCGACATCTTAAGAATATCAGTCGGTACATGCCCTGTAAAGCTGATTTTCTGTATTCCCTTGCTGCCAATCCATCCGTGTTCGGTATGGCCTACCCACAGGCTGCCATCCGGGGCAAAGGCCATCCGGTTGTTTCCTTTCAGCAAACCGGTACCATCTATAAAAGGTATGCAGGCCCCCTGAAATTCTCCGTTCACCCGCTCGAGCACGACTCTGACGATTCTGTCGCGGTTCATTTCCCCGATAAACAACTGACCTTTGAACGGACCAAATTTCCCCTCAGTGATGTCAAATAGCGGCTGAGAAGGCGAATTGGCAATAATTCCCTGCGGGAACCATACGGCCGGAGCTGTTCTCAAACTGTCCAGATAGGTGATCGGAGTATCAAAAGGGCTGCCTTTGTCCCATCCTTTCTTCCAGACCAGCCCGGCCGGGTGCCCGTAAAAATGATCCTTGCGCACATTATACAACGCACTTGAGGCAACCCAGTCGCCCTGATTATCAGCGACAAACAGATTCCCTGCCGGATCCATGGCTATTCCATTGGGTGACCTCAGGCCACTGGCATAGGGGACAAGGCGTTTTTCAGGCGTGTACTGCATCACCCATCCACGATAAGGGACTACCGAAAACATCTGTTTGCGCCCTTCACCATCGCGTCCGAGCAGGTTCAGATCTCCGCGTACGCGACTGCGGATGCCATCACCGGATGAAGCCAGGTTAAGCGCTATATACAGATTGCCGCTGTAATCCTTTACCGGTCCGTAATTAAACTCATGGTAATTTCCTGAAATGCCAAAGTCCGCCGTCACGGTTTCATATATCTCCGCAATGCCATCGGCGTTCATATCTTTCAATCGCGTCAGTTCCGGTTGTTGCATGACCAGTACTTCGTTGTTGCTCACCACCAGCAGGCCCAGCGGGTCATGAAGTCCCTGTGCGAATAGTTTCCATGTTTTGGTTAAAGGGTGATAGGTCATCACTTCTCCACGGTGAAAGCAGGCAATCATTCTGCCGTCCGGCATGAAACTGATTCCTCCCGTTTCTGCATTGAGACCTTTTGGCAGTTCAATATTTTCCACTGTGTAACCGGCTTTCTCCTGTCCGTAACCCGAATGGTGCTGGTGGACCAACGCCATCGTGAGCCAGAAAAGTACTGTTTTTCTTTTCATTGTGTTAAAAGGTGTAGGTTACTGAAAAGCGGAGGGCTTCTGAGTTACTCAGGCTGATCACCCGATCCTTCATACGACCAGCACTATGGCGGACGGTATATTTCCCTTTGCCGCTGGTGTCAAAACAAATGCCTTTTCGCGCACCGGATACCCGGAACTGGTGGACCCACTCCATCCGGTTTTTCCCGGGAAGTATGGTTTCATAAACATCCAGAGAGCCTATGGTATAGTGGAATTCGGGGTATCCTTTTTTGAGGGTATATCCTTTGAAAATGACAGGGGCAGACTTCCCGCCCAGCGCGCTCAGCGGGCAGGTTTCTGCGGCCTGATAAAAAATCTCACCCAGAATTTCGGCTTCCGCATTTACGTGGCCCCGCCAGGCAACCGAATTGTCAATGAAACCACCCTTCCAGGCATATAACAGTCGCCCGTGTGAGGAGTCCCAGCAATAGGATAAGCTGTCCGTTATTCTGACTGCAAAAGAGGCCGGCCCGGCATTCGGCATAAAAACCCTGTACAACACAGGAGGGGACAAAGGATAGGGATGAAAGACCGTCTGGGAATGGGTATGTTTTGAAGCCGGCCCACTACTCACACGGGCGTATTCGGGAACATTCGGATCATCCTGAATGGGAAGCAACTCATTTCTGGTGACGTAAAGGGCACCATACATCACAAATCCGTGGCCAGGGAAAGTGCATACGTAAGGGTAGGCACCCTCCTGCTGCGGTACTGTGATGTTCAGCGCGCCTATTTCACCCGGACTTACCACAGGCAGGGACCAAAGGATATCCGGGACGTCGGGGATATAGTTTTTTTCTGGTCCTCTTTCGGCCAGCTTCAGTGCCTCTTCCACAACGTGTAACCGGCTTCCTGGTTTCACTATCAGGAAGTTGTGGCTCATATCATCTGCATTGGCAAATACCACTTTTATCTTTTCACCGGGCTCAGCCTTTATTCTGACCGGATCAAACCGCATTCCAGGAACCGCTCGGATGGTAATGGTTCTGACTGCTTTTTCATCAAGTGCGAGTGCCGCACATGAGGCGTGAAACAGTATGCAGCAGATCAGCCAACGGAAAATGATTGGGCCGTTCATGTTCTTCGTAGTTGATCTCATTTCTTACACAGGTAAAATGGATGATTGTCGGAAGGGTTTCGACAGGAGGTTATCCGAATAGACCTCCGGATCTGCCCGTCAATTTTTCCAGCGGGAACAAAGGCAGGCAGGCTTGTGCAACGGCCTGTCTCCCTTGTCCGAAAGGATAGGAGACAGGCCCGTTACAACAAGTATACCAGCCCGCAGTATTTACTTTTCATGGTTAAACGTTCATCAGACTGGCTTCAGCTACGCAGGTCAGTAGCCGTCATTCTGCTTCAGCACTCCTGACTTGGCAAGTTGTATCTGCTCATACGGGATCGGGAAGAATTTCATAAACTCTTTTGCGTTTACTTCCTGAATTTCGGCTGTTCCGGTCCCCGGGTTATATTCCCCTTCAAAATTTGACAGGACCTTTGTGAAACGGCCGGTTCTTACGAGGTCAAACCAGCGGTGATTTTCAAAGGCCAGTTCAAGGCGCCGTTCCAGAAGTAATACGTCCATAAAGGTTTCCCTGGTGGCAATAGCTTCCGGTTTATAAGCATGCAGGTCGTCTTTGAAAGCCCTTTTGCGTATCATGTTGATCTGTTCCAGTGCACCCGCGGTATTTCCGGTTTCATACAGTACTTCGGCGTACATCAGTATTACTTCTGCAAAACGCATGATAGGAAGGTCAAGCCCGGAGGTATTTGGCAGGTGAGGAACCATGTATTTATTAATATAAGGATACCAGATAGGCTGGGAAGTTGGCGTGGCATTGGCAGGAAGCTGCCATTCCTCTATGGTCACTTTTTTCCGGGTATCCAGCGGGTCGTAGCGTTTGTGAAGGTCCCAGGAAGGGCGTCCCACCCTGTTTCCTGTGGAAACGATCCCATAAACACCCTGCAAAGGCGCGAAAGTAGTTGACAATTCCTGGCCATTGGTACCAGCCACAAAGGGTACCGAATAAATCGCCTCTGTATTGGCTTCCGTTTCCAGGCTGAAAAGATCGCGGAAATTGGTAACCAGTTTGTAGTTAAAGCCATTGATCACCTGTTCCAGTCGTGTTTTGGCATTGGCATAATCCTTCATCTGAATGTATACACGGCTAAGAAGTGTAAGCGCTGCGGCTTTGGAAGCCCGGCCTCTGGGCACCGCCGATGGGTTGGGTAAATTGGCCACCGCGTCATTTAAGTCGGCAAGGATCTGGGCGTATACATCGGCACTGGGAGTTCTGCCGATCTGTTCAGCTTCTGCGGCAGAAATCTGATTAAGAACCAGGGGCACATCGCCGAAAATACGTACAAGGTCAAAATAAAACAGCGCACGCATAAACTTTGCCTCTCCGATGTACTGATTCTTCTTTCCCTCGGCGTAATTGGTGGGGCGGTCGATGTAGTTAAGTACCGAATTGGCTCTGAAAATTCCGCTGTATGCATTTTTCCAGAACACATTGAGGATATTGTTTTCAGACGAAACGGTAAGAAATTCCATCTCAATAAGCCCTGGTTCGGTAGCGTAATACTCGGCGAACATATTGTCAGAAGTCATCTCCATGATCAGATAATCCTTCTGGACCTTCGTCTGCAAGCTGCTGTATATCCCCAGCACGGCCAGATCTATATCCTGTGCGGTATTAAAAGCGTTTGCGGTGGTCAGTACGGATTCGGGAACCGGATTCAGCAGCTCATCGTGACAACTTGTTACGCCGGTCAGGAGCACGATCGCCGTAACGATCCTGATCAGTATAGTATTTGTATTTTTCATATCCCTATGATATTTTCTGTTTGATTAAAAACTGACATTCAATCCCAGGGCATAAACCCGGTTGATCGGTTCCGAACCGCTGTTGAGGCCCGGTATACTGTTAACACCGCTGATCTCTCCGTTTGTAAAACCCTCAGGATTGTAGGAGTGATTTCGTTTGCTCTTCACCATCAGCGGGTTATTGATAGAGGCGTAAATGCGTAACTGGCTCATTCCCAGTTTGCCGATCAGGGTAGGTTTGAAGGTATAGCCAAGGTTCAGGTTCCTGATCGTCATGTAGGAGGCGTTTTCCAGATAGAAATCTGTATTGGCGTTGTACTGAACCAGCTGGCTAAGGGCTGCCGCCGGTGTTTTGCCGTCACCAGGGTCGGACTCAGACCACCACTGATTTTCAGAAAGAGATCTTCTCATAGCACCCAGCGTATTTCCTTCGTAGTACTGATTTTCCAGGTTATACATTTTTGCACCGAGCGAAGCTTGTATCATCAGGTTCAGGTCAAATCTTTTGTAGGTGAAATCATTGACAAAACCCAGCAGGTACTTAGGCTGGAAGTTACCAAGAACCACTTTGTCCTGCGGATCGATCTTGCCGTCATTGTTCACATCGGTAATAATCGGATTGCCCGGTTTGGCCCCGGCCAGGTGAGGTGTACCGTCCACCTGCGCCTTGTTCTGATAGATACCGTTCATTTTGTAACCGTAGTACGAGAACATAGGATCTCCAACTTTCAGTATCCAGCTCATGCCGAGAGAATAATTGTAAATACGTTCCGAAATACCTCCCAGGTTAACCACCTCGTTTTTGTTGTGGGAAAAATTGAAAGTCGAGTTCCAGGTCACAGGTCCCAAAACGTTACGGGTGGTCAGTTCCAGCTCAATACCCTTGTTTTTGATCTCACCAACATTTGTGATGGTACTGGTAAAACCTGTGATGGCAGGAATGGAAACGTTGTAAAGAAGGTCATTGGTGGTCTTGTCGTAAAGATCCACGCTCAGGTAAAGACGGTTGCTGAACAACCCCACGTCAAGCCCAAGGTTGTAACTTACCGTTTTTTCCCAGCCAAGCCTAGTGTTTTCAAATGAAATGGGTGCCTGTCCGTTCACAAGGTTATTATCAGGAGAATATTTTACCGATCCCACACGGCCCAGGTATGCAAAGTCGCCGATGTTGAAATTACCAGTGGAACCATAACTTGCCCTTAATTTCAACTCGCTGATGCTATGAACCCTCTTCAGGAAATTCTCCTCACTGATCCGCCATGCAGCCGAAAATGCTGGAAAAAGCGCCCATTTATTATCGGGGCCGAAGCGGGAGGAAGCGTCGGTACGAATGGAGCCCGCTAGCAGGTACTTACCATTGTAACTGTAATTCACCCGCCCGAAGTAAGATACCAGTCCCCAGGCCGACTTGCTCGTGCTGGTGGCGGCGGGGTTGATGACAGCATTGTTCAGGGTCTGGATGATTTCGTTATTATAAGATCCCTGTACTGCGCCAATGGAGGTACTTCTGGAGGTCTCTTTCTGGTAAGATGCGCCCAGCAATCCGGTAAAGTCGTGTTTATTAAATGTCTTAGCGTAGGTCAGCGTGTTTTCGTTGATCAGGTTGATCGAGCGGTAATCACTTGTGGAGCCCTGTGTGGGAACCAGCTTGTCACCGGCTCCGCCCCGGAAATAGTCGGTACTGTTAAAAGTGATATTGGTACCTACGGAGGTATGAAGAACCAATCCGTCCACAATTTTTAAGTTACCAAAAATCCTTCCGATATTTTTGAACGAATTGGTTTGGTTGTTGGTCCCGTACAGAAAAACATAAGGGCTGGCTTGTCCGGAGTGTCCGGTTAATATATAATCCTGCGTACGGGGATATCTTCCCTGTTGGTCGGTTGGGGGTACAAAAGGGGGATATTTGGCCAGGCTGACCATATTACTCCCTGCCAGGCGACGAGTGGAATAGGAGGGGCTCAGTTCTACTCCCAGGTCAAGCGCATCATTGATACGGGCATCCAGATTGGTTCTCAGGCTGTACTGTTTGTACCCGGCCGTCAGGACATTTCCTTTTTCATTCTTAAGAGATCCGGACAAAAAATAGCGTGTTTTACCTTCTCCGCCGCTAATAGAAAGGTTGTAGTTCTGTATAGGAGCATTCTGGGTAATTTCATCCTGCCACACCGTCTGGGGAAGCTCATAGGTAAGGGGGTTAACCTGATAGGTCACCGGGCGGCGGCTGTCGCCGAACATCGGAAGGCTAACGTCTCCACCTGCCCACGCAAATTCCCTGTTCTGATATTTTACAAGGTAATCATACCACTCTTTGCCGGTAAGCCAGTCGTTGTGCAGCATGGGTACACCTACACCCACATACGTGTTGAAATCCAGCTTTGCTTTGCCGGAGCCTCTTTTTGTGGTCACCAGGATCACCCCTCCGGCGCCGCGTGACCCATAGATGGCCGCAGCTGAGGCATCCTTTAAAACTTCTATGGATGCGACGTCGTTCATGTTGAGCTGGCCCAGATCTCCGCCGGGGAAACCATCAATAACGATCAGCGGGCTGTTCTCGGCGTCAATAGAGCCCACACCCCTGATCCGGATCAGCGGGGCGGCGCCTGGAGTTGCTGAGTTGGTTACCACGCTCACACCGGCCAGCCGGCCTGCCAAAGCACTTTCTATACGGCCTGCAGGCATCTGATCCAGCTTCTTGTTTTCGACCCTGGTAACTGCCGCTGTCAGTGAACTTTTCTTTACCGCACCATACCCAACCACAACCAGTTCTTCCAAGGCATTTACATCCGCTTTCATGACAAGGTCCACCTTGGTCTGGTTTTTAATAACAACTTCCCCGGTTACGTACCCGATAAAAGAAAATATTAAAACAGGTTCGCCCTCCGGAACACTGATCAGATAATTACCGGCATCGTTGGTAACAGTACCTTGCTGAGTACCCTTGATGAGGATGGTTACACCGGGTAGCGGCTCACCTTTTTCGTCGGTCACTTTTCCGGAAATATCCCGCGCCATGCCACCTTTGTTCGACGAGGAATATCCCGAGGAAGAACTTTTATCGCTCGTCTTGTCGGTTTTATTGCCGGTATCATTTCCTTTGTTATCTTCCACGATGGCATAACCCCCTGACGATAACTTTCTGTATTTCAGATTGAAAGACGGGAGTACCTGTTTCAGTACCGATTCCAGATCTTGCCCCGGCTTAAGGGAAAAGTTTACTTTTTTGTTCTCCGGCAGTTCAGCGGAGTAGACAAAAGTGGTTTTGTACATCTTTTCCAGCTTTTTCAGCAGGATTCCCAAGGTTTGAGCCTCCTGTTGAACGGATGCAGAGGTACTGGCAGGATAGTTGGCAGCAAGGGCATTTTGCCCGTGACATCGCTGATCGGGAAGGGACAGCAAGCCGGTAATGCATAGTAAAGGAATAGTAAAATATTTCATAACACGTAAACAGGTTTTATAAAATTTTTTACATGTAAAACAGTTGAATTTCCTGCTTTTCCCTTTTTTTTTGAAAAAAGTTAAAATTTTCTTTCAGCAGTGCGTTTGCTTAAGGCAGGGATAGGAACAAGGGTCAGTAAAGACGGTATCCCTTGGCAGTTTTCATCACCTGAAGGTCCAGAATGATGGCCAGATCATTGGCGAAATCATTGATATTTTCAAGCGGTAGCTGGCCGGAAAGGTTTTTCCTGAGCAATTCGGGCTTTGCCAGCTCGATTTTAACACCGAATGAATCTTCAACCGTAAGAAGGGCTTGTGATACCGGTGTGTTGTCCAGAATCAATACCCTCTTCATCCAGGAAAGGTAGTCGCTGGGTTTTACTTTCTGCAGGGCAATCGCCGCATTCTGTTTACTCACCGAAGCCATTTCGCCGGGTTTCATATAAACCGGTAATGTTTTTCCGTTGGAAAGGTTAACTTTCCCCTCACGCAATACGACTGTCGTGTTTTCGCGCCGGGTATGTACGTTAAACTGTGTACCCAGTACCTCCACCCGTGCTTCGGGTGTTTTGACAATAAACCTTGAACCTTTTATTTTGGCTATTTTAAAAAATGCTTCTCCGTTCAGTTCTACTTCACGGTTACCCGACAGGTTTTCATAAACAACTACTGAGGAACGGGCATTGAGGACGATCTCACTGCCCTCTTTCATTTTGATCTCCCGGAGTTCACCGTAACCTGTTTCATAGCGCACCCCTCTGGAAGAAGTATATATCCTGAACCCGACGGCGATCAAAATCATTGCGAAACAGGCCGCAAAGGAGTACCGCAGGTAGCTTCTCTTTTTGTCATACCCGCGATCTGCCTTGTCCAGTTCGTATTCAATCCTGGATTTGAGAGCAGCCAGGCGTTTTCCCGAAGGTTGGGTGACCTCAAACTCAATGGAATTGAGCATCAAGATGGCACTCCTGATCTCCTCTTCCTTTTCAGGGTGTACGGCCCTGAACTCCTTCCAGAACATGTCTGTATCGGTGGTAGGGGAAAGCACCCATTGTACAAAATGAGGATCAGCGCAAAAATCGGCAGCCTTGTAATCAGAATATTCCATCGGGTGGGGTTTTTAACAAACTTACTCGGCTAGCCAGAGCCCGTATGTGATAAGTTGTATAAATGTATAAAACAGTCCTTCCTGATAAAAAGAATCTTTCATACACTTTTTTAATGACGACAAAGCAATATGTACGGTGTTGTAAACACTTTTGATGGTGATGCCCATGATTTCGGCAGCCTCGGGGTAGGAGAGCTCCCGGAGGTATACCAGATAAAGGATTTCCTTTTGCCGCCGGGGTAATTTATTGAGCTCACTCGCGATGATCCTGGCTCTCATGGAATGGTGCTGCTGCTCTATCAGTTGTTTTTCAACGGGCTGTATTACAAACTCGGACGTCTCAAATGCATAGCCGTTGGCCGACAAGATACTTTTTTTCCGGGAAATGGCGTTAAGGAGACGGTTCCTGACGGCTTTGTAAAGGTAAAACCGGATATTGTCCGTTGTGCCCAGAGATCTTCCCTTGACGTACATAGATAAAAACAATTCCTGTATACAATCCTCCACCAATTCTTTGTCCCGGACCAGGTTATAACCATACCGGTAGAGCTCCGAGGCGTACAGCTCGTATATCCGGGAAAATGCTTCCCGGTTACCTTCCCGGAACGACTCCCAAAGTAAAACATGATCTTCCGGCTTTTTTAATGTTTTCATCTTAATGGGATGATGGATAGTTTGTTAGACTGCTTAGATGTTATAAACCCAATTTCATTTTCCCGGGTCCTGTCTTGCTTTACTTACCTCCCGGGGCATTACTCTCTCGCTATCATTCTCAAATCCGGCGCGTATGTAGGTGGCAATGTCGGCTATATCTTCGTCCTTAAGAAAAAGAAATGCGGGCATTTGCTGATCGTATTTTCCTGAGGCATTCTGTTTTGCCGGTGAAATTCCGCCCAGGATTATCCTCAGCAGTACGGGTTTGTCTCCTTTCACATGAGGCGAGCCTGCCAGCGAAGGAAAAACACCTGCTACGCCTTTTCCGTCCTCTTTATGGCATGAGGAACAGTACTGGTGGTAAAGCGCCTTGCCCGCAGGTTCATGAGCAGGCCGGGCCGATGCCACCGGGCCACTCAGGTCAGCCAGCTTAATACCCCCATTTTTTCTGCGGATACGAAGAATTCGGTCATCTCCCTGTGTTGGGAAACCTTTTCCCGGGTTCCAGTCACGATTGCTGGTAGAGACATAGACATCGCCCGTGGGTGAAACACACACATCTCGTAGGCGGCCATACTGCTGATCCAGGTAAATTCTTTCAGATATGATCTTATCTCCCTTTTCGTCCGGTTTCAGAACACGCAGGTCTGCTTCTTTGAGGGTGGTCATCAGTAAACAACCCTGCCATTCCGGAATAGCGTGTGAGCCGTAAAAGGCGATTCCAGCCGGGGCGATGGTCGGGGTCCAGGCCATCAGCGGAGGTGTTATTCTGGCAGAATCGCAGCATTGTTTTTCCCTGGGCTGGTCACAATAGCCTTCCACTTTTGGCCAGCCGTAATTGTTGCCGGGCAGTATTTTGTTCAATTCATCATCGGTTGCATCCCCGTGTTCCGAGCTGAATAGTATCCCTTTGGGGCTGTAAACCAGGCCCTGAATGTTGCGGTGGCCCCATGACCATACGGCGCTTCCTTTAATAGGGTTGTCTGCTGGTACCGTCCCGTCCAGATTCAGGCGAAGTACCTTGCCGTTGAGAGAAGCCAGGCTTTGCGCATTAGTGATGGTTACCGCATCACCAGTGGCGTACATAATTTTGTGGTCAGGAGAAATGACAATCCGCGAACCGTTGTGCCCTTTGTGCCCGGGTATTTCAAGCAGGATAACCGGGGCCGACAGTTTTCCTTTACTATAAGTGTAGCGGACCAGCTTGGTGGCGATGGTGAGGGAATCCTTTCTATAGGTATAATTGGTAAATAGGTAGGGCTGACGTTTGAAATCGGGATGGAAGGCGAGGCTCATCAGCCCTGGCGTGGTGAGACGGAGTACATCCGGAATATGCACAAGCAGTTCGCTTTTTCCTGTGCCAGGGTCCAGCCTGCTTATTTTTCCGGCCTGCTCGGTATACCAGATCTGGTTATCGGGCCCCCAGCACAGGTCCCAGGGAACATCAAGACCGGACAGCAGCGTACTGACCTCCACGGTGGATGAAGAGGGGATTTGCCTCGGTGCAGATTGAGGCCTGGGAAATAAAATCCCAAAGACCATTATGCTCATACCGGAAATTATCAGCATCCAAATTCTCATATCTGTTTTATTACTTTCCTCAGTGTATACTAAACTCTTCCTGCTGATTCGTTTCTCCCGTTTGATATCCCCTCTGACCGTATCTGCCCCGCATTTAACCTTGTCACAAGCAATTAGCAGAAGTTTAGAATTTCAATTGCGGGTACGTACCCGTGAAATTACAAATCTATTTTATAAAAGCAAACCTGGGAAATAAATAATAACAAATCCGGGTAAAAGGGAAATAAGCTACTGCCAATTTCTCCTTTACCCGGATTCTATTCTTTGGCCCATAACCTGGAAGTTATGTGAGCAGCAAGAAACTAATTCCAGTTGTCTATTTTCACATCATCAGGATCCGGTGATCCCTTGCCAGTTTCTATCAGTGATTTCAGACTCATCAGAAAGACAGCCCATTTGGTACTGCAATGATGCATGAACTCAACAGGCTCCTGCCAGTTCATGTGTTTGAAAAGCAGAATGATGAAATCATCTTCCTGCCGGAGTTCAAAACTGATGCTGGTGCCTATCCATTCTTCCGGCCCGTCGGATACTTCCCACCGGACATAGGCAGGCTCTCGCAGCTCCGTTACCCGCATATCGAAACCTCCGGCGCCAAAGCGGAACGCGATGATATTGCCCGTCTGATCACCTTCCCCGCTGGTATTGGTGGTCCACCAGCCTGCAAGTCCATCCCGGGTAGTTAATGCCTGGTAAACTTTTTCGATGGAAGCGGTCTGGATGCCCACTCTGTGTAAGATATCTGCCATGATCTTTGTTTTAATTTTTCTGATGTTGATAATGTTAATTTCAATGCTCAAAAATATAGAGTTGGCTATTCATTACCCCCGTGTAATATAGACATTTCACGGGGTTGATTTGGACTTTTTGAGACTGATTGTAAACAGATTTTCTATGATACCCATGATAATGCCTTGTTTGGAATGCTCTTATTTACATGTAAAGCTCTTTTTTGACTTAAAAAAAATATTTCAATCTCTATTTTTTTTAAAGTGTTGAATATTAAATAAATATAATGTTTTTCAGTTTTAAGATTTAATATATCCACTCGATTTTCAAATTTATGCAAACGTTTGCATAAATTTGAATGTTAGCTTTTCAAAACAGATTTTCCTCCCTTTTTGTATAGTAGGTTGGGGATTTTTCTTAGAAAATAATCAATGGTTTATTAAATTCATTATCAGGAATGTTTCAGGAATTAAAAAAAATTAAGGTGGCCATTTTGGGCGTTGGAAATTGCGCCAGTTCACTTGTTCAGGGGGTGGAATATTACACCAGATATTCGGAAAATACCTCGGGGCTGATGGCGGATGATATAGGTGGGTACAAGGCAAAGGATATTGAGTTTGTTTGTTGTTTTGACATTGATGAGAGGAAAATAGGGCTTACATTAAAAGATGCGATTTTTGCGCGACCCAACTGTGCGATCGTACTGAATCGCGAGATTTCTTCGGAAGCACTGGTATACCGGTCGCCGGTTATTGACGGAGTTTCTCCACAGATGTCACTTTATCCGGCAGACAGCCGGTTTGTGGTAAAGGAAGAACTGAAAAAAACAGATGTTTTGGGTAGCAAAAGTAATTACGATGCTTCCTTTATTGCCGTTTTAAGAGCAGAGATTGTTCAGCAGCTGAAACACCACCAGGCGGAAGTTTTAATTAATTATCTGCCTGTCGGATCTCAGCTAGCCACGGAATTTTATGCTGAAATTTGTCTGGAACTGGGCATCTCATTAGTGAACTGCATCCCTGTATTTATTGCATCGGACCCTGTTTGGGAGCAAAAGTTTGTGCAGGCGGGTATTCCGCTCATCGGCGACGACATGCGCAGCCAGTTTGGGGCCAGCATCGTATCCCAGATGTTACAAGAACTTGCTTTTGAGCGAGGTCATCACGTAAAAGCCCATATCCAGCGTAATGTAGGGGGCAACACCGACTTCCTTAATATGGAGGACAAGGGCAGGCTACAGTCTAAAAAGATATCGAAGGAAAATGTGATCAGGGCGCAGAACGACATAAGGGGGATTTCTACCAACGATAGTTTTCTCCATGCGGGGCCTTCCGAATACATTGCCTATTATGGCGATAACAAGGTAGCCAATTTCAGGCTGGAACTGGAAGGCTTCATGGGGGCTCCGGTGATCCTGGATGCCCAGCTTTCTGTGCAGGATTCCCCCAATTCCGCTGGAGTAGTCATCGATGCAATCCGTTATGTTTATGTAGCCAGAGAACTTGGACTGGTGGGGGCACTGAGAGGCCCTTCCGCTGCAACACAAAAAACGCCGCCGCAGCAGATGATGTTTAGCGATGCGTTAGCTGAATGCCGCGCACTGGCCAACCGTGAATTAACGGAGTCTACCAGGAAACAGCTTAAAAGTAGAAGCCAGGTGGGCCTGATGTAAAAAGGTGGCCAAGGAAATGAAGAGGGTTGTATGCCGTTCTGCCATGCTGGGGTACGAAAGCGATCCCCTAAACTTTGGACCGGATGAGTCTGAAAACTAAATTCGTTGGCTCGGGCCTAATGAACTAAAAAAAGAGACAGCTTGGAAATAAACCAGGTTGTCTCTTTTTGTGTGCCCCCAACGAGATTCGAATTGTTGCTTGAAATCAACCGGGATTAGGAAATCGGTGATTTGGAGAAAGCGAAAAGCGTTTTACCGGGAACAATGGCAATACTATTTATCCGCTAAACATGGGTGACAAAAGTGGAAGTCAGCTGGGCGAAAGCGGAGTTGAAACCAGGAAAGTGATAAAAGGTACTATTGTCCAAACTGTTGCTGAAGTAATTGTAATTTTACCCCGAATTCACGTTAGTTAATAGGTATGAGAAGGTGTTTACTCTTTTTTCTTCTATTTTACTCTTTTGCGCAGGCGCAATCGCTTCCCGATTTGTCTGGGTATAGGACGTCTGGGCAAAAACTCCAGCGGTTGGCTGAGTTGTGTGACTCCCTTTTTTTTGCGCGGAACTTAGCAGGGGAGCGAAAATTGGCGAGCTATGGTTTGAGAATTTCGCCTTCTGACGACAACTTTAACCGGTCACGTTTTCATTTTTATCTCGGTGTTGTTCATGAGAATCAGGTAACAATGGACAGCTCGGAAATGCACTATCTGTTGTCAAAAAAATATGCATATCTCTCAGGAAATGCTAAAAGAATCAGGAATGCCCTAGACAGGCTATTTATCATTTATTCTCAGCATGTAGGAACCACGGACAGAAGCAAGGGAGTGCTTCGGGAGTCACTGGCGTTTATCGACTCTACCAAGAATGTGAAGGAAAAAGTAGCTTTATATGCTTCTGTGGCACGCTACTATAACATGATAGGGCAGTATGAGAAGCAGATATTTTACCTGTTGAAAGGGATCGAGGGTAAGAAAGCAATGATTGCCAATGGTTTGATCACGGATCGGGAAGAAGTTGTGATAGATCTGGTCAATTTGGCCGAAGTATATCTGGACCAGGAAAAGAGTGAAAAGGCCATTCAATATCTCGGAGAGGCCAGACCGTATAGAGACTGTAAAATGAACTCTGTCTAAAAGTTTTAACTTTAAGACAGAACATGGAAAAGACAGAATTCGAACAGATGCGCGACAAGGCGCTGGAACAGTTGATGAAAGGACAATCGTTGACTGGTAAAGACGGGGTCTTCGCTCCGCTACTTCAACAATTTTTGGAAAGTGCTCTTGAGTCAGAAATGAATGCTCATCTCAGTGAGCAGGAGCGGGAATCCGGTAACAAACGCAATGGCAAAGGCAGCAAACGCTTAAAGACTATGTCTGGTGAAATTACTCTGACTACGCCAGAAGACCGAAAGAGCAGCTTTTCCCCACAAATTGTCAAGAAACGCGAAACGGTCCTGGCTGATAACCTCGCTCCTCAAATTATTGGATTATACAGTAAGGGCATGAGTTTTCGCGATATATCTGATCACATTCAACAGATGTATGACGTTGAAATATCTCATGCAACACTCTCCGAAATCACAGAAAGAGTAATTCCGCAAGTCAAGGAATGGCAAAGTAGGCCACTAGAAAGCCTTTACACCATTGTTTGGTTGGATGCTATGCATTATAAGGTGCGAGATGGAGGCCGGGTCGTGACACGGGCTGTCTACAATGTGCTTGGTGTGAATCGACATGGCTATAAAGACTTGATTGGCATGTATGTCTCAGAAAGCGAGGGCGCTAACTTCTGGCTTTCAGTACTTACAGATCTGAAATCCAGGGGAGTGAAAGATATTTTGATAGCTTGTACCGATAATCTTACTGGCTTTTCCGAGGCAATATTGGCGTCATTCCCGGAATCGGAAATTCAAAGTTGCATCATTCATCAGATCAGAAATTCGCTTAAATACGTCGCTTCTAAGGATCAAAAAACTTTCATGCAAGACCTAAAAACGGTCTACCAGGCGCCCACGAAAGATAAAGCAGAGTTAGAGCTGGATAAACTCAACGATAAATGGGGCCCCAAATATCCGGTTGTGATCAAATCTTGGCAGAATAATTGGCATAAACTGTCAACCTATTTTGCTTATGATGAGCAAATTAGAAGACTTATTTACACGACCAATGCCGTAGAAGGCTTTCATAGGCAAGTCAGAAAAATTACAAAAACAAAAGGTGCCTTCCCTAATGATATGGCCCTGTTAAAATTGATCTATCTGGCGGTTGAGAATATAAGTCGGAAGTGGACCTCCCCTTTACAAAATTGGGCACTTACCGCCCAACAATTGCATATCAAATTTGGCGACAGAATGCGGATGGACCTTTAATTTTGCTTCCCAATATGAAACGCAAAAATAGCCTGCTATTGAATTTATCAAGGGTATATAAACGGCTTCGTGCCTCCGCCGCCCTTGACAAACCCAATAACAAGCAAAAAAGCATTTGAAATCGAAAAGAAAAATTAAATTTGAACCAACCTAGATAGCCAGACAGAGTTCAGATTACACTCCCACCGTATATTGAAAATACACTGGATTATATAAGTTATTATTACAAAAGGATGGCCGAAGCTTTCCTTTTGGAATCAAACCTCGCTCAGTCCAGAGTCTATTTTGATAGTCTAAATCTTTTATCCTTAAAACATCCGAAAGATCCTGGGGTCAGCATAAATATCATGACTACGGAATTGGCGTATGCAGACTTTTATTTACAGAAGAAACAACCTGATCTGGCGTATGTCTACATTTTGAGGGCAAATCATATTGACCGGAAACTTTTGGGCGATATTGACCGGATCCAACTTGACCTAATGACGGGAAAAATGCTCGTGGAACAAAAAGAATATGCGAAAGCATTGCCACTTCTCGAATCGTCGGCAACTGTCGGATACGAAATTGGTCCAGAGGTATATTTGTCTTTGTTGCAGACCCTATCACTTTGCTATTCCAGATTGAATCGCTGGCAGGACGCCTACCTTACTCTTGAGCGATATGTTCCTTTGAGAGACTCTCTTTACCTGGAATCATCAAAAAAAAGCATAGCAGACGCTGAGGGGAAATATCAGAATAAAGCGAAACAACAACAGATAGACGAGCAAAAAAGTGAACTTGAATTTGTCAGAAAGCAACGGTTATGGCTTACAGCCGCGGCGTTGATGTTTATACTAATCGCCGCTTTGCTCATTGTGATCTATCGCAACAAACAAAAGTCGGCTGCGAATCTTAATGCAAAAAATATAGAACTTGGACGAGTGATTGTTGCACTTGAAGAAGCGAACAAAACGAAAGCGAAGCTATTCGGAATTCTCAGCCACGACCTTCGTTCGCCGATCAGCCAGGTATATCAGTTTCTTAAATTGCAGAAATTAAACCCTGGCTTATTAACTGAAATTCAAAAAAAAGAATTGAGTCATAAGATCGAAACAGCCACTGCTTCCTTATTAGAGACGATGGAAGAATTACTTGTTTGGTCAAAAACGCAAATGAATTCTTTCAACTTCGATATCAGACCTGTGGAGGTATTTTCATTAGTGAAGAATTCACTGAATTTGCTGCAACTCAATATTGAAGCCAATCAAACTATAATTGAGAACGCTATTCCAGAAGATCTGATTATCCAGACAGATGAATATTTTCTTCAGACAATTCTTCGGAATTTGTTACAGAATGCAATCAAGGCCTCTGGTGAAAATGGTGAAATTCATATCAGCTACCAAGAAGAATCAAGCGGGAGCGCCATTGTCATAGCAAATACAGGGAACGAATTCTCGCAGGATGACTACGAGTCTGCGCTGGTAATGGATCTACTGCATCAAGGACTCAATGGCCTTGGGTTGAAACTGGTTGATGAATTGTCAGTCAGGATTGGCGCACGTGTATCTTTTTCCAGGCTGAACAGCAGAACGTTGGCTACAATCCTTTTTCCTAACTAACGCTCAGCGATTTCCAGGCGCCTTTCATCGATATTTGTTTCTGCCAAAATACATCTCGTTTTAATTTTGGTCGTACTAAAAAACCATTGCTAATATGAAACGATTGATAAAAGCGACGATGAGAAATGCCACTTTGGCGGGTGGTTTGTTGATTTTTTGTGCAGCCACTTCTTGTGGAAAAAATGAAGTGGAGAGGGACATGATGACTGTTGATAAAGCGGGAAGTTTTAATATTGACGGGTCAAATTTCAGAGGCAAAAGTTCCGTTCAGAAATTTGGGAATGGGAACTACTCGATTTTATGTGAACAGGAAGATCCTTATAAGTTGATTCAGATTACTTTTCACAGCCAGGCGGAGGCCGAAACAGGTGGTACATTTAAAGTGGGTGCATATTCCACTCTATAGTTTACCACGATTCCGCTACAAAGTTTACCAGGCATTCCGCTGGAAAGTTTACCACTGTTCCGGGGCAAACCTTACCAGTTATTCCATTGGAAAGTTTACCACTTATTCCGGAGCAAACTTTACCACTTTTGGATAAATTGGGTTAATAACGACCTGACATTCCGACGTATAGTTTACCAGTTATTCCGTCGGAGCGCCGACCGCTGCAAAGTTTACCACTAAGGATTTAAAATACGCTGTCTGATACATTTGATTACGATCAAAATCTATCAGAGAATGGCTAACAAATCCCTTAGTATGCAAAAAATACGTCAAATACTGTTGCTTCTTTCGCGCGGTCATTCAGAGCGATCCATAGCGAAACAGACCCAGGTCTCACGGCCTACAATTCATCATTACAGCGTTATATTCTCGAGTGCTGGGAGTGATTATAATTATAGCACACTCATGGAGCTTACCGACCAGGAGTTAAATTTGCTGGTTGAAGGCGGCAAGTCAGGTAAGGTGCAAGTTCCTGATCTTCGCAAAGTACATTTTTTTGAGCAGGCGGACTACTTCATTTCGGAGCTCAGAAAGGTCGGTGTGACACGCTATCTGCTTTGGCAGGAATACCTGGAGGCTTATCCAGATGGTTTTCAATATTCGCGGTTCTGTGAGTTGCTGGATTCTGCCATGAGTACCAGAAAGCCCAGCATGCATTTATACCATATTCCAGCAGAGCTGATGGAGGTCGATTTTGCAGGCTCCAAGCTTCATTATGTTGATCAGGATAGTGGCGAGGTAATCGAATGCCCTGTGCTTGTCGGTGTGCTTCCTTTTAGCGGCTACTCTTTTGTTCAGGCTCTTGTGGATGCGAGTCTTCCACAAGTCGTATCGGCTTTGAACAATATGCTGGATTATCTAGGTGGTGTACCCCTAAACGCTATCTCGGATAACATGAAACAGTGGGTGAGTAAAACCTGCCGATACGAACCTACCTTCCCAGAGATGCTTCAGCAATGGGCTGTTCACAATCACATCGGTTTACTCGCTACGCGACCTGCCTCACCGAAGGATAAGGCATCTGTAGAGAACCAGGTTCTGATCACGTACCGACGTATTTATGCGCTTCTGCGAAATACCACCTTCCATAGTCTGGCGGAGATAAATACAGGAATTATGCAAAAACTGGAAGAGCATCACCGGAAGAATTTTCAGAAGAAAACTTACAGCAGACAAGAACTTTTCGTCTCTCAGGAGCAAGGTTTATTACAGGCTTTGCCTGATACAGTCTACCATCTGAGACATTACACCCGCGGTAAAGTACATAAAAACTACCATGTAGTTATTGGGGAAGACTGGCACTTTTACAGCGTGCCTTTTACCTATGTTGGAAAAGAAGTCCGGATTGTTTACGACAGTGATCATGTAGAAATATATTATGGACATGGACGTATTGCGCTGCATACCAGAAACTTTAAGAGTCATGGATACAGTACCCAGTTGGAGCACATGCCTGAAAATCATAAAATAATAGCGCAGCAAAAAGGATGGGATCCGGAATACTACCTCAGAAAGGCTTCTGAAAACGGCCCATCTACCCGTGCTTTTTTCGATGAGTTGATGAAGAGCAAGATCACCATTCACCAAGCCTATGGTCCCTGCCTGGGCATACTCAGGTTGGTGAAAGAGCACGGAGGGGACAGAGTCGAAGCAGCCTGCAAAAGAGCCCTGCAAGGCCATAAGTACAACTATGGTGTAATCAATACCATCCTGGAAAACAACATGGATCTTCTGGCAGAAGCCAGTGAAGCTCATTCGCCAATCCCTGCACATAATAATCTCAGAGGAGCGGAGAACTACAAAACAAAGTAACCAACCTAATCAAATAACGATATGAACACCCAAATGACACTGGAACAGTTGAACACCCTCAAACTTACGGGTATGGCCAAACGCTATCAGGCTGCACTCGCACTTCCCTCACACCAACAAGAGGATGCACATTCGCTACTTGCTTTGCTCTGTCAGGCTGAGATGGAATACCGTAACCACTACCGAACAGAGCGACTGCTAAAAAACAGCAAGCTCCGGTATAATGCAATTTTAGAAGAAGTTGTTTGCACCCCCGAAAGGGGGTTGTCCAGAGAAATGCTGATGCGTCTTTCAGACGGAATGTTTATCGAAAAGGGAGAAAACGTCTTAATCACCGGCGCTACCGGGACCGGTAAAAGCTACCTTGCCTGCGCCTTAGGGCGCAGCTGCTGTCTACTTGGCTATAAAACCCTGTACTTTGCAATGAACAAGTTCCTGGAAACACTCATTCAGGCCAAACTGGATGGCTCTTACCTCAAATGGATCAAGAATATCGCCAGCCACCAGGTCTTAATCCTTGACGATTTTGGCTTAAAACCGCTTACCCATGACGCCAGACTCGCCTTGCTGGACATCCTTGAAGACAGGTATGGAAAGTGTGCCACCATAATCACCTCTCAGCTTCCACTCGACAGTTGGTATGCATTCATAAACGAGCCCACCGTCGCTGATGCGATCCTTGACAGATTGACAGCTTCGGCTAATAAAATCGATCTTTTAGGCCGCTCCTTGAGAAGAAGAAAATAAAACTTTAATATTGATAAATCATAGACACATTCTTAGTGATCTAAACCAGCAGCTACTGGTAACCTTTCATCCGGAAAAACTGGTAACCTTTCGTCCGGAATCACTGGTAAACTTTCCCCGGAATATGCAAAGTGGGAGATGATATCCTGAATATTCCAGCTGGACAAGTAAATATTGGCGTTGATGGTCTCACATTTGACCCGGATGGCAGCTTTTCCGTTACAGTTACTGGTCATAAAATTGTTGCTTCTGGTATCAAATTGATCCAGACTGGCGGAGGCAGTAAGAAATTTGTTATTAAAAGTGCCAGTATCGAATTTTAATTTTGCCATCAGCAGGCTGGCGTAAATTTCTGCCTAGTACCATCCGTTGTGCAGGATGATGCTAGGCAGAAAAGCCCTCCCAGAGCACATTCTAGCTTCACGTGGGTGTCTTCGGTAGCTTGTCTGCGAACGGGCTATTTTTCTTTGCAATCGTGATCGGAGACATCTTGCCTAGCACAGGCCTCAGCAGCTGGTCAACGATACGCAGAATAATACCGAAGGTTAAATAGCAAAACAGAGAATTAATTAATGGGAATTCGGCTGCAAGTACTTTGCTTTGCATAACGGGACTTTCATGTTATCTTTTGAAAATTCATGTTTAGATTTTCAGGTTACATTACCCCAGCTGGAGGTAGTAATTGGATCGAAATCCTGGCATGAACAGACAAGGTGCATCCAAGGGACGTGGCAAGTTTTGTATATTCTTCAACATTAAGTCGGGCCTGTGCCAGCTCTTTGATCCTGGATGTACTTTGGTTGTCAACAGTGCCATATCGTTCCTGTTGGCTGAAATTTTTTAATTGGTGATATTGAATCTTTTGGTTGATCAGGCCTAGCAGGAGATCTCGGGCATCATCAGACTCAAATACCCCGGAAATAAGTGAGATTTCGGCATTTTCCATATTTATGCGTAATTGGTTTTTGGCTATGAATGCATTTTTATGAAAGGAGTTCGTTGGGTTATTCAATATTTACATGGGATGCCAGTGCCACATTTCCTGGGATCCCGGCTATGTGTTTTTTTACTTCGGACAGGTCTTCTTGCAGTTTTTTTATTTTTTTCTCTCGAAACTTAATATCCTCCTCGCTCATATCGGAGCTTATCTTTTGCTCATGATATTTAATTTTAGTTTGGATAAGATTCGTAATTATCCCCAAAGCATCACTAGCGGAAAACTCCCCTTTTATTAATTGAATAGTCATCATGAGATCGTTAGTTTTTTTTGAAATTTGCTAGTCTTTTAAATATCTCCTACTTTTTTACTGTCCTTGCCCTAAGGAAAACCCTGGCTTCCCGTCGAATGCATAGAGGTTTTCGGTCTTTATTGCATCAATGTTTTCTTCCAGGCATTTGGACAGAAGCCTAACTACAACGGCTTTGTCAATGACTTGCCCCGACTTGTGCTGAAACCGGCATCGCCAATGGTCCGTACAAAACGTTTCCTTAAACCCGTTCGGCCAAACTTTTATGCCCCGGTTGGTGATCATGCGCAGGCTAATGTCTTGTGCATCTAATTTCTGGACCTGCTGTGCGAGTTCGTTCGGGTCTGATCCATCCCAGTGGACAAATACATCCACACCAATCAATTCCTTTTTGGCTTGTGGTTTTCGCTTATAACGCGGAAGTGTAATTGTTACATTCTTCGTGTATGCAACCGGTTTTAATTTTGATGGTTTTTTCCCAATGTTTGCGATGACTGCATCTGCAAATTCACTGGTTCCGACTTGCACTTTGCTGGTTCCCTCTTTAAATATGTCATAGGTATGGATTCCATCCTCAATCGTTTTCAGCCATGCGTTTTGTACCTTTTCGGCTATGTCTGTCTGGCTTATGTGATTCAGCATCATGATTGCTCCTTGCAGGAGTCCCGATGGATTTGCCATATTTTGGCCAGCTCTTCTTGGTGCCGAACCATGGATCGCTTCAAACATTGCGCATTCTTCCCCAATATTAGCGGAACCGGCCAGTCCAACTGATCCGGCTATCTGCGCTGCCACGTCGCTAAGTACATCACCGTAGAGGTTTGGCATGACCAGCACATCGAAAACCTGTGGAGTATCTGCCAGTTTTGCTGCTCCGATATCAATGATCCAGTGCTCATTCTCAATATCGGGGTATTCTGTCGCGATCTCGTCAAAGACACGGTGGAACAGACCATCTGTTTGTTTCATAATGTTGTCTTTTGTAAAGCAGGTGACTTTTTTTCTTCCCTGTTGCCGGGCGTATTCAAATGCATAACGAATGATTTTTTCACATCCCGGTCGGCTGATCAATTTGAGGCATTGTACTACTTCATCTGTTTGCTGATGCTCGATACCTGCATATAGGTCTTCCTCGTTTTCACGTACTATTACAAGATCCATTGCTGGGTGCTTTGTACTTACAAAAGGATGAAGGCTAATGCAGGGCCTTACATTTGAATAAAGTCCTAAAAATTTACGAGTCGTCACATTTAAGCTTTTATACCCCCCGCCTTGAGGCGTAGTAATGGGGGCTTTCAAAAAAATCTTATTACGTCGGATAGCCTCCCATGCCTCAGGTGTTATCCCGGCGGTGTTCCCAGCCAGGTACACGGCCTCTCCAACCGTAATTTCTTCAATTTCTATTCGGGCTCCTGCGGCCAAAATAATTTTAAGGGTGGCATCCATGATTTCCGGGCCGATCCCATCACCTTTTGCTACTGTAATTGTTGTCATTCTGATTTATTTGATTGTACAGCTGCAAAGCTATTTTTAAGAATTCATAAATTTTTATTTATATTTGTAATGATTAGTATAATGATAATTTATGAATTATACCCTGAACCAACTTCGAATATTTTTAGCTGTCGTAAAATCCCAGAGTGTTACCAAAGCGTCAGAAGAGCTTCATTTATCTCAGCCAGCCGTATCTATTCAGCTTAAAAACTTCGAAGCACAATTCGACATCCCCCTGACCGAGGTAATAGGAAGGAAGATATACATCACTGACTTCGGACGTGAGATCGCTACGGCAGCAGAGAGCATTATTGAACAGGTGCACGCTATTAATTACAAAACACTGGCATATAAAGGGGGAATGACCGGAAAGCTGAAAATCTCCGTTGTATCGACCGGAAAGTATGTGATGCCATTCTTTCTTTCTGACTTCCTTTCCAAGCATGCAGGAATTGAACTGTTACTGGATGTAACCAACAAGAATAGAGTCCTTGAAAGCTTAGAAAATAACGAGATAGATTTTGCCCTTGTTTCTATTTTACCGACTACTATCAATATTGACCGGCTGGATCTTCTGCCCAATCGGCTTTTTCTTGTTGGTAAGGCTGGGCAAAAAGTCAAGATTAAAAATGATGTAAAGGAACAGTTTCAAAGCTTGCCTTTAATTTTTCGGGAAAAGGGCTCTGGTACCCGACTAGCCATGGAACGCTTTTTCTCTGAACAGAATATTACTGTTGTCAAAAAAATGGAGCTTACTTCTAATGAAGCAGTTAAACAAGCCATTTTGGCAGGATTGGGTTATTCGATTATGCCTTTGATAGGTATCAGAAATGAACTAAGTAATCATGAACTGGAAATAATAAACGTTCAGGGGTTACCCATAAAGACAACGTGGAGCCTGGTCTGGCTTGCAGAAAAGAAGCATTCTCCGGCGTCTTTATCTTTTTTGGAATTTGTGAGTAG
This sequence comes from Dyadobacter sp. CECT 9275, assembly GCF_907164905.1. Classification (NCBI taxonomy): domain Bacteria; kingdom Pseudomonadati; phylum Bacteroidota; class Cytophagia; order Cytophagales; family Spirosomataceae; genus Dyadobacter; species Dyadobacter helix. The sequence continues at coordinate 325,061 of NZ_CAJRAF010000004.1, read as the reverse complement.
TCGAAAATCTGCCATTGTTGAGCAGAATTTTAGTTGGTGTGAGCCATATTATAATTAACCCAGCATGGAAATCAGATTACCTGATCCTACTTGTACAAAATCAAGGAAGTCAGTGCGTATGATCAGAAATAGCCGCTACTCACCAAAAGATTCCGTGAAAACGCATCGGTAAAGTTCTTCTGGTCAATTACTACCACCATCTTCTATGGATTTGCGGAGTTAACTATTGAAAACAAACAGTATGATCAACTTACAACCAGATTCCCGGGGATATGCAAAGGCCATAATGTCCCTGAGGATCTAACGGATTTTAATTATCAGGGAGTTGCAGAATAAAAATGGCTGTGATAAAGAAATGTGCACCCAACGAGATTCGAACTCATATCGTCGGTACCGGAAACCGAAATTCTATCCATTGAACTATGGGTGCTTTTATCTACCGGGGTGCAAATATAGGCGCTATTTTATTTTATTGACAATTTTAAGGGAAAATTTGTTGAGATAAAAAATCACCTATAGTGCTTTCAAAAGCTCCCAGTCGGCTACATCTTTAAGATACAGGAAGTTGAGCAATAAACCATTGCTGTTGGTGATAAGCTTGTGGCCTTCGGCAAAGGGGGCCACGTAGGTATTGATGTATTCATGATCCGATAAAAGCCCTTGAGCCTGGTTATGATAACCACGGATCTCTTCGCCTGTCAGTTCGATTTCACAGTAGAAGAAGTACATCGCTTCGTCGCTGGTACCGGTTGAGGGATAACAGGGCTCTTTTCCCAATTGAATCAGGCTTTCCTTTGCGATTTCAATGCCGGTTTCTTCCCATACTTCCCTTGCTGCTACCGCAGCTGCGTCACTTTCGCTGTCGAGCATTCCGGCGGGATGTTCAAAAGTAAGCGAGCCGTCGCAGATTCTGCGTTGCTGAACCAGCAGCAGGAATTTTTCCCTTGTTTCTATGTCAATAAAGCAGATGAGAACACATACTACCTCTCCCTTGATGAAACAAATTGGTGGGATTTTATATCCTTCCGGCGTGCTGGCATCGGTATATACCAGGGAGAAGAGTACATCTCCTTTACCGGTTCTGCGCGTATAGAGCTCATCTATCTGATGAATATCCATTCCGTTGGCGATCAGCCTTTTTGTCCAGAGGTTGTACTTATGCGAATCGGTAAGCTTTTCAGTCATCGATGTAAGAGAAAATGTTTACTGACCGCGGTCAGTTGAAAATAGGAAAAGACAGCGCAACGTAAGGTACGCCATAGGTGGTCGAAAACCGCTTTTGGTCATTGTTTAGTTTTACTTCCGAAACATAAGTGGTACGGCCATGTATGTACGCAAATTTTACACCTATGCGGGGTGTGATCCAGTATCTCAGGTATATTTCCGATTGCCCCGCCTGTTTATCAAGCAGAAGGGGCAGGGCATGGACAGCAGTGGGCGTACTTTTGACATAAGCATTGTAATATTCTTCCCCTGCGCCGCCAAGCCTCGATGACGTATACAATCCGCGTCTGCGGGCGCCAAAGGTAACTCCGAAGATATCCGTGTTAGCACCGATTTCGAAATGCCATAAACGTACGTTGGCGCCAAGCAAAAAGCTTACACTATTGGAAGTAACCTTTCCGAATTTTAAGGTATCACCAGAAAGTGCCGTGTTTTTCGGGATAAGATCGGTACGGCCGGCATAATAACCCGATGTCCTGACGCCCCAGCCGATATTGAACCAGGAGAAATTTCGTAAGCTTAATTCCTGGTGGTAGGTGACGGCAGGAACCGATATCTTTTTATCATAGTCATAACCAAATCCCAGGTCTATACCGGAGGTGACCCTAGACAGGCTTTGTGCACTTATGGAAGTTGAAACGGACAGAAAGAAAAGAATCGCTAATACACTATTTTTCATTTCGGATATTACGGTTGATCTGACAAAGGTAAAGAATTGTATAAAAAATAAGGCAGGGATCACCTCCCTGCCTGAAACTATTTACTTAGCGTTTAGACTTACGATAAGCATAAAAGTCTTGGAAAACCATTTTTTTATTCCTTTTTCAATTTCAAAACGGTTGCCCCCAGTGGCGGGAGATCCAGTCTGAGCGAATAGGCTCTTCCATGCCAGTTTTCTTTTTCGGCGGTCACTGGCTGGGTGTTTATCTGTCCGCTGCCATAAAACTCTTCGCTGTCGGAGTTGAAAATTTCGACCCATTCGCCTTCGGAAAGTACCCCAACACGGTAGCCCTGACGGGGGACCGGCGTAAGATTGAGGATCACCACAATGTTCTGTTTGTAATCCCTGGACTTACGGGAATAAATCAGTACCGAGTTCTCGCGATCTTGGGTATCAATCCATTCGAAACCCTCGCTGCTGAACGTGAATTCGTACATGGCGGGTTCGGTCCGGTAAAGGTGATTCAGCGCTTTTACACAAGCCTGCATACCCTGATGAGGTGCCAGTTCCAGTAAGTGCCAGTCAAGGCTTTGCTGGAAATTCCACTCCGAGGTTTGCCCGAATTCACTTCCCATGAACATCAGTTTCGTGCCCGGATGAGTGAACATATAGGTATATAACACCCGGAGGTTAGCAAACTTTTGCCATTCATCGCCGGGCATTTTACTAAGCATTGATTTTTTACCGTACACTACCTCATCGTGGGAGAGGGGCAGCATAAAGTTTTCGGAAAAGGAATATACGAGACTGAACGTGAGCATATCCTGGTGCCATTTCCTGAATGAGGTGTCTTTTTCAAAATATTTCAGGGTATCGTTCATCCAGCCCATCATCCATTTCATTCCAAAACCAAGGCCCCCCACAAAAACCGGCCTTGATACACCCGGGAATGCAGTGGATTCTTCTGCGATTGTCTGGATATCAGGAAAGGCCGAATAGGCGGCAATATTCATTTCCCTGAGAAGTGAAATTGCTTCCAGGTTTTCACGACCACCGAATTCATTCGGGATCCATTCACCGTGTTTTCTTGAATAATCAAGATATAACATGGAAGCAACGGCATCCACGCGAAGGCCATCGGTATGATACCGGTCGAGCCAGAAGAGGGCATTGCTGATCAAAAATGAGCGTACCTCGTTTCTGCCATAGTTAAAAATATAGCTCTTCCAGTCGGGATGGTATCCTTTCTTAGGGTCGTCGTGCTCATACAAGGCAGTACCGTCGAAACGATACAATCCGTGGATGTCGCCAGGAAAATGGGAAGGTACCCAATCCACATAAACTCCAATCCCAGCCTCATGCAGGGCGTTGATCAGATACATCAGTTCCTGCGGAGTACCCAGTCGAGATGCGACAGAGAAATAACCAGTGATCTGATACCCCCACGACGGGGCATACGGGTGCTCCATCACGGGCATCAGTTCTACGTGTGTGAAACCCATTTCCTTGACATAGGGCACCAGCGATTCGGCAATTTCCTTAAAAGTAATATGGCGGTCAGGGTCTGACGGATCCCTTTGCCATGAGCCTAAATGGACTTCATAGACCGAAATAGGTGCATTCAGCTTATTTTTTTCCTTCCGGTCCTGCATCCATTGGGTATCGGTCCATTCGTACCAGGTATCAAACACGATGGAAGCCGTACGGGGGCCCACCTCGCACCAGAATGCAAACGGGTCAGATTTTTCGAGATGTTCCCCTTCCGCCGTAACGACCAGGAATTTATATACCTCGCCCACGCCTACGTCGGGTATCCAGCCTTCCCAGATACCGCTGCTGTCCCAGCGGGCTGTAAGGGCATGGGTTTCTTTATTCCATCCGTTAAAATTACCGATCACCGAAATAAAACGGGCGTTAGGAGCCCAGACAGCGAAGTAGGTACCTATCACGCCCTGATGTTCTATGACATGGGCGCCCAGTTTTTCGTAGAGTTTGAAATGTTTCCCCTGGCGGAAAAGGTGAATATCAAAATCAGTAAACCGGCTCACTGCTTCCACGGGACCAAGCTGATGCCGTTTTGCTGCCAGGCCGTTGTCCACAGAAATAGGAGAAGGGAGTTCTGTTTTCTTCTTGGTTGATTTTGCCATTGGGGATTATATAGTAATTGATAAAGGTGTTATCAGCATGTAATATTTACAATTTTATTAAACTATTTCTTAAAATGTATATATTTTTTTAAAGGTTTTTTAGAAACGATTGGCTGTCAATACCCAACTCTATTACAAAGTTTTGGCTATTTTCTCCACTTGGTCCAGCACCCGCATCACATTACCACCCCAGATTTTGGCAATGTCTTTTTCCGAATAACCCCGCCGAACCAGTTCTTCGGTAATGGCACCTATCTGGCTCACATCATGCAGGCCCTGCACCTTTCCTCCTCCATCAAGATCCATACCAATTCCAACATGGTCCGCACTCGTCAATCTGATGACATGTTCAATATGGTCCACAGCGTCTTTTACAGTTGGTAAATCATGCTCATATTTTTTACTGCTCGCCTTCATTTCCTCCTGTAAAACCTGTCTGTCCTGTTCGGAAAGATCCGTCTGCCGAAGTTTCATTCTCAATGCCTTCATGGAAAGTTCCTGCTGCTCAGATGGCCTTTTTACAAAACCAGGCACGAAATTGATCTGTATGACTCCTCCGTTTTTGGCAAGTGTTCTGATCATATCGTCGGTCATATTTCTGGGGACGTTACACAAAGCCCGGCAGGAAGAGTGAGATGCAATTACCGGGGATTTAGTAAGTGTAATGACATCGTAAAAAGTTGAGTCCGACACATGGGAAATGTCCACCATAATGCCCAGCCTGTTCATTTCCTGCACCACTGTCTCACCAAATTTACTCAGGCCATTATGTTCAGGTCCGTCGGGGTCCATGGAAGAGTCGCAGATATCATTGTTCAACGAGTGCGAAAGGGTGATATACCGCAGTCCCCGGTCATAGTATAATTTCAGGTTTTTAAGATCGTCCCCTATTGGCCAGCCATTTTCCATTCCAAAAAAAACGGCTCGTTTCCCATCTTTTTTCAGCCGGTAGGCCTCTTTGGAGGTAGTGGCTATCCCTGCCATGTCGGGGTGCAGCTTTACCGCCTCATGGATTTTATCAAAAATAGCAAGAGCGTTCTTTTTTGCTTCTGCGTTAGCTTCCGGCGTTCTTTTGCCTTGCCCGAGATATACCGCGAAAAACATGGCGTCCATGCCACCTTTTTTCATTCTTGGGAAGTCAATCTGCGACCCATCTTTTTCGTAATCGTGCTCTACCGAAATGTCAAAACCATCCTTCATCATATTAATGGGGACGTCGGCATGGGTGTCTATGGTTAAAACCCTTTTATGTATTTTCGCAGCTTTTTCAATGATCTGATCCTGAGCGTCCTGCGCAGAAGCAAGAAAAGGGAGTGTTAGCAATAGCAGAATTTTTTTCATACAGAACAGCTGGGTTCAGAAATAAGAGGTCGGATGAGCCAAGATGGATTTTGAGCTAATATACAAGTTTGCAGCTTTGCCTCGTCCAGCTGTGGCTTCCCGATTTGCAAAAACCTTATTTGCTTATAATCAAAACCGGTAGAATGATAAATAGAAGCGTTTGCGACCTGGCGGAGGCTTTAGTTTTCTTCCAGCAGAATAAGCTGGGTTCTTTGTTTGTTTTTCAGGCCAGGGTTATCGTCACTCACGATGAGCAATCGCCTTTTTCCGTTTTCGGACGGCCACCAGGCCATTGCCTCCAGGTTATCCGGGGCGAAGGGCAATTCTTTATTAAAGTCAAAAGCTGGTTCAGGGGATTTTATCAATTGACGGCCCTGCACGGTTGCCAGCCATAACCGGGCCTTTATCCGATCCGATCCGCCGGGTCCGTTGTCATAACACCTTTCCAGTACCAGAAGCTGGTTTTCTCCCAGTGCTACAATTTCAGAAATACCTCCCAGTTCTTCACCTGAGGTACTGTTGGGGCAACCATTTCTTTCCAGGTTGTAGCTGTAAATACCTTCCTGCATATATCCGGCACCATGATCCGCAAAGCGTAAAATATGGATGGTATCCTGCAGCAGGGTTGCCTCGCCCTTCCAGCCAGCTTCGGGTGCAATCCACACTTTCCCGCTGTCCGAGATGGCTATTGCTTCAATTCCTTTGTTATCCGCAAAAAGGTGTGTTGGGGGGATCAGGTAAGCAGGGGTAAACTTTTTGGGAAGGTACTGGTTGTAGTAAGCAACATAAGTGGTGGTATCGGGATTTTCCCATAATGGTTTGTACTCGTTTTCGACTGCAAAAAAGAACCTGTCCGTCACCGGATCAACACGGATGGATTCAAACCAGTAAGGGGTTAGTTTTGGGGTAATCTTGTCTTCCAGCTTTCCGAAATCCCTGATATTGCGGATTCCCTCAAAAATATAATAGGCGCCTCTGTCGCTCGCAAAATGCCATTGCTTCTTCGACTTAATATATTCAATGCCAGAAATTCCGTGCATTTGACCAGCCGGTTTTGGGGGTAAAAACGTGCTGTCGGCAAAACCGAACCTTAAAGTCTGAGCAAAAGTATTATTAAAAATAAAAAGTACAAAAAGTATAAAATGGCAACGACGCATGGTTCTTTCCCGGACAAGACTGATTTCCGGTAAAATTAGCGTATAACTTTG